>CAZTRW010000096.1:0-14744 GCA_964616725.1 uncultured bacterium
GAAATTGATATCCTAGGAGTAGACAATACAGAAGTAGTTTTAGTCGAATGTAAATCTCGCTTATCACAAGACGATGTAGAAGAATTTTTACAGAAACTTGCCCGATTTAAACAAGCTTTCCCCATCTATCAAAACTATCAAGCTTATGGAGCAGTCGCAGGTATTGAAATTGACGAGGGAGTGGATCGTTACGCCTATCACAAAGGATTATTCGTGATTGCACCATCGGGAGAAACCGTAGAGATTCTCAACGATCGCCAATTTCAACCCCAAACTTGGTAACCTGAGTGACTATAGAAATTTCTCTAAACCAGTCCCTTCTAGATTCGCGTCGCTGAGATTTGCTCCTTTAAGGTTGGCATCGCTTACAGCACTTTTCGCTCTTTCGAGAGACCTCTCGATCCCCCCAACCCCTCTTAAAAAAGGGGGCAGTAGAAGTCCCCCTTGTTAAGGGGGATTTTCCGCAAGAGGACATGAAAGGGGGATCAACACCTACTGTCCCTCAATACAGTGCCAAGTGCTGTATCCGGTTCTTTACGTCGTTTTCCTGGAGGAGAAAAGAGGGGATAACGCCAATAGGCTAAACAATCATATTCCCCTCGCTCTCCCTCACTTCCCCAAGCTTCAGTGGTAATAAATCTCGCCACTGATATCGCTTTTTACTCCACGATCGCCCCTTTTGCCCGCAGATGTTCTTTGAGCGCCTCTGACAGTTTGGGATTCTCCTTAAAATAAGCTTGATTAACAGTTGCCTTCTCAATATTAGCCTGTTTTAACAGTGTCCCAACCAACTGAGCTTCTTGAAGATTAACATCCGTTAAATCCGCATTCGTTAAATCTGCATTCGTTAAATTAGCTCCTGAAAGATCCGCTCGTTGTAAATAAGCACCGCAGAGGTTCGCCTCCTGCAAATTGGCATAACTCAAATTCGCACGGGGCAAAATTGTCCGTAAATCTGCTCCTTGTAAATTGGCATAAGTTAAATTGGCATCGCGGAGATTGGCATTACTCAAAATAGCTTGGGCTAAGTTGGCATAACTTAGCTGAGCATGGGATAAATCTGCTAAGCTTAAATCAGCTCCTTGGAGATTAGTGCGTGTTAAATCGGCTCCCCTTAAATTGGCATAATGAAAATTCATGCCCGCTAGAGAAACACCGGCAAAATCAGATAAAGGATTCAAGGAAAATTGTAGGGCAATCTCTAAAACTGGTTGGGGAGAAGCGAGCAGAAAAGTTTTGGCGATCGCCCATTGTTGCTGTAAACAGCCTTGTGCCTCCTCCCAAGCATTCATCTGCTGATAAATCCCTCGTAAACCAGAGAGTGCTTGAGCTTGCCAAACCGGATCATCCCCTTGTTGGGCTAAACTCAAACTCTGTTGATAAAACTCCAGGGCCAAACTCAACTCGCCCAAACTATGATAGAGATTACCCAAATTATTCACAGCATTCCGTTGACCCAGGCGATCGCCAATCTCTTGCGCTAAACCCAAATGCTGCTGATAATAAGCGATCGCCTCCGCCACTCTCCCCAACGCTTGGCTCACTGCCCCTAAATTGCCCAAAGCCGCCCCTTGGCGTTGGAGATGATCCAGAGTACGATAAAGACCTAACGCCTCCTCCCAAGCCTGTTTTGCCTGCTCCAACTCCCCCGCGTGATAGCGCCGCATCCCTTCCTTAAATAGCCTGTCAGCGTCTTGAGACATAAAATTCTCATCAAAATTAATCGCCTTACTTTACTTTAACCATTCCCATGAAAAAACTGTTAATCACAGGAGCCAGTGGATTTCTAGGGTGGAACCTCTGTCAGATCGCCCAATCTACCTGGCACATCTATGGAACCTACCATACCCATGCTCTCACGGTACCGGGAATCACCCCCATCAAAATCGATCTACTAGACTTTCCCACCCTAGAGCAGCAATTAACCCAGATCAAACCCGATGCTATCATTCACCTAGCAGCTCAATCTAGCCCCAACTACTGCCAAACCCATCCCCAGGAAAGCGATCGCCTCAACATTATCCTAGCCGCACACATGGCCCAACTTAGTCACCAACACGCCATTCCCTACCTCTTCACCTCCACCGATCTCGTCTTTAACGGCAAACAACCCCCCTACCGAGAAACCGATCCCGTTTCCCCCATCAACCACTACGGCACTCAAAAAGTTCAAGCCGAAATCGCCATCCGCCAGCGCTATCCCCAGGCAACCCTTTGTCGGATGCCCCTCATGTTTGGAGCGGCTCCCCCCCAGAGCAGCAGTTTCATCCAGCCCTTCCTCAAACTCTGGCGCTCTCACCAACCCCTCTCCCTCTTCATCGACGAATGGCGCACCCCCGTCAGCGCCACCACCGCCGCCCAAGGACTCCTGTTAGCCTTAAACCATCCCGGAGCACTTCTGCACTTAGGCGGCAAAGAGCGAGTTTCTCGCTATGAATTTGGTCAAATTATGGCGGCAGTCTTGGATCTTCCCCCAGATTTGCTCAAACCCACCCGCCAACAAGAAGTCCCCATGGCGGCTCCTCGCCCCCAAGATGTCTCCCTCGATAGCACAAAAGCCTTTACCCTCGGATATAATCCGCCCTCTTTGCGAGAGCAACTGGGCGCTCTGAAGGGACAAATTTAGGAGAGACGTTCTGACAGAACGTCTCTACGCTAAGATCCTGATAACCTCTGTTGCAACTTTTAGGAACTGACCATGTATTTGCTTGCCAATACCCTAGCGATGTTTTGTAACATTTACTTTGTTCTGATTATTATCCGGGTTTTATTAAGCTGGTTTCCCACGATCAACTGGTTCGATCCTCCCTTCTCCTATTTGAGTCAGTTGACTGATCCTTACCTGAATATTTTTCGCTCAATTATTCCTCCCCTAGGAGGACTAGATTTTTCTCCCATTTTGGCAATTTTCCTCCTTCAGTTTTTGGCCGGGATGTTTACTAATCTCCAGGGATCTTTAGCCTTTTAGCGACGGACTCGACCAGCAAAACCGGCCGCTTTGAATTGCTCTAGGATTAAGGGAGTGGGTTGATTGGCAGCAACGGAAATTCTGACTTCAAAGTCGCTGACTCCGGGTGGAACTTCTTCAATTAACCCCAAACGAGTCCGATTTTCCATGACGGAGTTGCGGTTGGCATCATAGATCCGGCCAAAAATGTCGGCATCATAGACCATTTTGTTGGTCGAGTTTGTGGCCTTACCGTAGATGATAAAGCAATTAGCGGGTTGGGAGTATCCCCAACTGGTAACTGCTCCTTGGGCTAATTCGGGGGGACAGTCTTTGTAGGAGAGATCGGTGAGTTTAATTTGGGTAAGGGCGAAGGCGGGAGGGGAAACCATTCCAGAGATGAGGATTAAGCAGATCGAGAGAAAGGCGACTGCGAGAGCAGGAAGAAAAGAAGGCGATCGCATTGGTAGTTTCATAGTTCACAAATTAAAGTTCTTCTCTAGCTTACCCTGGGTTTTTAAGCTATAGTCTATCTAAATTAGGGCTGAGGGAATGAACAAGGTCAGCAAACTAACCCACGATGCTCAGTTACGGTTCATGATTGAAACCATAACTGATGGGGTTTGGATCTGGGAAATTGAGTCAGACCAGGTGACTTGGACGACTCAGCTTTATCAACTTCTTGGTCTCAATCCCCATACGATTACCCCAAACTATGGTTTGGTTAAAGAGTTGATTCATCCAGAAGACCGACGGCGACACCAAGAAATGATCGACTCAGTGATGGCACAAGGTGATAGTTACGATCTAGAGTTTCGCTTGCGCCATCGAGATGGGCATTATATTTGGGTATTGGATCGGGGTATGGTCTTTAGAGATGAGCAAAATTTGCCCTATCGGATGATGGGTACTCTGACAGAGATTGGCGATCGCAAGTATAGCGAACTGTGGTTAACTGGACAAAAACAAATCCTGGAGGCGATCGCCAAAAACGCTCCCCTCCAGGAAACCCTCACCTTACTCATTCACCTTCTTGAAAACCAAGCCCCGGAACTATTAGGAGCCATTCTCCTCAAAAATCCCCAGAGTGACCATTTGCAGTTAGGGGCTGCCCCCAGTTTACCCCCAGAGTATACTCGAGCCCTAGAAAAAGGATTGCCTATCCGCGAAGATGCCAACTCCTGCGGCACGGCTGCTTACCGCAAACAACCTGTAATTGTAGCCGATATTGCTACCGACTCCTTGTGGACTCAGGATAGAAATATAGCATTACATTATGGGTTACGAGCCGCTTGGTCAATCCCGATCCTCTCTGCACAAGATCAAGTCCTAGGCACATTTTGCTTTTTTGCGCGACTTCCCGGACAACCCAGAGAGAGAGAGTGGAAACTGATGGAGTCAGCAGCCAGATTAAGCGCAATTGCCATGGAACGAATCCAAGCAGAAATCGCCTTACGGGAAAATGAATACCGATTTCGGCGTTTATTTGAAGAGGTTCCCCGGATTCCGGTACAGGGATATGACCAAAATCTGAAGGTGTTTTTTTGGAATCAAGCCAGTGCAGAGCTTTATGGTTATACGGCAGAAGAGGCGATCGGCAAAACCCTAGAAGAATTAATTCTCACTCCCGACTTAGCCACCTCCTTACGTCAAGGATATCATCATTGGATTACCCAAGGTATTCCTGTCTCTCCTGGAGAGTTAAGTGTTCACCGCAAAGACCACTCTCCTCTCTCAATTTTCTCTAGTCATGTGATGATCGTTAATCACCGAGGAGCCGCAGAATTTTATTGCGTTGATTTAGATTTAACGGAACGTCGCCAACAAGCAGAACAACTATGTCAATTTAGTACCCGATTAAGCTATCTTCACCGCCTTAGTACCGGAAATTATCAAAATTTTGACGAATTATTTGCAGCATATTTACAAGCTGGATGTACCTTATTTGGCTTAACCACAGGCTTTATCGCTCGCTTAGAACAACCCCATATTTTCCTAGAGTTTGTGGAAACCAATTTGCCACAATTAAAACCAGGATTGTGTTATAATTTAGCTGAAACCTATTGCTCGGAAGTAGTCTATCATCAACAAACAGTCGGCTGTCGCTGTATTGCCGATCATCCTCGGCTGAGAGAATGTCCTCCCTATCAGAATCTCAATCTCGAATCTTATTTGGGAACGCCAATTTTAGTGGAACATAAAATCTATGGTGTTCTCAGTTTTTTATCTCAAGAAATCAAGAATAATCCGTTTACTGAGGCGGACTATGAAATGATTGAGCTAATGGCTAAAGATATTTCTCGGTTTATTACTGCCCATCATCAGGAAATCAAGCGTCAAGAAGCAGAGTTGGCTTTGCGAGAAAGTGAGTTAAAGTATCGGAGTATTTTTGAAAATATTAGTCAAGGGGTTTTTCAGACAACGACAGAGGGAAGATATTTGAGTGCTAATCCTTTTTTAGCTCATCTTTATGGCTATGAAAGCCCGGAGGCGTTGATCGAAAATTTGACGGATATTGAAAATCAACTTTACGTTCATCCTTACCGTCGCCAGCAGTTAAATCAATTAACCCAAGAACAGGGAATTGTTTATGATTTTGAGTCCCAAGTCTATAGACGGAATGGTGAGGTGATTTGGATTTCAGAAACCCAGCGAGGAGTGTGGGATAATGACGGTCGTCTTCTGTATTATGAAGGAACGGTAGAAGATATTACGGCTCGTCGTCAAGCGGAGGAGCAACTGCAATATGAGGCTTATCATGATAAGTTGACAGGTTTAAATAATCGGGCTTGGTTTATTGATCGTTTGGAAGGAGTTATTAAGGCGTATCATCTGGGAAAAGTGGAGTTATATGCAATTTTGTTTATTGATTTGGATCGCTTTAAGGTGATTAATGATAGTTTAGGTCATTTGGTGGGAGATGATCTGTTAAAACAAGTGGCTCTGAGATTGCAAAGTGCTCTGAAAGGGGAAGATATGTTGGCTCGGTTTGGGGGGGATGAGTTTGCGGTGTTGTTGTCGATGCTCAAGGATACTCAAGAGGCGATCGCCACTGCCCAGAATTTGGTAGAGTTAATGCGTGTTCCCTTCCGCATGGGAGATTATGAGTTTTCTTTAGGAGCCAGTATTGGGATCACGTTTGGTAGCATAGACTACCATTCTCCTGAAGAGCTATTACGAGATGCCGATTTAGCCATGTATCAAGCGAAAAATCAAGGGGGTGGAGGATTTGCCTGTTTCGAGAAACTCATGCATCCCCGCGCATTAGCTCGGCTACAGTTGGAGCATGACCTCACCCGCGCTCTAGAATTAGAAGAATTATCCTTATGCTATCAACCAGTGGTGTGTTTAAGGACAGGAGGTTTAAAGGGGTTTGAAGCCCTACTGAGATGGAATCATACCAAAAAGGGATGGATTTCTCCAGGAGAGTTTATTCCCGTCGCAGAAGAAATTGGTTTAATTGGCACGTTGGGATGGTGGGTATTGCACCAAACTTGTGCTCAGTTGCGCCAATGGCGACAGGAATTTCCCCACGCAGGAGATTTGGTGGTGAATGTAAATTTGTCCTTAATCCAATTGAAACAGGTGAATTTGGTGAAGCAGTTGGAAGAGTTGTTGCGATCGCATCATTTGTCAGGAAATTGCTTAAACTTAGAAATTACCGAAACCAGCTTTCTAGAAACCTCCCAATTTGATGCCTCTATCCTCCACGATCTCAAAGCCTTGGGATTGGGATTATCCATTGATGACTTTGGCACGGGATACTCCTCCCTCAGTCGGCTCCATCAACTGCCCCTGGATATGATCAAAATTGACCGAGCCTTTGTAGATGGAGTAGAATTAGATACCACTAAAGAGGCGATCGTCCAAACCATCATCACCCTCGCTCATAATTTGGGCGCACAACTCGTCTCCGAAGGTATCGAAACCCCAGGACAATGCCTAAAATTACAGCAACTTGGCTGCGAATACGGACAAGGCTATCTCTTCTCGCGCCCTTTGACTCCCGAAGCTGCCAGCCACCTACTCAATCATCCTAACTTCCAGCAAGCCATTCACTGGTCATCGGAAAGTTACTCTATCCTCTCCGCCTCCTAAAATTTGCCCTCAATTTCCATACCAGAAGATCCGAGTCCCAGAGTATCATAGGGAATAACTCATCTTTTGACAGCCTCAACTACCGGGTTAGCCAAACAGTAATCGGTAAATTCCCTATTCTCTATCTTTTTTCCCCATGAGCCGCCCTGCTCAACTTACCGTCGAGTCCTGTTTACTAGACTTAAATCTCCAAGATTTTCAAGTCAGTCCCACAACTCTGACTCAGGTGGTTTTAAATCAATTCGATCAACGTCCTGATTTAGCCGGAGTTATTGTCGCCACTCCTCAACGGTTCATTGGCATGATCTCTCGGCGTTTATTTTACGAGCATTTAACCGAAAATTACCGTGGCGATCGCCTATTAAAACACCCTGTACAATATTTTCTCAACGAAATGAAACTTAAGGGAAAATGCCTACAACTTTCCTATCTGGAAAAAATTGGCACAGCCGTTAACCTTGCCCTAGGGCGTGACCCCCAAATCATCTATGAACCCCTCGTCGTCGTCTTTGAAGAACAACAAGCCCTTCCCGGAATTTCTGCTTACTTTTTATTAGACTTTCAAACCTTAATTCTTGCCCAATCCCAAATCCTCTCCGATCTCAATCGCGAAATCGAAAACAGACAAATTGAAGGCCAAAGAAATACCATTAAATTAGAACGAGAACATCAAAAAGTAGAAGCCTATGCTCGGTTACTCGAAGATCAACTAGCTGTGATTCACGAGCGCAACCAACTCCTGGAATTACAACAACAAGAATTAGTCCAAAAAAACCAAGAAGTTGCTGACCTCAATCACCGATTTATCCAAATCAGCAAAATTTTATCTCAATCTGGAAAACGAGCCTTTCGCGCCACATTCTCAGGAGTCACCATTATTTGCAATCAAACCGATAAAATCGTCGCCACAGGGAACCTATTAGAAGAAGAACTCAAAACCATCGATGAAACCTCAAAGCTGATTGAGCGCGTCAGTCAGCAAGTCCGTCATTTAGCCGTACAACTGGCAATTATTGCCAATCAAATGAATTCAGAAATGCGAGGCTTTAGCAGCATTTCTGCTGAGATTAGTCAATTAGTCACTCAAACCTTTGAAGCCGGGCAACAAATGAAGCGAGTCGCGAATCGATTTCGCCAAAGAATTCAAGAATTTACCCAATTTGCCCAAACAGGAACTCAAGTAGCTACTTCTCTAGTCGATAAAATTCAACAGGCACAAAAAGCCCTAGACGATTTAGAGCTATTAGTCCAATTCCAGACCAATAAATCAACCCGACTCCCTTCTAGTCCTCCTCCCGCTGAACCTCGCAAGATCTGTTCTCTCTCGCCTGATAAGATTCCCCAAGAATAGCTTGATATTCTCAAACAATAATGGTATAGTACTTCCTAAGATCGGCCTGTCCATACAGCAAGCCCATGGCTTAACTCCCTTATGGCTCTCGATTATCTTCAAGTATTTTCTGCGTCAAACTCGCCCCAAGGATTGGTAATTTTCTTGCATGGTTGGGGAGCTAATGCCGAGGATTTATATCCCTTAGCCCAAGCCTTACATTTACCTCAATATCACTTCATTTTTCTGGCGGCTCCCTTTCCCCATCCCCAAGTTCCAGGAGGGTTAATGTGGTATGATTTAAACTTTCCCGATCCGGCACAAGTCCAAGAATCTTGTCAACAAATTCAAGAGACTGTACAGTTGCTTTCAGAAGAAACCAATATTCCGCTAGAAAAGATAGTTTTAGCAGGATTTTCTCAAGGGGGAGCGATGGTTTTAGAGGTGGGATTTTCTTTGCCTTTAGGAGGGTTGATTTGCCTAAGTGGTTATTTACACTCTGAACCTCGGTGGCTCTATCAACCTCCTGTATTTATGGCTCATGGTTGTTTTGATCCGGTGGTTCCCGTGGAAAAGGGCAAAAGTGCCTGTGAGCAGTTACAAAAGGGGGGGATTTCTGTGAGGTATGCAGAGTTTGATATGGCCCATCAAATTATTCCCCAGGAGTTAGCTCAGATTCGTCAAGTGCTGATCGAGTGGCTTTAGTTTAGGATTGAGTATTGTTGAGTATTGTGATTTCAGTTGAGGGATAGGATGTTCAGTAGCTCCAATGTTAAACGTAGGTTATTATGTTTAAGGGCGATCGCCTCTTTTGTGATTCACACCGCCATACCTTGTAGTTTCCTCTTCACCGGGTGTACCTCCACGCCAGAAGAAATCACCCCATCTCCCTCCCCAATGGCTGCCGTAACCTTAACGGAGGAAGAAGTCCAAAACTATGCCAAAGCCATCCTAGACATTGAACCAATCCGCCAAGCTTCCCTAGGACAAGTGCAAACCCTTACCCCCGATGGCGTTGCTCCCATTCTGAGCTGTAATCAACCCCAAACCCTCGTCGGATTGTCCCCAGAAATCCGCGCAGTAATTGTCACGTTTTGTACTCAAGCTAAAGAGATCAGTACCAATTACGGCTTGACTCCCACTCGATTTAATGCAATTACCAGTAATTTACCCACAGATGCTGCCTTAAAAACACAAATTACTCAAGCCTTAGTAGCACAGTTAGGACAGCAGTGAAGTCTGGACTAGGAAAAACCATGAAAGTACCCTCAGAGTCAGTGATTCACCCTCACCAGCCAGGTGGGGAAATCCTTACTCTATATTCTGGGTGAGAATTTGCCACAATAAAACTATTGAGAGGAATTGCAGGCATGAGTAACCCCATTCAATCGTTATACACTTGGTATCGTAATCTGATTCGCCATCCCCAATATCGCTGGTGGGTAATTCTGGGCACGTTGGTGTATGTGTTTAGTCCCCTAGATATTTCCCCAGATGTGTTTCCCCTGGCTGGTCAAATTGATGATGTAGCTCTGATGGTAATTTTACTTTCGGAAGTATCCCAGTTAATTGTGGATCGGGTGAAGACAAAACAATCGGCGGCTGAACCGACTGCTGAAGCTTCCTCAGAACCTAAAACCACGGTGGATGTGGATGTGGTATCGGTGGATTAGTACAGGCTAGTTGGGAGTGCTAATGGGCAGTACCTCTAATCCAGGTACGGGAGGGGGAGGGACGGAGGGACTAGCAGGAGGAGCAAGGACGCGGCTCTGCCAGGTGGCGATTTGGGACTGAGCGGTGCTGTACAGACTATGGTAAGCGGGGATTTTCCCGGCAATGGCGATCGCCCCTGGCAAGTCATAATTGGCTCGTGCTTGAGCTAAACTGAGCAGTTGTTGTCCCCAAGTGGCTATTTGTTGCTCCGCATTGGGGCGCAAGGGATGTTCTGAGGGGACTTGCTCGGCGCGATTAATTGCCGCTGCTAAATCTTCTGGCGTTCCTCTGGCAGCAATTTGCTGGGCATCTTGGAGACTTTCCTGGGCCCTGAGTTGCCAGCGCCAGTCCTGAATTAAGCCGTTAGCTTCTCCAGAAAGAGCACGGCCAGAAGCCACTTGACCGGCAGTGGCGATCGCCCGACTCAGATCCCCTTGATTGGCGTAATTCCGTGCTTGATCCAGATAGGGCAAGTCTTCTAGCCTTTGTAGCTGCTCAGTCCAGAGTTGGATTTTTTCCTCGGCTTGGGGATAAAGGGCCCGTCCTGGGCTAATTCGTTGAGCTTCATTGATGGCGGCACGCAAAGAGAGGACATCTCCGCCAAAGGCTAAACTCTGAGCGTTATCTAGATAGGGACGATCTTCAATCCGTTCAATTTGAGCTTGCCAACGGCTCATTTTTTCTTGGGCTTCACCGTAGAGACTGCGCCCAGGAACAATGGCACTGGCTTCAGAGATGGCAGAGCGTAAGTCTTTGAGATCTCCCCCTAGGGCTAACGATTCGGCGCGATTGAGATAGGGGCGATCTTGAATGGTTTGGATTTCGCCATTCCAGGAGTCTAATAGGGCAGTAGCTTCATTGTAGCGGGGGTTATTGGGGGGAATGAGAGAAATTTCGGCTACGGCTCTGGCTAAATCTTCTACCGAGCCTCCTCTGGCTAAATTACGAGCTTTTTCTAATCGGGCTACGTCTTCGATTTCTCGCTGCCATCGGGAAATCAGATATTGTGCCTTACCGTAGAGGGGGCGTTTGATATCAATTTGTTGGGCTTGAGCGATCGCCGCCTCCAAGCCAGAGATGGTATCACTCCCGGCTAACTGATAGGCTTTGGCCAAGACAATAAAATCTTCTACTTCCTTAGTTAATTGGGCGGATGGGGGAATTTTTGGGACGATGGCGATCGCCTCTTGATATCCCTCTCCCTTCTCCAGGTTTTCTTCAGCTAATCTGATGATTTTTCGCCCAAATTTCCGAATCAGATTTTGAGCTTCTCCATACAAATAGCTAGATTTCTTCACTTTTTCTGCTTGGCTAATCGCCTTGAGCAATTCTGCCACCGTGCCCCATTCCGCTAAATCTTCCGCTTTAGTGAGGGCTTCGCCATCCACCCGTGCCGTTTGAATTAATTGGGTTAATTCTTGATATTTTACTTCCGTCCAATAGGGATTATCAATAGCCAGCAAGCGAGTGGATTGGCGAAAGGCTTGAGTCCATTCTCGTTGGCGAATCAGTTGCTCGGTTTCTTGGTAGATTTTTTCTGCCTTTTCCCAGACATTTCGCCAGAGAGCAATGCGATTGGCCACTAAGGCAGCGGCGGTGGTGTTAGTGGGAATTTTTTGGGCGGTGGCGATCGCCTCTTGGAGTTTTCCCTCATCAAATAACCGGTCACCTAAGACTAACATATTGCCGGCCCAATCCTCAATGGATTGATTAATGCGCGGTCGTAGGGGATGATCGGGCGGTAGGGCATTGACGATGGCGATCGCCTCTAAATACCCTGCTCCCGTCTGTTGTTGGGCCGCTAATTCCGCGCAATGTAACCGTAGGGAAGCCGAAGCCATTAACCATTGCACCTTACTACAGTTCGGCAAATGGGGTAACTTTACCAAAGTGAGCATACTCACAAACCCCAACCCACCGGGGAGTAACACAATCAACAAGATCCAGAACAGCCAAGAATTGGGCCCTATTTTCTGGGGATTGAGGGGGGAGGACGTAGGGTTGGATGAAGAATTCATAACGCCAGTTCGGGAAAAGGGTTAAATAATCAGGAGATTAGGCGATCGCGCAGCGACTCCGCAGGAGTATCGCCAGCCATGGGGTTTATTGTAGTCCTTATCCTACCTCTCTCGCCTGAAAACGCCAAGATTTTGCTCTCTATCTCCTTCAGACTTTCTCCTAACCACCCGTACCACTTTGCAAATCTTCAATTAACGCACCCAGTTGCTCCGAATTCACCTGATAGATTTCATGGCAAAACTCACAAGTTGCCTCTGCCCCCCGATCTTTCTCCAGCATATCCTCCAATTCCCTCGCCCCCAGTAGCTTTAACGCCCCCAATACCCGATTGAGGGAACAAGGACAAGAAAAGCGCACCAGTTGAGTTTCCGGTAAAATCTCCAGATCGAACTCTCCGAGGAGATCCTCAAATATCTCCGGTAAACTTTTTCCCGCCCGCAGCAAGGGGGTAAATCCAGACAATGCCGCGATTCGAGACTCCAGCGCCCTCACCAATGCCTCATCCTCTGCTGCTTTGGGCAACACTTGCAGTAATAATCCCCCGGCAGCTTTGACTCCTTGCTCATCAACAAACACACCCAGCATCAGGGCTGAGGGGGTTTGCTCTGAAGTAGCTAAGTAGTGAGTGAGATCCTCGCCAATTTCTCCTGAGACTAACTCTACCGTGGTGGAGTAGGGGTAACCGTAACCGACATCCCGCACCACATACAAGTAACCTTCTTTGCCTACGGCTTTTCCCACATCCAGCTTGCCTTTGTCGTTGGGAGGTAACTCGACTTCGGGATGATCGACATAGCCTCGGACCGTGCCATCTAATCCCGCATCGACTAGAATTCCTCCTAGGGGACCATTGCCTTGAACCTTAAGGGTGACTCTTGATCCGGGACGCTTCATACTTGAAGCCAGAAGTAATCCTCCTGCCATGGTGCGTCCGAGGGCTGCGGTGGCTACATAGGAGAGATGATGTCGTTGCCTCGCCTGTTCTGTTAACCGTGTGCTAATTAACCCAACGGCTCTGATTCCTCCTTGGGCGGCTGTGGCACGAATTAACTGATCTACCATGGTTTCCCTTACATTTCTTTACATTTGCTCTATTGTAGCGCTCTGAGTCCATTTGCCCAAATGGTCTATACCGATGAATTTCCTTTCTTCCTCTCGCTCTGTCTTGTGGTTTCAGGTGTTGGCTCTGGCAGGAGTCCAAGGGGCAATTACCTTGACTTGGATTATCTATGATTTATACCTGAAAGATTTATTGGTGGCTTTGGGTTTAGCGCCCCAGTTAGGGGCAACGCTGCTGATTGTGGAAAATGCGATCGCCGCGATTACGGAACCGATCCTGGGGGGACTGTCGCAACAGCGACGACAATGGGTAGGTAGAGGCTTGCCCTGGATTAGCTTTGGTGCAATCCTCGCTTCAGCCTGCTTTATCGCCATTCCCGCGGTAGTCATTTGGGGGCAGTCGGTGAGTAAATGGATACTCCCTTTTACGGCGGTGGCTTGGGCGATCGCCATGACAGTGTTTCGCGCCCCCGCCTTAGCTCTCCTTGGCTACTACGCTAAACCCTCCGCCCTACCGCAGGCGGCCAGTATCGTAACTTTAACGACAGGATTGATCGGCACGTGCCGGCCTCTAGTCACCCCATTTCTCCTCAGTTTAGGGCCAGCCTTCGCTTTTACCCTGGGTTCCCTGGTGCTCCTGGGGACAACGAGCCTATTGCGCCTTTTTCATCCCCCCGTCCCTGCCGAACCGGAATCCGCTCCTGAACCTGCTCCCCTAGCTCTGCCCCTGTTAGCAGGTCTCTGGATTACCGGTACTTTCGTAGCTTGGTCAACGCGATTTTTCTTTGCGACCTTACCGAAAGTGGTAGATAGCTATACCCATTTCCCCCTTTCCGGGTCTGAATTTATGCTCGGTTTTGGAATACTCAGTGTTTTTACGACTCTTTTAGCTGGACGTATAGCGACTCAGTGGGGAAACACCCTAGCGATGCTGATGGGTGTGGGGACGACGATGGTGCTGCTACCGTTTATCGCTAGTGTACCGTTGGTGATGCTATGGGGTGGTGCGATCGTCATGATGGCGATCGCGTTTCCCCTCCTCTCCAATGGCACAGTTCCCCTCGCCCTGGGCGTGGTTCCTCCCTCCCAGGGAGGGATAGCCGTAGGTTGCTTTTTTGGGGGCTTTACGGGGGGGATGGCCTTATTTAATGGGTTCCTCTTACCCCACCAACCTCAGATCTCCCTCTTTAGCCAAGGGTTAATGGGAGCAGTCAGTCTGGCACTGGTGGGAGGATGTATTTATCTCCTTTCCAGTTTTTCTGCCTCTATCCCCCCAGAAGATGAGCCATGAGGAAGGGCGGTGAGTTGAGTATAATTTTCTGCTGCCGGCCAGAGCGCAGCAGAGGCATTTGTCCCATCCCCATTCTCACTGGCTGGGGGAATGGGGATTAAGCGCACAGCACAGGCTTTGAGTTCCGGTTGTTTGGAAAAGGGACAGGCTTCACCATGGGTTAAGACATTGGCTTCCGTGCGATCGCCCCACATCGCTCCCCAATGCATCGGTACAAATACGGTTCCTTTGGCGATCGCCCCAGTCACCTTCGCCGGGAACCGACACCATCCTCGCCGCGATCGCAC
>CAZTRW010000097.1:0-14701 GCA_964616725.1 uncultured bacterium
AATATTGTCCATCATTGCGGTTAGATTCCCCTAAAATACCCTCAAATTTTGCCCCCTCAATTCGATCAACAATGACAATATGACCTTCAGGAGAATTAGACAAACTCCGACGCGCTGCCTCTTGAATAAATTCCTTAGAATCTAGATCAAACTCCTCCATCCCTTCCAAACTAAAAATAGAAACCTCTCCCTCATATTGGCCACCATCAAAGAGAAAATCGATTTCTACTTCTCCCGACTCCCCAACAGTAAAGACTCCAGAATGAAATTCCTGGTTGAGATGATCCAGAATTTCTTCTCCAGTTTCGGTTTCGCGCCAATCTAATTTCGGATCAATCACCTCATCTAATTCTGGTAAATCTCCCGTCGCTCCAGTAAGCTGAAAAATGAGATCATTGCGATCGCCATCTTTCCAATCTTCAACCGCAAACGCCCTTCCATGCCCCGTGATATCCGCGAACCGTTCCTGATGCTCTGGATCAGTGGAAAAGTATAATGGACTACCGTCTTGAACAGCATTGGCGATCGCCCCATCCGGAGAAACCACCAACCCATATTTTCCTCCCGCCTTCATCTCAAAGGTTTTCACCCCTTGATACTCTCCCTGATTCCCATCCTGGGATTCATACATCTGACCACTAAATTTAGCCCCTTCCCTCTTATCCGAAATCAGAATATGACCAAGTTCAGAATCACTAGTTACCCGTTGCGTCGCTTCCTGAATAAACTCCTCAGAACCCGTTTCCAAATCATCCATATCCGCTAAACTAAACAGTCCAACCTCTCCCTCATATCTGCCACCATCAAACAGGAAATTCACCCTCACTTTTCCCGTCTCACCCACCGTAAACACTCCCGAATGCTCAGAAGAAGTTTCAACCAAACTCTCCGCCATCTCTGGCTCTACCAGTTCTTCAACAGTTTCTTCAGCAGTTTCTTCAACAGCTTCGGATTCTTCCTCACCATCTTCTGGCAAATCCTCAGATTCACCCTCCAAAACCTCTGCTGGTTCAACCTCTTCAATATCATCCACCAACAACTTCTCTGTCAGTGTTTCCGTAATTTCATCATCTATCGATGAACTGAAGTCCCCTTCTGTTTCCTCAGACTCTGAATCATAAACAAACTCCAACTCCTCTAAATCCTCTGGCACTTGCACCAGATCTTCTCCATCCGCAACCGATAACTCAGGTAACTCCACCTCCTCCATCTCGGCTGCCAAGTTCTCCAAACCCCCTAGAGGAATTGGATCAGGGGCTTCCTCCAAACCATCAACCAGGCCACTTGGTGTTAGAATCGGTTCCAGAATAAAGGTTTGAGAGTCCTGGGGACAAAAATCCTTGGGGCTTTTTTTTCTTAATCCGTTAAACAACGACATAGGTTTTCTCCTAATGCAGAACAGACAAATCATCCGCAAACTTACTGATGCCTCTATTGTTTTCTCAGGTTTTCGGGGGGTGATTTTACGCAAAATCGGCATTTTTTTAACAAAAATTTACATTTGGCACTAAAACCTGAGAAACCATCTCCAAAGTTGCCATTCATCAATCCTGGGAAAAAACAAGGGAGTTAAGCCCTTGCCTTCAGGCTTACAGCAGTGTTCGCTGTTATGTGGGATAGCGAAAACCGCTGTATTTTGATCCCCCTTGCTTCGCCCCTACCATCCGACACATCGCAACTACGGAGTGCTGCCAGCCACTTGCTGTTGTCTCAACTGTTGCAACTCCTGCTGCACCGTCGCAATCCGCTGTTGCAACAGAGCAATTTGCGCTTGGTTATTCCCCACTTGGGGTTGTCCCTGCTGCCGAACCGCATCCCGCATTTGGGCTGCCGTATTCGCCGCTTGTTGCATCGCATTACGATTTGCTTCCGCTTGAGGGCTATGAATCCATCCGTAAACGGGGACTTGTCGCCAACGGGTTGTTGACCAGAACCAAACACTGTGCCGATAGGACTCCCACCGATAGCCGGTAATACCCCAAGTGCGGACTTGGCTATTCCAGTAATTGGCTTGATTTTGGTACTCTTGTCGCAAGCCCTCGTAATGGTCAATCAGCGTATGAATCTGATTCGTTTGTGCTGTTAAGCTCTGGATCGTCCACTGAAGTTGCTGGATTTCTGATTCTTTCGCAGCAATTTGGTGAGCCAGCGTCGTCAGTCACGTGAATCGAGACTCGTATTCTGTGGGAATACCCCCCGGATTGAGCAGGAAACCCGCCATTAAACCGCGCTGAGTATCATTCAACGCCGTGCTACTCAAAACATTCAGCACCTTAGTGATTTGCTGACCTCCCGCACTACCATCAAACAGAGGACGACCATAAGGACTGGTAACCCCATTAAGCATCGCTGGTTCCAAGACACTCTTCTGAGCAGGAGTCAAGCTGTTCCAAGCATTTTTAACCTCAGCCGGAACATTGGGATCATTGGGACTAGAACCATTAAAGAATGGTAGATATGCAGCCGGAACTCCATTGAGAATGAAAGACCCAAGCTCAGTTTGTTGAGTGGAACTCAAAGTGCTAATGGTTTGCAGTAAAGGAATAATTTTATCTGGATCGCTACCATCAAACAAAGGTTTAAACTTGGAATCGATCCCATTTTTCAGGGCTGGCCCGATATCATTTTGCTCGGTAGGAGTCAGCAGGTTCCAAGCATTCTCCAAATCCAAAATTTGCTGGGGTGTTGGAGTAGGGCCGGGAACAGGGGTAGGAGTAGGTTGCTGATTCTTATTCTTAAACCACAACACTGCACCCCCAATAGCCGCTCCAACCAGAGCAATACCGCCCAAAACCACACCAATCTTGCCAAAAACCGGCAAGCAGAGGAATTTAGGAATCAGCGTCTTGGTGATAAAGCTGCCCACTTTTTGCAGAATGGGAACCGCTTTGGCAATAAAGCTGCTCACCTTCTGCACAACACTCACCACCGTCTTCACAACAGGAACAATGACATTCCTCACAAAGCCAACCACTTTGTTGAAAACCTTTTTCGCTCCATTCCAGAGTTTCTTGAAGAAGGAAGCGGGACGCTCTGCCGGAGTTGTTGAACCATTGACGGTTTTGAGAGGAGAAAAAATCTCTGAATCCTCAAAAGTATGAGCGCGATCTTGAGTCAATAATCCAGTTTGGATTGCTAGTCCCAAATTGAGCAAACCGGCTCCTGTTTCGCTATCCCAACCGGGAGTATGCAAATCGATCGCCGTTTGTTTCAGAATCGCCTTAACTTGAGCCGCAGTTAAATCTGGATTCGCTGCCCAAACTTGCGAAGCAGCCCCAGTAACTTTAGCTGTCGCAATAGAAGTTCCCAAAATAGCCGGTTGTCCCAATTCGGCATCACTGCCATCCACATCTTCCAAAGAAGCCAAGAGATTAGCCAGCATTTTTTGAGTAGCTGCCAAAGCGTTAGCTTCCTGTTCTGGAGACAAGAGACGATTTTCCGAGCCGCCAGAATTATTTAGGTCAAGAGTAGCAATTTCTCCTGTACCCAGATTCTGAGCATTGAAGTTGTCACTCAACAAAGGCAGAATAGGTATTTCATTGCCCGTGGTGTTTGTAGCTGATTCTGGAACAGAAACAGGAGGTAGGGGCGAACCACCGTTCGCCCCTACAGCGGCAGGATTTGTTGTCCCATTCTCTGGCACAGGAGCAGCCGCAGGCACAGTGCTAGTATTCTCAGCAGAATTTTCCGACTGCTGCATCAGAATCTGAACTAACTCCTTCTCCTCTGCGGTTAAGCCCGCAAAGGCATCCACTTGAGGATCGCTCGTCAGGGTAGTCGGATCGTCAGGTCTCGCTCCATAGGCAAGAATATCCAAACCCTTACCATAGCTGGAATAGTCCGCCCGTTCTGCGGCTTCATCGGCTGCACCAACGGTGATAATGTTATCGAACTCCTCAGAAGCTTGTCCGAGGGCAGACATCACCGCTTCCCCTTGGTTCCCCGCAGCAACAACAACCAGGACATCGTTATCGCGAGCATATTTGAGGGCATCAATTTCCGCTTGGGTAAATTCCGTGCGGGTGGTAATGGAGCCATCCGGGTTTTCTTGGGTTAAATCAAAGCTGAGGTTAACCACGGCATTGGGTTGTTCAGAGGCTTTGGCGGCATCCACAAATTCCACCAGAGAATCCGCCCATTTGCCAGAACCAACAGCACGCCCCAACCACAGGGGAGCATCATCATTAACGCCGTCAATACCGAGGTTGTTATTTTGGGTAGCCGCAATAACTTCTAGGACTTTTGTCCCGTGGTTATCTCCCTCTCCTTCGGCTAACAAGGGATTGTCATCGCCATCGATGTTGTCTTTGCCGAGGGTAATCCGACTGTCGTCAATGTCTGGATTCTTGGCATCAAATCCGGTATCGATAACTCCAACAAGGGGCTGGTTTTCTTCGGCAAATTCATATTTACCTGCCAGAGCATCGACATCAGCAAACTCATCGTTGGTTAACTCAGCAAAGGCGGCTTCGAGTTTAGCGGTGAGTTCGGTAATCAGAGCATCTTGTTCCTGTTCTGTGGGTGCGCCAGCCGGTGGGTCATTATTGACGATATCGGGATTAGCGATAATTTCAGCTAACTCATCCTCTAACTGGCTGAGGACTTCTTCGAGTTCAGGAACCAGTTCTTGATCGATGTCATCGGCGATCCTGCTAACAGGATCTGGGTTAGAAACTTCATCGATATAATCCAGGATTTCTTGTCCTAATTCAGTTTCGCGCCAGTCGTTGTCAGGATCAATGACATCATCAAGATCAACGACATCGCCGGTTGCGCCTTTGATGCGGAAGATCATGTCATTGTAGTCGTAGTCACTCTTGCCATCAACGCGGATATCTTCGATCGCAAAGGTAGAACCATCGCCGGTAACATCGGCAATTTGTCCGACATGGAAGCCACCATCAGGGTTAGCGGTAGATAGGGAGAACAAGGGACGACCGGAATTGCCGATACTAGGATTATCGAATACTTGTTGCACGGTCTTGTTGGGAACGAGCATAATCCCAAAGGTATCTCCAGGGCGCATTTGCACGGTTTTCACGCCTGCAAATTCCCCTTTATTTTGATTAGATTCTCCTAGGAAACCCTCAAATTTTGCGCCTTCTGTTTTGTCAGAAATGACGATATGACCCATCTCAGAGCTACTTAGAGCGCGCTCTGCGGCAGTTTGGATAAACTCATTGGAGTCTAAATTGTCCATGCCTTCTAAGCTAAAGAAGGCGACTTCTCCCTGATATTTGCCACCGTCAAAGAGGTACTCGATTTCAATTTTTCCGGTTTCTCCTACGGTGAAGATGCCGGTTGGGGCTGGGGGCTGTTCTTGGGTAACCGGCTCGACGGGCGCGAGTTGCTCGATTTTATCTTCTTCTGAGGATTCAATTTCCTCGTTGCTCATCTCTTCCAGTTCGGAGTCCGTGGGGGCTGATTCATCTGGGTTGTCGGCGATCGCCCCATCAGTGGCTACACCCCCATTGTCTTGATCAACTTTAGCCCCCTCATCGATAATCTCATCAGGTTCAGATTCCGTAGGAACCACCTCATCTGCCCGATCTGCAAGGGCGAGATCTTCTTCACCCGTAGTTTCATCAGTTTCAATCTCCGGATCGGCGTTATCGACTATCAGTTCGGCTTCCACAATGTCGCGATCGCCTGAGTCAGTCTCGGACATCTCTGGGTTCAAGGCTTGCTCTACTACGCTCTCTGGAGAACTGTCAATTTCTGATTGGGCATCGAGAACGTTTGCTTCTTCAGTGTCTACGGTAGGGGAGTCGGTAATAAACTCAATCTCCTCAATTTCTGCCTCTGGAATCAGGTTATCTGTTTTAGGGGTTTCTACTGTCTCTACTTCGTCTGTCGGCGCAAGAGATTCGTCACTAACAGGAGGATCTGATGATGTATCATCGATTGCTGGCACTTCTGCATCAGAAAGATTGAAGTTGTCTACAGGAAGGGGATCGGGAGTTTCGTCGAAACCATCTACGATACCGCTAGGGGTAAGGATGGGTTCGAGAATAAAGGTTTGAGAGTTCTGGGGTTGGATGGTTTTAGACGATGGTTTGTGAAACCACTTGATTAAAGCCATGGGGGTTAATCCTCGATAATATGCACAATTGATGGTTGGGCAGAAGCAGAGGCTTCTATTGTTTACTCAGGTTTTTGGGGGGGGTTTTTACGCAAAATCAGGGATTTTGTCATAAAACTTTACATTTCTTGAGGTGATGTAGGGAGAAGAATGTCTGGGAAGTGTTTTGTCCCGAAGGGTTTGGCACACTCCGGTGATCGCCAAGATCAGGTTTTGTAAAAAATCCCGGATCTGATGAGGGGGCATTTCCAGTCGGCGGACAGAAAGGAAACCCTAACCGTATATTAAATAAATCTGAAATCGCTTGATTTCAACTGTTTTGGCACTTATGCTATGCAAAATAGCATTTTTAAGTTATCTATGTTACAAAAAAATATAAGTTCGCCCCGCGCAATTCATCTTCTGCCTTTACAAGTGGTTTTAATTGTTCCCTTCGTCCTGCAAGTGGTAGCAATGGTTGGATTAGTCGGATACTTCTCCTATGAAAGTGGCAAACAGGAAATTGAGGATCTCACTCAAAGGTTAATAGCGGAAAAAGCAGCCAGAGTTGAAGACTATCTCATTCGTGAGTTTTCTGCTCTATTACAAGTCAATCAAACCAATGTAGAAGCAGTACAAAGAGGGGAATTAAATCTGAATGATTTGGAGCAAATAGAAAAGCATTTATGGCAAAAACTCCAGCAGTTTCCCTCTGCTAGAACTGTGTTATTTGCCTTACCCAACGGAGAGTTTAGGTCCCTACACCATAGCGCCACTAAGGCTGGAGAGATTGAATTAACCTATTCTAACCCCCAGCGCAATGGCTTGATCATTGATATTGTGAGTGAAGATGGCGATCACCGCCAATATTCACAAACCATCTCCCCTTTTAATGTGAAAGAAAGACCCTGGTTTAAAGGGGCGCAACGCGATCGCGCTCCGGGTTGGACAAACCCCTTTCAGATTGGTATTGAACCTTTACTAGCCATCAGCGCCTATGCCCCAGTATACGATCGCAACCAGCAACTACAGGCCATTTTTGCGGTGAATTTAGATTTGCAACGAATTCAAAGTTTCCTCCAGTCCCTACCCTGGTGTGATCGCTGCCGAATCATGATTATAGACCAACAGGGTCAACTGATTGCCAGTTCCACCCCAGATCCCCCCTTTGAAGTTGCCGTAGACTCCGCAGGAACAGCACGTCATGGCATCTTTAAGCGGCTCAAACCCAGTGCTGCTGCTGATCCAATCGTCGCCGCCGCTGGAAAATACTGGGAAACCCTAAACGCCCTGCCTACCGGCGATCGCCCTCTCTATACTAAATTGAAAGAACCTGGAGGAAACTCCGAAGGCTATAGCATTTATCTTCAAGAACTAGAGATCTCCGCACAAAATATACAACTCCATGGTAACTCTGCGTTTCCGCCCTTACCTTCTGGGTGGCGACTTGGCTTAATCATTCCCGAAGCAGAGTTTATGGGAGAGATGATTGCCAATAGAAAAAAAACAGTTGCTCTCTGTATTCTTGCCTTATTATCATCCTTGATCTTGGGTACAATCACCGCTTGGTGGATTACCAAACCTTTATCAAAGCTAGAAAAAAGTGCCCAGGCGATCGCCTCTGGGGATTTAGATTGTCCCGTCACCATTGGTGGTATTGGTGTTGTTTATCACCTGACTACAGCATTTAGCCAGATGCAGCAAAAACTGCAACTTTCCTTTCACAAAATTGCAGAAAAAGAACACGAACTGATTACCCTGATTGACAGTATTCCCCTGGGAATTGCCGTATTTAACCCGCAAAACCAACTGGTGTTACTCAACCCTCCAGGCAAATCCCTCTTGAAAAAGACTACTTCAGGCAGTTCTCTAGCCGAGATGCAAGAAATCTACCGATTTTACCAACAGGGAACTTCAGAACCCTATCCCCTTGCCTATTGTCCCATCAACCGGGCCCTAAAGGGAGAAAATCAGTATGTGGACGATATCGAAATAGAAATCGACAATCGACGTACTCCCTTAGAAGTTTATAGCTGTCCCATTCGGAACTTAGGGGGAGAGATGATCTATACAATGATCTTGTTTGAGGATATCAGCGATCGCAAACAAGCCGAAACCCTCCTGAAAAACTACAATCAACTTCTCGAACAAGAAGTGAGCCAACGCACCCAAGAACTTGAGCAACTTAACCTCAGCTTGCAAATCGCTAAAGAAGAAGCCGATAAAGCCAATCAAGCGAAAAGCCAATTTATCGCTAACATGAGCCATGAATTGCGAACTCCTCTCAACTCCATTCTCGGTTATCCTTCCCTGTTACAACTCAGTGCTACCCTATCCTCTCAAGACCAGTATTATATCAGTCTGATCGAAAAAAGTGGTATTTATCTGCTCAGTTTAATTAATCAAATTCTCGATTTATCCAAAATCGAAGCAGGTCATCTCACCCTCAATCTCGATGCGGTTAATTTGCGAGAAATTTTGCAAGAAGTAAACGCGATATTAGGGCCAAAAGCCACTCAAAAAGGATTAGGATGGCAGTTCAATTATGGGCCAGATCTCCCAGAAATAATTGAAACGGATGGCGTAAAGTTAAAACAAATTTTGATTAATCTCCTCAATAATGCGATTAAATTTACGTTCCTGGGATCGGTGACTTTACAGATAGAACGTATCAATCCCCAACGATTAGGCTTTATCGTCGCCGACACAGGAGTCGGGATAGTCCCATCGGAACTCGATCATATTTTTGAAGCTTTTGTCCAAACAGCAAGTGGTCGCCACAGTCAAGAAGGGACAGGATTAGGTTTAGCAATTACGCGGCGATTTGTGGAGATGCTCGGAGGCCAAATAACGGTTACTAGTGAACTGGGAAAGGGCAGTCAGTTTTGGTTTGAAATTGAGATCAAAGAAGTGACTAGCAGTCAGACTAATCTGCATTCTTTACAACAACCAATTGGTTTGGCAGAAGATCAACAGACTTATTCTATTTTAGTGGCTGATGATAGTGAAATTAATCGTGATCTTTTGGTGAGTATACTGAGGCATTGGGGATTTCAGGTGATCGAAGCCAAGAATGGGAAGGAGGCAGTGGCACAGTGGCAAATTTGGCAACCAAAGTTGATTTTTATGGATATTCGGATGCCAGAGCTTACTGGTGATCAAGCGGCTACTTTGATTAAACAGCAAGCAGGGGATACTCCTCCCGTGATTATTGCTCTGACTGCCAGTGCTTTTGAGCAAGAGCGCAACAATTTTCTGGCGGCGGGTTGTGATGGGTTGATTGGTAAGCCATACCATGCGAGTATGATTGCGATGCTGTTAGAGCAACATCTCCAGGTGAAGTTTATCTATCCAGATCAAAAGTCGGCGATCGCCTCTGTACAAGAGGTGTTAAGTTTAGAAGATCTGCTCAAATTACCCCCAGAGTGGTTATCGTCTTTTGAAGAGATCGTGATGATGGGAATTCCAGAGGAGATGGAAGAAGCGATCGCTAAATTGGGTTCAGAGCATCAGGCGATTGTTGGGCATTTTCACCATTTGATTACAGAATTTGAATTTAACGAACTGCTGAATTTAGTTCAAAATACCCATTCTTTGTGTAATTCTTCTACGGGCAAATGAGATTGAACTACTCGCCCATCCCGAAACCAGATAATGCGATTAGTTAAACGAGCCACCTCCGGTTCATGGGTAACCATGACTACGGTAATCCCACTGTGATTTAATTCTGTAAAAATATTCATCACTTCTGCCGTGGTTTTAGTATCGAGGGCACCGGTGGGTTCATCCGCTAAAAGGACTACCGGATGATTCACAATGGCTCTGGCGATCGCCACCCGTTGTTGTTGTCCTCCAGACAGTTGATTGGGTTTATTTTGCATCCGATTCCCCAACCCCATTTTGTGAAGCGCTTCGGCGGCTCTTTCTTGACGTTCTCTCGGATTAACTCCCGCATAAACCATGGGGAGCATGACATTTTCTAGGGCAGTTAATTGGGGTAAAAGATGAAACTGTTGAAAGACAAATCCCAGTTTCTGATTGCGAATTTTTGCCAACTCTTGAGTCGGCACTTGAGACACATCTATACCATCGAGATCGTAGCGCCCTGTGGTGGGGCGATCCAAACACCCAATAATATTCATGGCGGTGGATTTTCCCGATCCTGAAGGTCCCATAATGGCGCAATATTCGCCGGATTCAATGGTTAAACTGACATTAGCGATCGCCTGAACTTCCACATCGCCCATTTGATACACTTTGGAGATATTTTCAAGGCGAATAATCGCCTGATTTTTGGCTGGATTATCCATAATTAAGCACTCCGCAAGGCTACGATCGGATCGAGCTTTGCCGCTTGTCTGGCTGGAAATACCCCAAAAAATAAGCCAATGGTTCCAGACACTCCCACAGCCGTGGCGATCGCGCCTAGGGATACCCCTGCTTCTAAAGGAGTTAAAACTCCCACAATAAACACACCCAAAATCCCTAATCCTGTCCCCATTAATCCGCCAATAATCGAAAGAATCACCGCTTCAATCATAAACTGAAGTAAGATATCTTCTTCCGAAGCACCAATCGCTTTTCTCAAGCCAATTTCTTGCGTCCGTTCCGTCACTGAAACCAGCATAATATTCATAATGCCAATGCCACCCACTACCAGAGAAATACCGGCGATCGCCGCTAACATCACCGTCAACGCACCGGTAATACTGCCCAAAATATTCATTAACTCCTTTTGCGATCGCACCGTAAAATCATCCTCATCTGTAATTTTATGACGGAATCTGAGCAAATTTTCAATCTGAAACTTTGCCGCATTCATCCGTTCTTCCGACTCAATCGCAATAGACAAAAAGGTGATCCCAGTGCCATAGGGCGATGTATTTCCTGTAATCCGATTTGTCATCGTCGTTACCGGCAAATAGGCAGTCATATCCATGTTATCCCCAAAGGCCGATCCTTTCGGTTGCATCACCCCAATTACCTGCAAACTCACTGACTTCAGCCGCACCGTTTCTCCCACAGGATTACGATCGCCAAACAGTCGTTCTGCCAATTCCGATCCCAGCGCCACCACCATTTCCCCTCGCTTCACATCCAATTCACTAATAAAGCGCCCTCTTGCCACATCTAAACTCCGTACCGGCAGCAATTCTGGTGTGCTACCCGTAATCGAGCTAGAAACATTTTTACCCTGATAGGAAACAATTTCACTCGCAGTTAGCATCGGTGCAACCGCTTTTACAGACGGTACTTGTTCGGCGATCGCAACTCCATCTTCCAGCACCAAAGTTTGCGGAGAAAATACCGGCCGTGCTTGCGCTTCTGGACTGCCTGGTAACACAAACAAAATATTCGGGCCCAAAGAATCGACCTGACTCTTCACAAACACTTGGGCCCCTTCCCCAATACCGATCATCGCAATCACCGAAGAATTACCAATGATAATGCCCAGCATCGTTAAACTACTCCGCATTTTGTTAGCCAGGAGAGTTTTACCCGCCATTTTCATGCTCTCAAGAAAATCCATAACTTCTATTTCAATTCCCGCTTAATAATCTCTTCTAATTTTCGTCCTTCTGGCAACTCTACAAACACCGGCTGCCCCGCTTCAATGCCCTCTAAAATTTGGATCTGATTGCCAATCACTGAACCAATCGTCACGGACTGAAATTGGGGTTGATTGCGGCGATCGGGAATCAAAACTCCCGTTTGGCCGCCACTGGTAATAATCGACACCGTAGGCACCACTAGGGCATTGGTTAACTCATCTCCAATAAAGGCTAAATCCACATTCATGCCCGATTGCAGAATCTCCAAACCCGTTTCGATATTTACCCGCACTTGAAACAGGGTTACATCCCGTTCCTTAATCGCTTCCGGCGCAATTAACCGCACACGCCCTTCAAAGGTACGATTGGGATAGGCATCCGCCACAATTTCTACCTTCTGATCCGGCTGAATTTGGCCGATATCTGTTTCCGGCACCTTCGCGAGCACTTCCAACCCTTGAGCTAACGCCACAATCGAGGTAGAAGTAGCTGAGTCAGCCGACGAAGCTGCCGTTACGGGGGTGACAAAGGCTCCTGGTTCAGCGTATTTCTGCACAATCAATCCTGCAAAAGGTGCTCTGACTTGGGTATCTTCTAGCTGCACTTGATAGTATTGCCAGTTGCCTTGAGCTTCTGCTAGTTCTGCTTCTGCTTTGGCGATATCTTCTGGGCGATTGCCATTGAGGAGGCGATCTAGAGAGGCTTGAGCTTCTGCCACGGCGGCGGCGGCGGCGGCGATTTCTTCCGGGCGAGCGCCATTCTGGAGGCGTTCTAGGCGGCGTTTCGCTTCTGCCACGCCTGCTTGGGTTTGCTCTAAGTAGGCTTGAGCGCGGCGCTGTTCATCGAGTTGGCGATCGAGATCGTCTTGAGAAATGGCTCCTTCATCGGCAAGACGTTGATTGCGCTGGGCTTGTTCTTGGGCGAGTTGGAGACGAGATTGGCTCTCCGCGACGATCGCTTGGGCGCGAGTCAGGGAGGCTTGGGCTTCGGCAATGTCCTCGGTGCGGCTTCCAGCTTGGAGTTCTGCTAAGGTGGCTTCGGCGCGGATCAGTCTCGCTCTGGCTTCGGCAATATCTTCGGAGCGGTTACCAGCAGAAATCTTGTCTCGTTCTGCTTGGGCGCGGTTTAACCGGGCTTGGGCTTGCTGCATTTGGGCTTGGAGTTCTTGACTATCCATCCGGGCAATTGCCTGCCCTTGTGCCACGCGATCGCCTTGTTCTACATAGAGTTCTGCCAGTCTCCCTTGGACTTTGGGACTAATATTCACTCGACGAACGGGTTGGACTACACCATTGGCCTTGATCCGGATCGTCAGGGTAGAGGCTTGAGCCGGGGTGGTCAAGCGATTTAACGCTTCCACCGCACTCGGAGCGTGTCGAGTGGTGAGATACACCATTGCTGCTGCTCCCATAACGGATATACTCACTAGTCCTAGTAGCCAAGGGAGAGGCTTTTCTAGTTTGGCATGGATCAGGGGCAGTTGCATCAGGCGAAGTTTCCGGGAGGGGTCAGTCAAGGAAGGAGAATCAGATTCAGTACACTGGGGTTCTTTCATCTGGGCCGTGAGAACTCAATATCTTTAGGGTAGACTGGTTTGCCATGATTGTGGGAGCACTGGTACGGAGATCGCTACCGTATGGGGGGATTGGGTGTGTAAAGCTGTGTATGTGTTTTTAGGCGATCGCGTCAGTGATGCACAGCATTACTGTGCCACAGGGCAGAATTCTCAGTATCTAAATCTATGGAGAACAGCCTCAAGTGGCGATCGCCATTAGAGAGGATGATCCTTGCCGATTACTGCTTCTATTTCCCCTAGGGTAAACTCTTCCACATTTTTAAATACCTTATAAGCACCAGCATTTCTGAGCTGTTCACCATAGGTAGCCATCCGTTCAGCACAGGTTTGCACATGAGGGGGTAAGATCCCAATCGCCCACCATTGACGCTGCGGTTGCTCTCGTTTAGCCTCCGCCACTGTTCTCATATCCGCCACCGTATCTCCAAAATAAAATACTGGTATCTCTGGATGGGGATCTAACTGCTCAACCACTTGAAATAAACCTGTAGGGTTGGGTTTACCCGGCGCATCTTCCATCGCCACGAGAGCTAAATTCGATAAGCCTAAGCGATATTCTAAGGCATATTTGGCCTCATCTCGCATCGCACCACTAAAAAATCCCCACAGAATCTGGTTTTGGGTTAAGGTATCCAGATAGGGGCGACTTACTAACAGGGTTTCGGAGGTAATGTATCCATTCCAGTCTGTGCCTCGATAGCGCCCCTGAAAAAACTCCACCAGTTCAGAGTAATTGAGTCCTAGTGCTTCTCGATATTGTCCTTGGCTTTCCCAGTAGCGATAAATTAATTCTTGGGAAGCTTCCCAATCATTATTCCAAATCCCTTCTGTTTTTAGTTGGTCAATCTCCATCAGAGTGGGGCGATACTGATGTTGAGTAAATTGCTCTACCGTATCGGCGATCGCCAAACGGTAAGATTGAGTAACCTCTCGCAATACCCCATCAATATCAAATACCACCATCGCTGCTGCACCCATTCTCCTCTCCTGCTGATGATTTTCTGCTCTCCTAGAACAGACCGGCTCAAATTGCGATAGAATAGGCGATCGCATCTGTTGAACACATATTCTGTTGGAGGTTTGATTGTCAAAGTTTCAATTAAAAGTGCTCTGGCTAGAGGACAATGTTGCCCTTGCCGTCGATCAAGTCGTTGGAAAGGGCAGTAGTCCCCTCACCCGGTACTTCTTCTGGCCACGTAATGATGCTTGGGAAGAACTCAAAACCGAACTAGAACGAAAACACTGGATTTCTGAAGCTGACCGAGTTAAACTACTCAACCAAGCCACCGAAGTGATTAACTACTGGCAAGAGGAAGGTAAAAAACGCCCCCTGTCAGAAGCTCAAAGTAAATTTCCGGAAATTGAATTTACCGGCAGCAGTTGATGAAATCTCACGGATTGCCCAAATTAATCTAGGGGACAATAGGGAGAGATGTATTCATCAACCAGAGGGTGCTCATTCCTAGGGTTAAACAACTCTCTCCCCATTTCCCTCTACAACCTCACCATCCT
>CAZTRW010000098.1:0-14592 GCA_964616725.1 uncultured bacterium
TTGTTCGCTAAACCTGTGTTTCTAATATCATCGTAGGTGAGGTTTTCGCTGCCTACGGCTGGGCCTTGGCTACAGGCCGTAATCAGACTTAAACACAAGGCTAGGATAACGGCGATAAAAGAGCGGTATTTCATAGTTAAGTTTTTAGGATTGACCAAGTGTGTTTTCCTCCAACTGAGTGCTACCTTTCCAGGACGAAGGGCCGATGGCTTGTCGGGGATCGGCAAACTCTTCTAACCATGATTTCATAAAATGGTACGGCTATGAGATGGGGGGGGAAAAAACGGGGGTTTAGGGTTTGGATCGGTGGGTTAATCGTTGATATACGGTGGTGAGGCTATCGCGATCGCCAACATTGCCGGGAAACAAAACCACAGGTAAGTTGGGAAACCGGGGATGATCGATCGGAGTGCGTACCAGAGAGCATCCTGGCAAAATTTGTCCCAAGAGCCGAGCGCTGCGGAGAGCCAATCCTTGACTGAGAACCTCGTTAGAGGTAATCCCGCCTTTGCTAATCAAGTAGCCAATATCTTCCGGTAGGTTTTGCACGATCGCCATTAACACCTGAGACACCACTTTCCCAAAGTCTAACCGGGCTGCAATCGTAGGAAATGTAAGTTCTTGGCGTGAGGTATAGATTACAGGGGTTTGATCTTGGCTATGGATCGTCTGAATTTGGTCTAAAATACCCTGGATCAGGCTTTCTTGCGCCTTCAGGTCATTTTCGAGTAAATGGCTCACCTCCACTTCCACACCCACAATTTGGGGCGCTGCCAAGAGATGCTCTAGTTGCTCGCTGGTTTTTTTTACGTGGGAACCGACTAGGATAACTCCCGGTTTTCCGTCTCGCACATACTGATTCATGTGTTCTGCCATCACCGGTTGAGGGGGGAGTTGAGCGAGGGAGGTGAGGATGCTGGCGGCGCTGCGGAGGAGGAACCGTTTACCAGCAGCAGTGGCTCGGAGGAGATCTTGCGCAAACCAGTCTAAGTCTACTTGGCTTTCTGCATCGACCACACCACATTGGTTATGGGTGAGTGCCATGAGGCGATTAAAGCTGCCTTGGCGAATATCTTCGAGGAGAAAGCGTTGCACTTGATGGCTGGGAATTTGGCCTTGAGTTTTTTCGGCTACATAGTCAGGCAGATAGGAATGGGAGTAGGCAAAAACCGAGTCTTGAGCAAATTCGGTTTCATGAACGGGGGTAGGGGTACCATTGATGATCAGGTAGTGGATGCTGTTGCGAGTGATGCGTCCTCCTTCAAAGAAGGCGGGAATGAGAAAATGGGCATCAAAGGGGCCGAGTTGGGTGGCGATCGCATCGGTTTCGATGGGATAATGGCCTCTGAGGGTAGAGTCAGAGCGACTGACGATGAGAAAGTTTCGGATCTTTTCCGCGGCGATCGCTCTCTTCAAATTCTCACACACTTCTGCCGTTACTTCTTTCGCACCTTCTGGCGTTAACGCTCTCGTATTCGTCAGAATAAACACAATCGGTGCATCATCAGTTAAGCCAAAGCGCAGAGTAGCCACATCCCACCGCATCAGCAATAAACAACTATGCACCGTTTGGGAACCGGTGGGATCATCATCCAGTACAATAATTTTCGGTTGGGAAGTCATAGGTTTAAGCAGATATTGATCGCGGAGTGAATAAAACTTCCATATTGTACCGTCACTGCTTAAACAAGAGACACAGAAAGCCACCTCAACTCGCAGAGTTAATTCTAACCTCAATTAATTGGGCGATCGCTCAATAGTATATTATTCATCAAATTTTCTTGAGGTTGCCCAGGAAACCAATCCTCATCTAAGGCTTGCTCCAGGGTAAATTCAGGTAAAAAAAGCTTGAGGCTAGGACTATCGGCGATAATTGACTCAATCTCCGAGCGAAAAATGTTCACTTCTAAGAGCCAACCTCTCAAGCAAAATTCTCGCTCCGACTTGCCTTTTGCCTTTTGCCTTTTGCCTAGCGCAAAGCGCTATAAGGCTTGAGTTTTTACTTCAGAATTCATCACCTATCTCGCTTGTGCTCAACCGCAACTCTCTACCGTTCCTCATCACCATTAGGCTGCTTTACGAGCGTGAACAATTTTCCCTATAATTATACAAACAAATGGCCAGCTACTCGGCGGCTAAAGCCGCGAATTGTTCATCCCTATGCCTAAACTCAGCGGCTTACCCTTGGTTTTTGGGTCAAAAAATACACCTGTCACCGTTTCCGCAAGCGGACATGAATGGGATTACAAGCCTTGGTGGTGTCAACCGTGGTCTATTATTTTAACAGGGATGGGGGCGATCGCCCTCAGTTGGATCGTCTTTCACCATTGGTGGCTTTCCCTACTCATCTCCCTCCCCCTCTGCCTGTGGATGGCATACTTCCTCATCCTGTGGCCAAAACTCATCGCCCAAAGCCGAATTTTACCCCTGGAATCCCCTAGAAATCAACCAGGAAGATGACCCAAAATACTCGCTTAAATGCTTTAGTCAATCAATTAGGCGATCAAATTCGCAGAGCACTGCGAAACCCTTGGCGGCGTTTGTCCGTATTAACAATTGCTCTACTGTTTGGTTTTTTTCTCGGTACAGCCCTATCCACGATCGCCGGACAAAGATCCCAGCAAGATATCTTTGTGGCAGCGATACTCGTCATCATTGTAGAATTACTGAATCGAGCCATTTATAGCGGCCAATTCTGGAGTCAGGATAATCTCTGGCGAGAGGCGATCAATAGCTGGAAAATTGGGGTAATGTATAGCCTATTTGTAGAAGCCTTCAAACTCGGCTCTTGAGTAGATCCGAGGAACCTCCGCCCCAAAATTTTCATCAGAAGAGTTGCCGGAATCGTAAAGAAATAGTAAATTCTCTTTACAAATGCCTCACACACTCCTAGTTCAACTTAAGCTATGCACAAATCAACCCAATTTCTGGTGAGTTTATTGGTTTGGGGAGCCATTCAGGGGATGACTCCTGCCCCCACTCCCGCCTCACAACTGATTGCCCAACGCCCTAACGATCAACTGGATGCTTTACTAGAACAAGGTAAACAGCTAGTGGAGGCGAGAGATTATCCTAGGGCAATCCAAGCATATCAGCAAGCTTTAAACCTCGATCCTCAAAATGCTCGACTCTATTCTGGGATTGGATATCTCCAAGCACTACAAGGAAACTATGCAGCGGCAGCAGAAGCCTATCGCCAAGCCGTGATGCACGATCGCCAAAATGGAGACTTTTACTATGCTCTCGGTCATACTCTAGCTAAAGTAGGCGATAATGCTGGCGCACAGATTGCCTATCAACACGCCATTGGGCTAGATAGCAAAAACCTGGATGCCTATTTGGGGTTAGGAGTGGTGCAATGGCGGCAAAATGATCTAGCCGGAGCGATGAAGACGTACCAGCAGGTTCTCAGTGCCGATCCGAAAAATAGCCAAGCTTATGAGTTGATGGGAGCGATTTTACTAAAACAGGGGCAACTCGATCCAGCCATTCAGCATTTGCGGCAAGCAGAACAACTCAATCCGCGCTCTGGTAGTATTCAGGTGAAGTTAGCAAGTGCTTGGTTGGCGCGGGGGAATTTGGATTTGGGAGAGGCGGCGCTAGAGAAGGCGGCGCAACTCGATTCCCGTAATCCGGTGATTTATCTGACGATTGGTAAACTTCAGGAGGGGTTTAATAATTTGCCTCAAGCTTATCAAGCTTACCAGCGGGCGGTGGCTTTGGATCGGAACTTGGTGGAGGGTTATCGCGCCATGGGGGATATTTTGTTGAAGCAGGGGGATATGCTGTTGGCGATCGCCACCTATCGGCAAGTGGTACAATTGGCTCCACAAGATCCGGAAGGCTATTATCAGTTAGCGCTGGCGTTGAAAGGACGCGATCGCCAACAGGAGGCTCGGAGTGTGTTAGATGCGGCGCTATCTCTTTATCAGAAAGCAGGCAATCAGGAAGGCATTGCTAAAGTAAATCAACTACTGCAAGAGTGGCAGAAGTAATAAGATCAGCCGGAATGGCATACTGAATTGACTAATGCTAACATTCCTGGCTCATCAAATTCGGCGGCTAAGGCGAGAAGGTGATCGCAAAATTGGTGATAGCCTGGTTCAGTGGCTTTTAGCCGTCGTGCTTCCTCTTCAATGGTTTCAATATCGCCAATTTTGATCGCTTGACGTAGGGATTCTAATTCCTCTGGAGTCGGTAAAATAATTTCTCCTTCTAAGTCTGGGGGGACAGATTCTGGAGTTTCATAAATCCAGTCTAACTGGAGATATTTTTGCAAACTGATGAACAGTTTTTCCATGTCCAAGGGTTTGTCGAGAAAATCATTACAGCCAGCAGCGATCGCTAAACTTTGATCCGCTAGGGAAACACTCGCACTAGCCGCGATAATGGGTAACTCTGAGCCGTAAGAAGATCGAATCGCTCTAGCTAATTCATAGCCATCCATTTCTGGCATCACAATATCTGTAATCACTAAATCCGGCTCGAATTCGGTAAATCGCTGCAACCCTTCCCGCCCATTTTCCGCTTCATCAATCACAAAGCCTAGGGGTTTGAGTACTTCCGCAATGACAATCCGATTCACTTGGCGATCGTCAACCACTAGGATTTTCTTCGGTTCCCCCCTATAGCCAATAATCTTACCTTTTTCCGAGATCGCCGCATTACTAATCCATTCCGTAGACAAGGGTAAAGTCACATCAAACCAGAATGTGCTTCCCACCCCTAAACTACTTTTCACTTCAATTTCACTCCCCATCATTCCCACAATTTTACCACAAATTGATAGACCTAAACCTGTCCCTTCGGAACGGCGAGAACTGGAACCTACCTGCTCAAAAGGACGAAAGATTTTTTCCAGTTGATCGGCACTCATCCCGATGCCTGTATCTTGGATACTAAAGCGCAGAGTCGCTGTATTTGCTATCGGATCGGTGGTGAGGCATTGAACTTGAAAAATGACTTGCCCTTGATCGGTAAATTTAATCGCATTTCCTAATAAATTCAGCAATACCTGCCGGAGCCGTTTTTCATCCGCTTTGATCCCAGTCGGCAGAGGTTCATCGGGGGCAAACGTGAGGGTAATTCCTTTGGTTTCCGCCCGCACACGGGCAATTTCTGCTACTCCCACTAAAAAGGAAGGAAAATGGAAATCTTTGGGGAAAAGTTCCATTTTTCGCGCTTCAATTTTAGCTAAATCTAGGATATCATTAATTAGGGTTAATAAATGGGAACCGGCTTGGGCGATGATGCCTACTACTTGGCGATGCTGATTGAGATCTTGGGCGCGATGCATAATTTGAGCATAGCCCAAAATTCCATTCAGAGGCGTTCGCAATTCATGGCTCATATTGGCGAGAAATTCACTTTTGGCTTCATTGGCAGCATCAGCGAGAAGTTTGGCTTCTTTGAGTTCGGCAGTGCGCTCTTCTACTCGTTGTTCTAGGATTTCATTGGTGTTGGCTAAGGTGGTGAATGAGTCGTGTATTTGTCTTGCCATTTCTGCAAAGGATTGCCCTAAGCTGTTAAACTCTTTAATGCTGGTAGGGATTGGGTGGTGTTGAAAATTTCCGGCGGCGATCGCCTGAGAGGCTTGATTGAGAGCTAAAATCGGTTTGGCAATCCAGCGCGACGTAAATATGCCCAAAACTGAGGCAATTCCCAGGGCTAACAAACAGAGTAAAATAGTCTGACGAGTATTGGCATTAATCTGCTCCATAAAATCAGCTTCAGGCACCGCCACCACAATCAACCAATCCAATCCCCGATGATCGGTAACGGGAGTAACTTGCAAAAGTTGGCGATCATGATGCACAGGAAAGTTCATCTGTTTGGGGGTCTGAATTTGCTCCAAACTACCAAATCTTTTTTCTAGAGCTGCCACACTAGCGCGAATTAATTCGATCCTACTTTGGGAAGCCAGAAATCGTTGCGGTTCTCCCTGAGCATCTACGGGGGGTTTTTCTAAGCGAGACGCGGCTACTAATAAGCCATTACGCTCGACAATAAATGCTTGCCCTGTTTTGCCAATTTTCAACTCTTGTAAAAATGTGCTAATGTGCCAAAGACTTAAATCTACTACTAATACGCCTCGCAAACTATTCTGGCGATCGTAAAATGGCTCCACCGCAGAAAACACTGAGCGTTCCCCATTAGAAGTGAGATAAATTTCTGTCCAGATGGGTTTATTGGCTGTAACGGCGGCTTGATACCAGGGGCGAACTGTGGGATCATAGTCAGGTGCTTCTTCAAGAATTTCGCCGGGATTTCCTTGGGAATCGGCTGCATAAACGATATTAACAAACTTAGTGGTGCGATCGGTTTTTTCAAGGGTTCGAGAACCATCATCATTGCGTCCTGCGCCTGCAAATTCTCGTTTTTCGCCTCCAAAACCAATATAACTCAGATGAGGAAATAGGGTGAGTTGATCAAATAAATAACTCTGCATACCGCTCATATCCTCTGGATTCCAAAGGTTGAAGCGACGAATGGCTGTAGCACTGAGAGCATTCACCAGGTGGGGAATTTCCAGATAGGAGTTGAGACGTTCTTCGATGCGGTTAGATACTTCACTGCGCAGTTGCTCTGTGACTTCATTGATGGCACGCTGTCCATTACGAATGGAGAGATATCCAGTTAAGCCAACCGCGGCAAAAATTTGGAGGAGAAAGGGAACAATCAGAACCCAACGGAGAGGAATTTGGCGGGAGGATGGTGTCATCTGGGAAAACCTATCAAAAATACTATCAACTCAATCCGCACCCAGCTATTTCCAATTTAGCTGATCGGGGTTGTCAATAATTTCTGATTAAATCAAGGAAGTGTTAAGGTGGAATTAACGTACGGTTATTTTTGTAGATGGGGAAAAGAGGTGTCGTTGACGGAGAATAATTTCGGCGATCGCCAAATCTTGGGGAGTGGTAATCTTGAGATTGGTTTCTTCCCCTGGCACAATTTTCACCGGTAATTGACATTGTTCAAATAACGCGGCATCATCCGTTACTTCCCAGCCCCATTTCCGTCCTTGTTCATGGCATTCTCTAATTGGCTCGACTACAAATCCTTGGGGGGTTTGGGCGGCCCACAACTGACGGCGATCGGGTGTATCCTGAATCCATCCCTGACTATCTACTACCTTGATGGTATCCTTCACGGGAATAGCCGCAATTAAACCGAGACAATCTTGCAGGGCGATCGCACAGCGATCAATTAGTTCTGGAGTCACCAAACACCGCGCCCCATCATGAATTAAAACCCGTTCAGCGCCCTCTGGTAGCGCCTGTAAGCCATTGTAAACCGATTTTTGGCGTGTGTCCCCCCCCACAATCATTTGCACCGGTTTGGTCAATGCTAATGGCTCTAAAATCTCCTCAAAGGCCGCGAAATCATAGGGTTGACCGATGATCCCAATCCATTCTATCAATGTTGCTTTCTGGGCTGCGCGCAGAGTCCACGCTATTAAAGGTTCTCCCCCCACTGTCAACAGGAGCTTATTGCTCTCGCTCCCCATTCGCTTACCCATTCCCGCTGCTGGAATCAATAAATGCATAATTTCCTATCTTTCCCCTTTTAATCCAGCTTACAGGGTTGGGGAACAGATACAATGCATGCGTTAGCATATTTCTACTGTAAGCAATGAAAGTTGTAGCTCTTGTTCCTGGTGGTATTGGCGATCAGATTCTGTTCTTTCCGACTCTGGATCGCCTGAAACAGTCCTATCCTCAAGCTGATATTGATGTGATCGTGGAACCCCGGTCAAAGGGCGCTTATCGAGTCAATCAATCTGTCCATGAGGTGATGGTTTTTGATTTTAAAGATCGTAACTCGCCAGCGGACTGGGGTAACTTACTGGGTGTTTTACGCGATCGCGAGTATGATATCGCCCTTTCCCTCGGCCAGCGGTGGGCTGTAGGATTACTCCTCTGGCTCACGGGCATTCCCACCCGCATCAGCTACGATGGACCGGGTGCTCTGTTCCTGACTCACGCGATTCGTCTCAATACTGAGCAATATGCGGCTCAGATGTATTACGATCTGCTCCAAGGTTTAAATATTAATTCGCCCTGTCCACCCCTGTCGATCACTGTCCCCAAACCAGATCTAGATTGGGCGGATGGGCAACAACAAAAACTAGATTTAGCTCCAGGGGGTTATGTGCTCATTCATGGTGGTTCTAGTCAACTGGCACAATCCAAAGGTATCAATAAAATCTATCCTGTGCCCTACTGGCAAAAAATTGTGGCCGCCCTCAGTGATTTACCTTTAGTTGTCCTCCAAGGGCCAGAGGATGGACCACTGGTGAATCAACTGTTGGAGGTTTGTCCTAGCCTGAAGGTAATGTCTCCCTCGGATATTGGTAAACTAGCGGGGGCGATCGCTAACGCCAATCTCATGGTCTGTACCGATAGCGCCCCCATGCACCTAGCGGTTGCCCTCAAAACCTTTACTATTGCCCTCTTTGGGCCAACAGACCCCCGAAAACTCCTCCCCCCTAATGACAAATATATCGCCATCCAATCCCCAACTGGCAAAATGGCTGATATTTCCCCTCAAATGGTCTTAGACAAAATTCTTGGTAATTAATTCCCTCAAAAATACTGTTTGTTGTTGCAGTTTCTGCTCACCTTTGATGTCCGCTGGTGGAAAAACGCAACAACAATTTTTCTGGTCCTTCATTCTCTCCTGCCATGGCCAATCCTGCGGTATTCCTAGATCGGGATGGTGTCCTCAATCAAGAAGTAGGATATATCCATCATGTAGACGACCTCCATCTTATGCCTGGTGTGGCTCAAGCCGTCCGTCGCCTGAACGATCATCGTCTTTTTTGCTGTTTAGTTACTAACCAATCTGGCCCTGCTAGAGCTTACTATCCTCTCGATCATGTTCATGCGCTGCATCAGCGCTTATGTCACCTGTTAAGGGTTGAGGCGGGTGCGGTTTTAGATGCGATCTTTGTTTGTCCCTATCTCAGTCCTCCAGAAGGGGGAATTGATCCTCAATTTACCCTGTGGAGCACTTGGCGCAAACCCAATACAGGGATGTTAGTGGCGGCTGCTTGGGACTATGATTTGGATCTTAAGGCTAGTTTTATGGTGGGTGATAAAGCTACTGATATCGATATGGCTCACAATGCCGGTTGTCGAGGGATTTTGGTTCAAACCGGTTATGGGTCAAAAGTGCTGTCAGGTGAGTATCAACATCATACTGAACCCGATTATATTGCGCAAGATTTAGCGGAGGGGGTGAATTGGATTCTGAGGTCTAGGAAATTCTAGGATTTGGGGCGATTAATGGTATTGAGAAGCCACAAGCTGGATACGATGGAGACAAAATGAGAGACGGTGGTATGAGTGTTGCCCAGTAATACAAATAGATCAATCGGTTGAATAAATTTACGGAGATCAACTCCAGTGGCGATCAGTCCTTGGGGTTGAAAGAGGGATTTTCCTAAGAGAATGCCTGTGATTGCTTCTGCTGCCATCAGCGATAAGCTCATGCCAATAATATTACACACTAAGCCAAATTTGATCATCTGGGTGGTGGCGGCTTTGGAGGGGCGTAAGCTGGCATTGGGCGATCGCAACTGTCGTGCTAACCGAGTATAACGAAATGCCTGGTAGATACTGAAATACAGAACCAGTAATCCACATATGGCTAAAAAGGCTCCTCCCCCTCGTCCAGGATCTTGAACCCCTACACGAGTTTCTTGGCCAATTAAGGCAAATAGGAAAATGATACTGGCGATCGCCCCTAAAATCACCTGAGTCCAAAAACTAATCCAGGCAGTGAGGCGTAAATTACCCGAAAATTGCTCGACAGCAGGCGGGAGGGTATAGGGTTCAAAATTCTCAGGCATAGGTGTTTCCCTACGGGACATGAAAGGCGAAAACGGCTGCACGTCTTAATTTAGCAGGAAAACCAAACCCGCGATCGCCCAATTGTTTGTAGCCTCAAGAATATTTATGTTATCCTGCATGGTTGATACACTAGCCGCGAAAATCTTAGACCATCATTTCGGACTGCGTCCGACATGCCCATGTTCCGTAGAGAAACCCTTGATTCTCGTCTTTAGCGCCTGTATCCATTGATATCACCACCGCCTAGAAAGGTTTCTGAGCTGAGAAGCATGGAGAGCTGCTCCCTAGGCTTAAGTTATATCCCCTTTCTCTTTCATGTCGGACTCCGTCCATTCATGTCCCGTAAGGGAAAAAATCAGGGTCATCATTCACCTTCATATCGGACTCCGTCCATTCATGTCCCGTAAGGGAAAAAACCATTTTCATGTCTGCTTGCGGAAAACCTGGGATATCCAGAGCAACTCATTGTGGGCTACAGCAGGATATGCATCTCTATCTCTGTGATCCCTTTTTCAACTTAACCTGAACTTGTCTTGTTCATTCTGTAAAGGAAATTTCAACCAGGGCTGCATTTACTCAAGTCTAGTTCTTTCTGATTTGAGTTTAATCATGCTTGTGCAAAGAAAATCCATGACCTTTCAAGAAATTTACCGCTTTTTTCAAGATCCGCCGCCAATTCACCTCAATACCGAATTAGCCGTCTGCTATGTTCTCTCCATTCTTCTCGGTAAGGACTCCTATGGCACGGAACTGATTCGATTGCTCAAAAAACAGCATCCTCGATATCGTCTCTCTGATACTGTCCTCTACAGTGCCCTCAAATTTCTGGAAGAAGAAGGTATGATTACAGGATATTGGAAAAAACTCGCCCGCCGGGGAAGACCGCGACGGATGTATCAAATCCTGCCTCAATGGCTCCCCCAGGCTCAAGAACTCGCCCACCTGTGGCATGATTACGCTGGTTACCCCAGAGGTGAGGTTGAAACTCTTCCTCTAGATTCTCGCCATACGGTCTCTCAATCCTAGACAATTCTAGGCCAGAAGTGGGGGTTTATTTTACCTCTACTTCTGCGGGGGTTGATTAGGATTCTTGGGTAAGTGGTGTGGATAATAATACGGAGGAAGCTAGGGTGTGGTGTAATGTTTCTGGTGTAAAATGGCGTTCGCGCAGCGACTCCGCAGGATTATCGCTCTTCTCGGGGGGCTGATGGAGTCGCACTAACTGGGCTAAGGTTTTCTTCAGTTGGGTACGCGGGACGATCAAATCCACAAACCCATGGGCCAGTAAATATTCTGAGGTTTGAAAGTCTTCGGGTAGCTTTTCGCGCAAGGTTTGTTCTATCACCCGTCGCCCAGCAAATCCAATGGTGGCTTTGGGTTCGGCGATGATGATCTGGCCTAGCATGGCAAAACTGGCGATCACGCCGCCGGTGGTGGGATGGGTGAGTACGGGTATATACAATAATCCGGTGTCTTGATGGTGGGCGATGGCTCCTGATATTTTGGCCATTTGCATTAAACTGAGCATCCCTTCCTGCATTCTGGCTCCTCCAGAGGCGCAGATGGCGATCGCTGGTAATCCTTCTAAGGTGGCTCTCTCTAAAAGTCGGGTAATTTTTTCTCCTACCACTGACCCCATGCTACCACCCATAAACTCGAAGTCCATGACGGCTAGGGCAACGGGTAGTCCATCGAGTTGGCCGATTCCGGTTTGTACGGCATCATAAAGATGGGTTTTGGCTTGGTATTCTTTGAGGCGATCGCTGTAGCGTTTGCGATCTTTGAACTTCAAGGGGTCATCTGGGCGCAGTTGGACATCAATCGGCTGCCAAGTGTGACTATCAATTAACTGATGAATTCGTTCATTGCTGTTGACTCGAAAATGGTGGCTACATTCTAGACAAACCATCTGATTAGCTTGTAGGTCTTTGGTGTAGGCTAATACTCCACAGACTGGGCATTTAGTCCACAATCCGTCGGCGATGTCTCGCTCTTGGCGCTCTGGACTGATGGGGGGAGTTTTTTGTCGGTTGGCAAACCAATCAAATAATGACATGAATATTAAAACAGGTAAGGGGTAAGTTTTAATTGGTTAACAGTCCAGTGGATGGGTTCCCTGGTTACTGGCATTTATCCTATCAGGTTGAGGGAGAAAAGGATCTGCTGATAGGTGGTTATGATGATTTCTCCTACAAACAGGGCGATCGCTCCGCCTAATGCTAGGAAGGGGCCAAAGGGCATTTTTTGGCGGCGCTTGAGTTTGCCTGTGGCGATCGCGCCTATTCCCAGGATAGCTCCGAGGGTGCAGGCGAGGAATCCAGCCACCAGGAGCATTTTCCAACCTAACCAAGCACCGAGTCCGGAGGCTAGTTTCGCATCTCCTGCTCCCATGGCGGCTTGACCAAAGGCGATTGATCCTACCACGATAATTGCTTCAAATAACCATAATCCTAGGATGGCACCAATGATGCTTTCCCTTAGGGGGTGAGGGGATAATCCTCTACCGATTCCTTGCAGCAATTGATAGGCTAATCCGGCTACCAATCCCCATTGAGTAAGGACATTGGGTAAAGTTAGGGTATCTGTGTCAATGATGGCTAGGGCCAATAGCCAACTTAAAAATAGCCCATAACCCAGGGCCTCTCCAGACCACCCAAACCACAGATAAACGGCTAGAAATAGTATTCCTGTGGTTGCTTCGATCAGGGGGTAGCGCTTGGATATTGGTGTTTGGCAGTAGCGACATTTTCCTTTTAAGGCTAACCATCCGAAGACTGGGATGTTGTCTGCTTTGCTGATTCGGTGCTGACATTGGGGACAATGGGAGGGGGGCCAAAGGAGGGATAGACCGGCAGGGATGCGGTATATTACGACATTGAGAAAACTGCCGATCGCCAATCCGAGTATGAGGGCGATCGCCATTCGGGGGATTTCTATCCACACACCGGTTCCATCCATGGCTTAATATAACTCCGTTTGCAACTGGTTGAAGGGAACAAACACTTCTGTGGGGAGCAATACTGGTCGTTTTTGAAATACCAATACAGCGCGATCGCTTTGTTGATTGACTGCCACCCCTAGGGGTCGTTTGTAAGGTAGAGAGAACCTCTCTCTCTCTCCCTCCAAAATCCTACAATAGTCCCGATAGGTTCGACGCGCCACTTGTAACAAAGTGGGGTCAATAATTTCTAGGGGTTTTTGGACATGAATGGGGTAATGAGGACAAGGAGAATGTGCTAGTGCCACAGAGGATATCTCAGCCGTTCTAGGTAGACCAATCTTGAATCCGCCATTGACCATTTTGACGAATTAACTGGTACTGTACGGTGATTTTGTCACTGTAGGAAGCGCTCTCATCGACTTGACCATTGCTATAGAATTTTACCGACTCTGCCACGATCGCTTCGACGATCGCGCTATTTTCGCCACTCCCATTCAGGGTCACCTGATTAACCGTTACCTGATGTTGGTACTCCCCATAGGCTCTCTCTTGTTGGTATTGTTGCGATCGCCGCCGCTGTTCCGATAGGGCCGGTTCCGCCAAAATTGAGGATAACTGATCAACTTGATACCCAGAACCCAACGCCTTAGCCTTAGCCGCCAACCAAGTTTCAATAATTTTTTTAGCGCTTTCCTGATTTAACGGCCCCGTAGCGGATGGGGGTTGAGCTGGCGGATCAGGAATTTCTACCACTGGCTGATTGAGCATTAGTTGCAGTTGTTCACCCTCTAAGGCAGGTCTTTCTTGAAACCAAGAACCCATCCTCCCCACTAATTGACTGATCGCCCACAGCACTATCCCTAAACCCAACAAGGCACCTCCCGCGAGTAACCCCACTCGCCCCCAATGCAGAGACGGTAGGCGAGAGCGAGAAACGTCCGAGCCGTAGCTCTTTCGGACTCCGTCCGACCTGAAAGATGGGGAACGGCGGGGGGAGCCTTCTCGGACTGGGAGTTTGGGATGGAGTCCGACCTGAACCTGTCCCGGAGGGATACGCCCTCGTGGTTCTTGGACACGTTCTTGCCGGTCTAACACTTGGCTAGAGGTACCACGACGCAAAGTCGCTGTGGTTGCGGTGGTTGTAGCAGCGAACCCCGTTGCACTTGCCAGGTCGGACGGAGTCCGACGTGAATCTGTCTCGGTTTTGTCGAGATTCCTCTCCCATCGACTCCGATCTTGAGGTTGACTAGGAATAGCGATCGCCGCCACCCCACTGTCTTGACTTTTCCCAGTTCGATCCAGAGGTAAAGCCTCCAGATACGCCTGCACTTGTTCATCAGCAAAATAGTCCTTCAGCGTTTGCTTACAGTTCCTCAAATCTCGGAAATGGGGAAACACCTCTTCCTGTAGCCATCGCTCACTGTACAAGCATAGCCCTGGCAACAGATCAGGCGCACCTTGAGAATTTTCGCGAATAAACGTTAGCTGCTCGTATTCCCGACTCAACTCCAGCGCCCCACTCGCTTCCTCCGTTTGCCCCAGCAACAAACAGCACACCGCTTGCTCCAGATGCACATCCTGGCGAGAGCCTAAACGCATCAGCATCCGTTTAGCCCGATTAATCAGAGCCGGTTGCTTATACGCGAATCCCCTGACCAGCAACGCATAGACAGTCAAATAAGTTGCTACCGCCGAAGGACGTTGCGCCTCTGTTTCAAACAAAGTTTGCTGCTCTAAAGAAGTCAGATCACCTCGCAGTTGCTGCATAAAGCGGAGGAAATCATCAATATTTAA
>CAZTRW010000099.1:0-14422 GCA_964616725.1 uncultured bacterium
GCGGGTGAGTTCAGCCGTTATACCAACACCGGTTCTTTGATATGACAATATATTGAGAAATACTTCCATAACAGTAATCAAATAATGTATTCTCCTTTAAACTGCTAATTAGAGGTTTGCACGTGAAATACAACTTAGGTATTGCCATCGTAAGTGTTGTAACTACTGTTATGACAACCGTATTGTTTGGATATGACTCCCTATCTGCACAGGAAGCAAGGACACCCAGAAGCACATACACTGGTTTGTGGCAAGGTGTTGATGAAGTAGATGGCGGCAATTCTCTCCGTTCGATTCTTCCAACTGAATCGGGATTCAGAGTGGTGGGGCGTGATACGTGGCATGGTCCTTGCGGTTATGGCGATCCCGCTACCGTCCTGGCTCAATTAAGTGTAGAACAGGAGTCTCTCAAGGGTACTTGGAGGCTAGATTGTCAAGCAGGAGAAACCGCTGAAACGGGTGACAGGTCGTTCAAAGTTCGTTATACTTTCGATCCTGCAACACAGACGCTGACAGAGACACTACTTGATCCGCAGACAGAGCAACCCATTAACCGTATACCTATCGTTTTCTTTCGCGTCAATCCACGATGAACGTATAACAACCCAATTGGAGCGGATTGATGAGAGCTGTTTATGGTGTCAAAAGTTATTAGCCACCGCTCAATCGGATCTTTCTGCTTCTACAGCACATGGCGCTGTATATTTGTCAGGCCAATGTTGAAAAGCCATGCGATGTAGCCCAGAATCGGTTGAATGTACCAGAGAACGATCATCTGCTTGGCTCTCGAAGATACTCGCCACAACAAGGATTTTCTGTAATTTGTTGAAGAGGTAGCATTCCCATTGTTTCTTTTACCCTAAGAAGGATGGTTTCCTTCATATTCCCGTAGGGAAAACTCGCCCCTACTTCTGTTCGTGTTGCTCAATCGTTTAATTGATAATTCAATATAACCTGTATCTGCTTCACACGCAATAAACTTCCGACCCAGTGACAAAGCGGTAACTCCTGTAGTAGAAGATCCGGAAAAAGGATCAAAAACCAAATCACCTGGATTTGTACTGGCTCGCAGGCACCGTGCTACCAGATCAATGGGCTTTTGTGTTGGGTGTTTCCCGTAATATTTTTCAGCTTGACTAGGGGTTGACAATCGCCAAACATTTTTCATCTGTTTACCGCCATTTTCAGCCTTCATCTCCTCATAATTAAAGGTGTAACGCTCTTTACCTTTCCGCGCCTTAGTTGCCCACAGGATCAGCTCTGTTGAATGAGTAAAGCAACGACATCCTAAATTAGGGGGTGGTGTAGGCTTTTCCCAAATGATGTCATTCAAAATGCGAAAGCCAAGCTGCTGCATCGCAAATCCTACTGACAGGTATGCATGCAAAGTGCCCGTAACCCATAGTGTGCCTGTGGGCTTGAGTAAACGATAGCACCCAGATAACCACGCTTTATTAAACGTATGATCTAGTTCAACACCTTGGCTGCGATCCCATTCTCCTTTATTTACTTTAACCATACACCCAGAGACACAGGTAATCCCATCATTTGAAAGGTTATAGGGAGGATCAGTCCAGATGCAGTCTACGCTCTCAGCAGGAAGCGAAGCCATCAATTCCAAACTATCACCGTGGTACAAGTGAGATAGTCCATCACTAGACTTCCATACTACTTCTGGCTTTTTTGTCTTTACAGCATCTTTGGTGTTTTGTTCTAGTTGTACTTGTGCTGTCATTGGATTTGATTTTTGACTGGCTATAGGTCAAGGGTACTATCTATTGTAAAATGGGGTCAAGTGTAGAGAATAGGTTGGCAAAAACATGACTTCACGTCCAGCCTCCATCGCTAATTTATTGATCACTTTTTTTCGATGAATAGGGGTAAAGTATACATCAACTTGACGAACTTCTGAGGCAATATCCTTGATCGTTTCTACTGTTCCAAAAGAGGAGAGGAGTTCACTGAGATATTGTTTGGCGAATTGGTCATGGATAAATCGTGTCACAATGGGGAATAGGGCAAAAGGGTAAGAGTATTGTATCAGGCGATACTCCTACGAAGTCGCTACGCGATCGCATCCTACTCTATCTATCCCCACCAAACCTTTAGTAATAGAAAATCATTCCCTACCAAGACATTGGTAGGGGCAGACTAATGTGTCTGCCCTACGATCTCCTACCTCTTAATCAGCTTTTTACTCACTTTTCGCAACCGTACTGATTCAGGAGTAATTTCCACTAGCTCATCTGGCCCAATATATTCTAGTGCTCGCTCTAAACTCATATCAACAGGTGTTTGTAATTGTACCAGTTCATCTCCCGTAGAAGAACGCACGTTAGTTAACTGTTTGGTTTTACAAACATTTAACTCCAGATCTTGAGGACGGTTATGTTCTCCAACAATCATGCCCTTATAAACTTTAGTTCCTGGGCTAATAAAAAATACTCCTCGATCTTCAGCATTTTTCAAGGCATAAAAAGTCGCTACTCCTTCCTCAAAAGAAATCAGCACTCCATTCCGTCGCGTATCAATCTCTCCCCCGAGAGGACGATAATCAAAAAAGCTGTGATTCATAATCCCTTGACCACGAGTGAGGCGCATAAATTCTCCTCGAAATCCGATTAATCCTCGTGCAGGAATGATAAATTCTAACTGAGTGCGGCCGTTATTGCCAACTTGCATATCTTGCATTTCACCCCGACGTTGCCCAAGGCGTTCCATACATCCTCCCACAGCTTCTTCCGGGACATCAATCACCAAACATTCATAGGGTTCACAGGGTTGTCCATTGACTTCTCGATAGATGACTTGAGGGGGAGAAACTTGGAATTCATAGCCTTCTCGACGCATGGTTTCAATGAGAATTCCCAGGTGTAGTTCTCCTCTGCCAGAGACTAAAAATCGGTCAGGAGAATCGGTTTCTTGAACGCGAAGGGCGACGTTGGTTTCTAGTTCTCGAATTAGGCGATCGCGCAATTGGCGAGACGTAACAAACTGTCCCTCTTGTCCCGCAAAAGGCGAATCATTGACTGAAAACGTCATTTGCAGAGTTGGCTCATCCACCTTAATCAAAGGCAAAGCCAGCGGCTCATTAGGACAAGTAATTGTTTCCCCAATATTCGCATCACTAAAGCCAGCAACAGCCACAATATATCCCGCTGAAGCCTCTTCGAGATCGACCCGTTTTAAACCTTCAAACCCCATCAGTTTCGAGATTTTTGACCGCACAATCTCCCCACTATCTTTCACCAAAGCCGCTTGCTGATTAGCTTTGATTGTGCCATTATGGATTCTGCCAATCACAATCCGTCCCAAATACTCAGAATAATCCAAGGTAGTTACTTGCAGTTGTAGGGGTTTGTTGGCATCGCCTACCGGTGGTGGTACATAGCGCAAAATAGCATTAAACAAAGGTTGCATATCCACACCTTCTGCTTCTAACTCCTCTTTGGCATAGCCTTGCAAACCAGAAGCAAATAGATAGGGGAAATCGCATTGATCTTCATCTGCTCCCAACTCTAAAAATAAATCTAACACCTTGTCGATCGCCCCATAGGGATCAGCTTGAGGGCGATCGATTTTATTCACCACCACAATCGGGCGTAACCCCTTCTCCAGAGCTTTTTTCAACACAAACCGCGTTTGAGGCATCGGCCCCTCATTCGCATCAACAATTAAAATACAACCATCCACCATCCCCAAAACCCGCTCTACTTCTCCACCAAAGTCAGCGTGGCCAGGAGTATCGACAATATTAATTAAGGTATCCTTGTAATGAACCGCCGTATTTTTCGCCAGAATGGTAATTCCTCGTTCTCTTTCCAGAGTATTAGAATCCATCACACAATCCGGGACTTCTTCCCCTTCCCGAAAAATACCCGATTGCTTGAGTAAAGCATCCACGAGAGTGGTTTTGCCATGATCGACGTGAGCAATGATCGCTACATTGCGGATGGGAAGAGACATATAGACCTAAAGAGTGTTAACTATAGATTTCTTAATAATCTTAACATAGAGGCAGTAAGGGAAGCCCCCTGTGTCTGCCCCAAACAGTAGACAATCAGCTATGAATCCGAGGTTCGGGATGGAGGCTAGAGAGAATCTCGCTTTCTAGGTGAGCGAGGGCTTGCCAGCGAGACTGAGCCTCATCGGTGTCAAAATAAGTTGTCGCTAATATCCAGTAAATCCCGTAATGACGAGCTTCTGAAGCCATCAGAGTGCGGTAAAATTGAGCTAGTTCTGGATGAGGTAAGTGGGTAGCCAACAAGCCGAGGCGCTCGTGGGAACGGGCTTCAATCAGGGCGGAAATGAGCAGAGCATCGAGCATTCGGTGAGGTTCTTGGGGGCGAATGCTGGCTTTGAGACGGGAGGCGTAGGGGGCAGCAGGGAGGGGAGCCAGGGGAATTTGAAGGCGCTCGAGCCATTGATTGACTTGTTCAAAATGTTGGAGTTCTTCTTGAGCGATGCTGGTTAATTTCCGCACGAGGAGGTGACTGGAAGGATAGCGAAAGATCAGGTTAAGGGCAACGCCTGCGGCTTTACGTTCACAGTGGGAATGATCGAGCAAGAGGGTGGGTAGGTGAGCTAGAGCTTGTTGTAGCCAAGCGTCAGAGGTGGGTTGTTCGAGAAATTTGATGGTTGCTAACTCCGCCATGATCTTCGCGTTTAGAGATTAAACTTTGTCTTATTCTCCATAGGATTCTGTGGTAATTTTACCCCGAAAGACGACGTAGTTGTAGAGGGTGTAGGCGAGGAGGATGGGAATAAGGAAGCCGACGAATATAATCATGAATACGAGGGAACTGGTATCGGAGGCGGCTTGATAGATGGGGATGCTGGGGGGGATGATGTAGGGGAAGATGAGAAATCCTAAGCCGAGGAAGGAGAAGAAGAAGAGGAGAACTGTCCATAAGAAGGGGGTGTTTTCTTGTTGGCGATTGAGGCTGCGGGCGAGTAAGCCTAGGAGGAGAAGACAGCAGAGGGGAATGAGGGCAAAGAGGTAGATTTGGGGGACTTGAAAGAGACGCGATCGCACAGAATCATAGAAAATTGGGGTACTGATGGTAATAAAAACTGCCCCCGCAAAGGTTGTCCAGGTGGCAATTTTTGCAGTCTTAAAGTGAGTTTGTTGGAGTTCTCCCGTAGTCTTCATAATCAAATAAGTAGAGCCAATTAACACATAGCCCTGAATCAACGTCAGAGCCACTAATACTGATCGCCAAGTGAACCAATCAAAGGGGCCGCCCACAAAATGACCCGCCGCATCTACAGTAATCCCTTCAAAGACAGTTCCGAGGGCAAATCCTTGACCAAGAGCGGCTAAAAAACTGCCCATGCCAAAGGCATAATTCCAGAAGAACTTTCGGTTAGCATTTTCGCGAAACTCAAAGGAAACGGCTCGAAATAATAATCCTACCACCATGATCACTGCTGGGAGATAGAGGGCATTTAAGACGGTGCCGTAGGCGAGGGGAAATGCACCAAAGAGGGAACCTCCCATGAGGACTAGCCAAGTTTCGTTAGCATCCCAGACATTGCCTAAACTGGTCATTAAGAGCGATCGCTTTTCTTCTGAAGACGAGGTAATTGATAAAATACCCACACCGAGATCAAAGCCATCTAAGAGCACATACAGGAAGAGAAATAATCCCAGAATAAAAAACCACAGTTGTGGCAGAAAGTATTGTAGAGATTCCATAGGTTTGACAGGTAATTGGTCATCAGTAATCAGTGATGAGAAAAGGGTAATCTGTAGGGAGGGGGTTGCCAGGAAACAGGAACACCAGTGATACACTGAAGCTGCCCTTGCTTCCCCATTTCCCCATTGCCTCACTCCCCTATTTTCTCGGTTTTCCATTCCGGCGCGATCCCGTTCCCCAATTGAGGTAAGGGCAACTCTAAATTAGGGCCTTTACGAATAATACGACTGCCGAAATAGAGCGCTGATCCTAAAAAGATCAGGTAGATACTGGTAATGCCCACCAAGGAAGTGAGAATCTCAGCCGGAGGCAGGTGAGACGCAGCGTCAGCCGTGCGAATTTGGCCATAAACAACCCAGGGTTGTCTGCCCACACAGCGCACAATCCAACCGGCTTCGACAGCGATATACCCCAAGGGAGCGGCAAAAATCCAAGCTCTGAGGAGCCATTTTTGCTCAGAAATTGTCTGGGCGGAAAGTTTGCCTTGCAGCCATTGGAGGAGGGTAAAGGCGGCTAGTGCTGCTAGAAATAAGCCGATCGCAATCATGATGCGGAAAGAGTAGTACACTAATCCCACCATGTGCGGACGGTTTTCAGTTGTCCATTCTTTCAAACCATAAACGGGTTGAGAAAGTTGGGGTTTTAGCTCTAGTAAGTAGCTTAAAGCGTAGGGAATTTTGATTTCCCATTGATTGGTTTCTGTTTGTCCATTCGGCAGAGCCAATAGACTCCAACCAGCGGTTTTTCCAGGGGGAATCGTTTCCCATTGGGCCTCCATGGCGGCGAGTTTGGTGGGTTGATAATGGTAAACTTGTTCGGCGCTGAGATGACCGATGAAAATTTGGAGGGGGGCAATGGCGATCGCCACGGCTAAGATGATTTTTAGCGATCGGGTAAAGAAGGGAACTTGACGGCGATTGATCACATACCAAGCACTAATCCCACCAATCACAAATAGAGAAGTTTCCAGCGTAGCCAAAAACATATGCAGGAAACTATTAACCATAAAGGGATTCGCAATAGCGGCAAAAAAATCATGAACGATGAATTTTCCCTCAATAAATTCTCCTCCCGCTGGAGTTTGGAGCCAAGAATTGGCAGATAAAATCCAGAAAGTGGATAAATTGGCTCCAAAGGCTACCAGAATTGTTGCTAGGTAGTGAATCACTGGAGGCACTCGCTCCCAACCGTAAAGCATGATACCGAGAAAACTGGCTTCGAGCATAAAGGCCATGGTGCCTTCAAAGCCCAGTACGGTGCCAAAAAAATCACCAACTGCTTCTGAAAAAGGGGCCCAGTTCATGCCAAACTGAAAGGCCATCGGGAGTCCAGATGCTACCCCAATCCCGAAGTTGAGGACGTAGAGTTTCGCCCAAAAGCGACAATGGCGATAGTAGTCTGGATTGCCAGTTTTGAGCCAGAGTCCTTCAACGACTACCAGAAAAATTCCCATTCCTGTCGTCAGTACTGGCCATAGCATATGAAAAATTGCGGTAAGTGCAAACTGAATCCGTGAGAGGACTACGGTATCCCAGAGCCAATCCATGATGCCTTGTTGAGTATGAGTTTTTACTCTTTCTGGTTTAAAGGCGATCGCCGATTCTCGCAAGCACTCTCAGATACAACTTAACAAAAGTTACAGATTCAGGGTTATGGGTCATTAGTTTAATGGCTCTCAACAGTCAATGGTTCGCTGTCCACTTGTCCCAAGCGGCGAATATTGAGGACATCACTCATATTTTTAATTTGAGTAAAGACCCATTCTAGCTGGGGGCGATCGCGGATTTCCATTCCTAGATTAATAATCGCTGGTTTACCTGGACTGGTTTTCACGTCCACATTCCGCACATTGATCCCTTGATCGCTCAGTCGAGAGAGAATATCTTTGAGAATTCCCACGCGATCAATCGTTTGAATTTGAACTTGAACCGTATACGTGAGGGGACGACATTTAGGCGCTGGGGAACTTTCTCCATTCCAGCTTACAGGAATGAGGCGATCGCCTTCCACATTTTCCACATTATGGCACCCTTGGCGATGAATAGAAATGCCCCGTCCTCGCGTCACCACCCCAATGATCCCCTCTCCAGGAATCGGATTGCAACAGCCTGCAATATGATACAACAATCCTTCAATCCCAATAATCGGAGAACTTTGGTCTGAAGGTAAAGTATGAACGCTAGACAAACCATTAGAAGGATTAAAACCTTCCATCGGCATCGCTTCATTTTTCCCATCAGCCTTCAGATCCAATGGTTGAGTCGTGCGAATCGCATCTCTGAGGCGGTTAACCACCAAATTTAGGGTCACTTCTCCATACCCCAAAGCGGCTAATAAATCCTCCACAGTATGATAATTACAGCGCTCTACTGCTAACTGCATCGGCTGGGATTTTAGTAACGCTTCAAAGCCTTGTTTACCCATTTCTTTTTCTAGCAGATCTCGTCCTCTTGCCACATTTTCTTCCCGATGTGATCGCTTGTACCATTGCCGAATCCGATTCCGGGCTCCTGCCGTTTTCACAAAATTCAACCAATCCAAACTCGGATGGCTATTTTTTTGCGTCAAAATCTCCACAATATCCCCATTTTTTAGGGTTGTTCCCAACGGTACCATTCGCCCATTCACCCGCGCACCCGCGCAATGATTGCCCACTTCTGAGTGAATCCGATAGGCAAAATCCACGGGCGTTGATCCTGAAGTCAATGCCATCACATCCCCACGAGGCGTAAACACATACACATCATCTTCAAACAAATTATCTTTGATACTTTCCAGATACTCTTGAGCATCTTTCAAATCATTTTGCCAGTCCAGTAATTGCCGCAACCAGGTAAATTTTTCATCCGTATCCGTCATTTGGGTATAGTGCGATCCCCCTTCTTTATATTTCCAATGGGCCGCAATCCCATACTCTGCCACTTGATGCATTTCTTGGGTACGAATTTGCACCTCTAAAGGTCGTCCTTTCGGGCCGATCACCCCCGTATGCAACGATTGATAGCGGTTGGGTTTAGGCAAACCAATATAATCTTTGAATCTGCCAGGAATGGGGCGAAAAGAGTCATGGACGATCGCCAATGCCCGGTAGCATTGATCGTGAGTTTGGGTGATAATCCGAATGCCAGCAATATCTAAAATCTCGTGAAATTCTTTTTGTTGCTGCTGCATTTTATGATAAATCCCATATAAGTGTTTGGGACGACCTGTAATTTCTACCTCTGTAATACCAATTTGCTCCATCCGCAGGGTGAGAATTTCAATCACATGATTAATACTGCTCTCGCGATCAGCCCGTTTTTCCGACACTAAGTTTTGAATTTCTCGATAGGCTTGAGGTTCGAGATACTTAAAGGCTAAGTCTTCTAATTCCCATTTCATCCGCCCGATGCCCAAACGGTTGGCTAAGGGCGCAAAAATTTCTCGTGTTTCTAAGGCGATCGCTTTTTGTTTATCCCCAGGCATAAACTCTAGGGTTCTCATGTTATGGAGGCGATCGGCTAACTTCACCACAATCACGCGAATATCCTGAGCCATGGCTAAAAACATCCGTCGAAAATTTTCGGCTTGCCGTTCCGTTTTGCTAGAAAAGGTGAATTTTGAGAGTTTCGTTACTCCCTCCACTAATTGTCGCACTTCATTGCCAAAACGCTGCTCTAATTCCTCTGGGGTTACCTCTGTGTCTTCCACGACATCATGGAGAAAACCGGCGGCAATCATTGAGGCACTGCCTCCTAATTCTCGTAATAATCCAGCCACCGCTACGGGATGGGAAATGTAGGGTTCTCCTGATTTACGATATTGACCTTGATGGAGTTGATAGGCGAATTCAAAGGCTTCGCGAATGAGGCGATGATCTGCTTCTGATAAGCCAGAGCTGAGACAATCGGTTTCCGGGGTGGTACCATCGGAGTTTTGGGCTAAATAGGCTTTTAGCCATTTCGGTAAGCGCAGATTGGGGGAGTTGGGTTCGGTGATTGTTTTCATGGCGGGTGGATTTTGGGAAATGATGAATGGAAAGCCTGGAGTGGATCAAGGCTAGAGGGAGTCATATTCGGAAGAAAAATCGTTGGTGGGGAGAGGGAAGAGAGGTCACTAAAAAATAGTGACCTCTGATACTCTGTTATTGAATACTATAACTTTAGTAACTGTAAAAAATCGAGGAGATAAAAACTCGAAGATGTTATCAAATCAAGATGAACCAGTTTATCAGAGGTTCCTAGAGTGTTTGTACCAATTGTTGAAACTTTCAACAACAGAACCAGCACCTGAAGAGTTAATCCGAGCCTGCCGGTTGGTAGAAGAGGTGTTTATGACTGAGGTAGTGGGTTTGATGCTCCAGGAGTCGGGTTACTCTAGGGGACAGGCTTGGCAGTCGATTCAAACGGAGATGCATAAAGAAATAAAACTATTGGTAACTGAGATTACATTCTACCAAATTTGTCGATCGCCCTTCACGAAAAGTCAGAGAAAGCAGATGATTGGCGATCGCGCTCAAACTTTGATTCAATATTGCCACTGGCTCTTAGGAACCTCAGAGTAAAGCTGGGGAAGTCTTCGCGGGTAGGGTGATCGAGATGGTTGTTCCCTCTCCGATCTCACTATTAACCCGAATATGACCTTGATGTAAATCTACGCATTTCTTGACAATCGCTAGTCCGAGTCCTGTACCGCCAATGTGACCGATATTACTACCACGATGAAATAACTCAAAGATTTGAGCTTGATCTGCTTTGGGAATACCAATCCCTTGATCTTGGATGTGGAATTCGATCCAATGATTCCGGGAATTGAGGTGGATGCGAATCATGCCACCTTGGGGGGAATACTTGATGGCATTGGATAATAGATGGGTGAGCATTTGTGCAACTAAATTGCCATCGAGAAACCAAGAGATGAAACTCTCTTGAGGGATCAATTCTAGAGTATGCTGAGAACTGGCGATCGCCTGCATTTTCCCAATCACTTGCTGGCATAGAGATACCACATCCACCATCGTCGGATTAAACTCAACCAGGCCGAAATCCGCGTCTTTGACAAACACAATATCTTCTAGTAATCCCGTCATGTGTTCGATTGCCTTGTGGATACGCTCAAAATGCTTATCCTGTTTGTGTTTATCCCATCTATCCCGATACCGCTCTAACATCCCTACCGATAGACTGATCGTCGTTAATGGTGTGCGATATTCATGGGAAATGGTGGTAATAATGCGGGACTTGAGATCGTTAAGAGTTTGGAGATGATGTAAGGTTTGATTGAGATAGGGATCGATCAAGCATCCCTCATTGGCATGGGCACAACACAGGAGGGTAAAAATTCGTTTGTTCAAGAGATGCTGATGGGTGGGTTTGAGCAGATAATCATCGGCTCCTTTGTCTAGCACCTGATCAATAAAGGCTGGATCGGGACAGTCACTGATTGCTAGAATTGGGGGACGACGGGGATACCAATGACTCCGATAGGTGATCGCGTCTGTTAACGCAGTCAAATTTTCTGGGTGAAGATCGATGATGATTAAGTCAGGTAATTGTAGAGTCAGTTCTGCTGGATGGCTGGCAATTTGAGTGATGTAGGTTCTGGGAGCGATCGCTGCTTCTAAGGGAGAATCAATCCACACAGCTTTCATTTTTTCAATTAAGTGAGGATCTTCGCTGATCATCAGAATCAGAGAAGATAAAGGCGAGCGATCGCCCCGATCTAAGGGTATTTCCGTCATAGTCTTTAGATTCCCAATCCTCCATCTGTCGATGGTAAATCCTGGCTGAACACAGCCTGAAAAAACATCAGAGATTTCATATTTCAGTAGAGTAATGGCGCTGAAGGGGGTGCAGAGTTGCTCAGAAACTAGGGAGAGATACCCAAGGTTTGTTGAACCTCCGGATAATCATCTTACCATTTTGCCCGTATAAACGCAATTACTCAAGACTTTTTTAAGGTTTGTATCTTGCTTTTTGCTGCTTTGCTCATGATATTATTAAATTTTAAGGTTTTTCTGTTTAAGACAGTCTAATAAACGATCATGCTCCCATCGAGGCAGCAAGGGAGAAAGGGGTAAATAGAGAATGTTTTCCATCAGTTTTTGGCACTGAGGTAAAGGCTTGCCCTGGGAGGGGGCGATCGCCATTAAGCTGGTATTGCCTTGGGTAGCATCAAATCCATGCTGACGTAAGCGCTCCATTAGAGTCTGGGGACAGCAACAGTAAATAGGAACCACCCAAAAGGAATGATAACTTGACTGGAAACCTGGCCATTGATTGGATGGTTTTAACCGATCCAAGATAGCTTTTGCCTGATCAATTCGCCATTGATAAGAACCATGATGTTTGAGTCTGCGAGCCAAAAACTGAAGTAAAAGCGTGGCAGGCTGTTGTCTTAATTGGGGAATCAGTTCTGTCCCTGCAAAACCTCTGGCAGTAGCAGCGATCGCCCGATCCAGATCTTGACCTAGCCAGCGTAAAAAAATTAAACATTGATGATAAATAATTGGATAGGAAATCAGTTTCAGCAAACTATATTTAATTAACCGTTGCCGATAAGAAAAATCAGGTTTGACAGGATAACTCCGGTGAAGAGCTTCCATCCTGCTTGCCAAATCACGATCGCGTAGCGACTCCGCAGGAGTATCGCCCACTAAAGCTACCCCACCTCCGAAAGCCGTACAAGTTTTAATTGGCCCAAAACTAAACAAACTCACATCCGCTTGTTCTTCTCTAAAATAATCAGATCCAGCAAAAGCTTGAGCACAATCTTCTACCACCAAAATCCCATGCTGACGACACAGCGCCAAATAGGGAGCCAGGGGAATCACTGATCCAAACAGATGAGCCACTAAAAACAGACGAGTTTGCGGCGAAATCAAACTCCGAAAATGGTCTAAATTAGGCGCTAAGGTATTCCAATCTAGGTCAACAGGAACCGCAATCAAATGATGAAACTCAATAATCTCTACCATGTGCCGGATATTCACCCCACTGATCACAATCTCCGTACCTCTAGGAAAAGCGAGCGCTTGTAAGAGCAAATCAAAAGCCGTTCTTACTGATAAAGTCACTTGTACAGATCGAGAAGTTGACCAATAATCACGAATAATCTCCTCTAACTCACTACGGGAAGAGGAGTGAGAAACACGAAAAATTCCCCAAATCAAGTCTCTCCATGTTACATCCAATGCCAAGCGCGGATAGGTTTTGCATCTCATACCAGTTCCCCAATCGCATATTTTCAATTCAATTACTCTAAGTTTTCCTGAATATAAGTACCTTTTCTTGCTGAAAGATTAATGTCATTTCCGGTAAGTCGGAGGCTTGCAGACAGCGCATAATTTCTTCTCTAGACGGAGGTTCTCGCTGCGATCATCAACGACTCCTTCGACTCTTTGATGATCGGGATGCAACCCGGTGGGTGTGCCATCATCTTCCACTCCAAGCCACAGTTCGCCGCCATCGGTGTTAGCCAGGCAGGTGATGGCTTCGATCAAGTCGCGATCGCTGAGTTTGCTGTCGCTCCAATTCTACGTTTCGGTCTTCACACTTGCCGCCTTCGGCAGAGAGCACAGACAGCGACTGACTGCACAACTCGAAAGAGAGATCGATGACAACTCTCTCTGGCGGTGATCTTATCCCCTCTCAAGAGAGGATTTTTTATAGATTGACACACTTGCAATTGTAAACTAGAGTCTTTATATGCCAAACTGCGCCAACGACTGAGCAAAGTCATTAAACCATATCAGAACCCTGACACAACTCTGATATGACAGGTGAGGTTGAAATCAACCTAGAATCCGTATTAGGGCTTGTGAACCACAAGGATAGATTGGAGGGCGAACGAGGGGACTTGAACCCCCGAGTGGCGGAACCACAATCCGCTGCCTTAACCACTTGGCTACGCTCGCCGCAATTTTTAATTATAGACGATTATATCATATTGGGGAAAAATCTGCCAAGGCTTTAGAAAAATTTTTCTTGTAAACATTGAGCAATCCGTTCCGATGCGCCAGGTTCACCCATGCGTCGTCTGCCGTTAGCATAAATGAGTTGTAAGCGATCGGGGTCTTGCAAGAGGCTATGGAGAGTAAGGGGGACAGCAGCTGGGGTATCTACGAGGATGAGGGAGGGGCCCAGGAGTTTGGCTTGCACTTGAGCAAAGGTGAGGGTAAATTGGGGGCCTTTTCCAGGAATGGCGATCGCCGGTTTTCCCAGACCAACAAACTGCTCTGTGGCCGTTCCTGCCATGGCTAAGGCAAAATCCGCCATTTGTAAGTACTGACTGTAAGCAGTTTGACTGATTTTCATGGTGCCTTTGTGGAGCGTATAACTAGGTTCTGCTGATGGGTTCTGGCGTTGCCAGCCGTGTGTTTCTAGGAGTTGGCCGAAGGTCTCTAGATTTAATCCGGGTGCGATCGCCCCTAAAAAGGTCATGGGTCGTTGTAAACTGGCAAAAGACTGAGAAGGCATCAGAAGCTGACTGGCTGCCTTTAAAAGCACTTCCCAATTCTCATAACTTTCCGGCCCACGGGAACCAGGAAGTAAGACGAAAGTAAGCGCGCTGTCTTCCCCCATCATAGGATTGCCAATCGGTTGCAAATCATCCATCATGGGGTTACCGAGATCAAACACAGGTAGCGATCGCTGCTTGAGAGTAACTGCTGTAAGTCGATCTCTCGGAAACACGCCGACGCAACGGCGAGAAGCCATTAACCAGCGCTCCCAAGGCAGATAGAC
>CAZTRW010000100.1:0-14185 GCA_964616725.1 uncultured bacterium
CACCGAGGTGCGTTGCCACTCGTCGACCCCGATGTACCCCCAATCCCACACCCAATCCCACTCCTTCCCCCTCCACTCCTCCTAGTTTTCGAGATATTGCTGGCGATATCTATCTGGGCGAAATTAACCAAGCGGTTAACATGGGGTTTATTTCTGGTTTTGCTGAAGATAGTACTTTCCGTCCTCAAAATCCCCTGACGCGAGAACAGCTGGTTTCGATGGTTTTAGAGTCTCTCAAAACTATTCCTGGTACTCAAGTGAATATTCCTACCCAAACCCTTACGGCTCCCTATCCTGATGTTGCGTCTTCTCGATGGAGTGCGGCTAAAATTCAATGGGCTAAAGACAATAATATTGTGAGTGGCTATACCGATGGTACTTTTCGTCCGGCTCAATCAGTCACTCGGGCTGAGTTGATGGCGGTTCAACGTCGTGCGGCTGAGTTTGCCCGTAAAGCGAAAGGTATTACTTCTGCGCTGGTGGGTAACCAAACTCCCCGCCAGTTCAGTGATATTGATTCTCATTGGGCGGCAACTTTGATTACCCAAATGTCTAGTTATTGTTCTGTTGCTTCTCCTTTGAATGAGTCGGGTACTCGCTTTGTACCCAATGATCAAGCCCGTCGCAATTATGCAGCGGCGGCGACGTTACGAATGCTCAATTGTGTGAAATCTGATCTCAATTCTGCTGCTGGAGAATAATTGTCTGATTAGGGATTGGGCAAACCCTTTCTAGAAAATATTGGTAACTCCTATAACTTCTTAGGTTCAAAAACCTGGTTTCTGGGATGGAGAAACTGGGTTTTTTGAGTGATTGATTTGTGGGGGTTCTGGAGGTAGGATAGATGCTAGGTGTGATTTATGTGAACTCCACTTTAGACAAGGAATCCAAGTATGGTCATGATGCATCAGCAAGAGATCGGTTTGCGTTCGCGGGTAGCTGAATTGATGAATAACCTCAATGCCAAGGCGATCGCTCTGGGTGTCGCTACGGTTGCCCTTACCCCCATTATTTTACCCTTAATCAAACCACTGCTTAAAGTTACTCTGAAGTCAGGGGTAACCTTATACGAAAAAACCAAAGAGGCGATCGCTGAAACTGGAGAAATGTTAGCTGATATTGCCGCTGAGGCTAAGGCTGAAGTTCAAGCTCAAAAACAAGCTACCCTTGGATCGACTCTGAACCTATCTCCTATTGATGGGGGACGTAGTGCGATCAAACCTCCTTTGGCAGAATAGGTTAAGAATGAACTAAGGTATACTGGCTCTCCTCAGTCGCCTCTGGGGAGAGGTTACTATCACTGATTCGGACTGCGTCCGACCTGAATGAGTTGAACGCCTGTAGGGGCGACAGCACTGAAAGTGCTTCGCCCCAATAATTCTCGCTTTTTCGCTTGTTCCACCCACTCTGATAAGGAAATTTCCTGGTTTCTCCACGGGGATGATTTTCGTTTGACGGATGCGGGGGAGGGTTGAGTCCCCTGAGCGAGGGAGGTAAGTAAGGGGGGCGCTAGGACTAAAATGCCTAATCCTAGCCAGGCGAGGGGATGGTTGCCACTGCCATCTTCGAGGATTTCTTTGAGATGGAAGGTAACTACTGATTTTTCCAGATGAATCAAAGACATAAGGTTTTGTCAGAGGAAAGTAACCTGGTAACTGTTTGACCCATCTCTAGGGTAACAGTTTTGGGTCACCTACTGAGAATTCTTACTAATAATCTTAAGTAAAGGATAAGATTTTTTTAAGGGTCGGGTGGGTTTCTAATTTTCCCTCTCACCTAGGGAGTGGGTTGGGGTGAGGGCACGATTGATTTGATGCTCGACGAGGGGACGGAGACTATTGAGCCCAGCGGCGATCGCCGCACCATTATGAATCGCTGTGGCTACCAATGGATTTAGCCCCACCGTTGTGGCTATTCCGAGGGCTGCTAAGTTAGGAATAATTACTAACGCCATATTTTGTTCGATCAGATGGCGGGTTTGACGGGCAATCGAGAGGGCTTCGATAAAATCTAGAAGCTGATTGTTCATTAACACTACGTCAGCGGTTTCTCTGGCAATATCAGAACCCTGCTCAAAGGAAACGGATACATCTGCATAGGCTAATGCGACGGAATCATTTAAGCCGTCTCCCACGAAGGCGACGGTGTGCCCAGAGCGATGCAAATCACGGACAATTCGGGCTTTCTCATCGGGGAAGGCTTCCGCATAGACTCGTGTGGCAGGAATCCCTAATTGCTGGGCTACTTGCGCGGCGCGGTGGGGATGATCTCCTGTGAGCAAATGTACTTCCATGCCATAGTCTTGTTGGAGTATTTGAATGAGGCGTTCGCTCTCTGGACGGAGAGGATCTGTGTATTCAATAACTCCTTGAAATCGGCGATCGCAGGCCACATATACATAAGCATCTGCCCTCTGCGAGTCCTCTGTGGGAATACCTGCCACCCCTCCTTGCTCCAGGAACCGCCCGCTCCCCACCAGCACCTCTCGTCCCTCAATTTCTGCTCGCACCCCTAACCCCAACTCATACAGCCAGTCGCCACGGGGAGGAATCGGTATCCCCCGCGACTCGGCAGAGGCGACGATCGCTTGTGCTACCGGATGGGTGAGTCGTTGTTCTGCTGCTGCGGCTAGTTGGAGGAGGGCATCTGGCTCCATCCCACCCGCGACGGGGGTCACTCCTACAATGGCGATCGCCCCTTGGGTAAGAGTGCCAGTTTTATCAAACACCACCGTATCTACTTCTGCCAACTGCTCTAGAGTACGACCACACCGCACCAACATCCCATGGCGAGTCGTATGATTTAATGCCCCCAGGAAAGCTGTAGGAATAGACACGCGAATGCCCGTCACAAAATCCAACGTCAAGATAGCTGCCGCCCTAGCGCGATCGCGGGTAATGAGTAGAATCAGCCCTGCCAGCATCAGGGAAGGGAGAATCAGGCGATCGGCAACCTTTTCCGCATAATTAGCCATGCGAGTATCATGGACAGGTGCTCTTTGCAACAGAGCCAAACTCAAAGCAGCGCGAGTTGCCTGGCCAACCCGCTCGGCTCTCAGATACACTTGCCCAGAGCGTACCAGGGTCGAAGCCCACACCCCTTGTCCTTCTCGTCGCACTACGGGCATGGCTTCTCCGGTTAAGCTTTGCTGATCGATCACCGCCTCTCCCTGGAGAATCGTACCATCTACGGGGATTTGCTCGCCTGGGTAAACGATCACTAGATCACCGACTTGCACGCGATCGCTCGGAACCTGTTCCGGCGGTTCATCCGCTAACCGCTTCACCCAAGCCCACCGGCCAATCGTATCCTGCAAAGTGGCCCGCCTCACCTCCGTTGCTCGCGCTGTTTGCTCCCGAATCCAATCCCCCAACTGGTGCAACACAATCACCATCGCTGGCGTAATCCATCTTCCTTGAGCAGCACTCAAACTCAACGCCAAAACATCCAAACAATCAATATTCAACCGCCGCTGCTTCACCAAACCCTCCCACGCCCGTTGCACCACTGGCCAAGCCGCCCCCACCAGCGCCATGATTGCCCAGGGACGCAGCCACGGCAATTGCGAGGGTTGACTCAGCACCGCGAGAGAGGCTGCTAACAGAGGTAATCCTAACCCAGACTCCGGTAGCCCCCCAGACGAGAGGGGAGCGGATGGAGCGATGCTACTCCCAGGAGTCAACGCCTCCTCCCAGATCTGCTCCACACCATCTAACAATTTCTGGAACACTTCCCCATTGAGGGCTGGGTAATAAGTCACCACCAGAGACTGAGCCGCGAGATTCAGCCGCACAGAGGTGATATTCACCCGATCTTCTAGTTTCTGTTGTACCAGAGCCGCCGCGTGAGGATATTGCTTCAGTAGAGGCAGACGCAAGCGAATTCTGCCAGGCAGGGTGTGAACAATTTGATAGGGTTTTAGAGATTCAGAAGAAGTCATGTTTCCAGAAAGCCTTTAGGAAACTGTATCAGCAGCAGCGGCGGCAGACTCCCCAGGCTGTTGCGCTCGGTCTAAGATGTTGAGCAAATATAGCCCCAGTTCTAACTCAGACATTCCCGCACCATCATATTGGATCGCCAGGGAAGCAGCCGCACGGTTAACTCGCACCTGGATCACCCGTGGTTCAGCACGGAGGAGTTTTTCTAAGCGTTTGGTATAGAGGGCATCTCCAATCAGGCGAGGTACGCGCAGCCGAATCCGTCCAGGGACGGAATGGACAATTTTGTAGTCTTCTGGATGGTTGTCTTCAGCTAGAGGGGTCACGGAATTTTCAGCAGTGGCAGCAGCGGTGGGGGGTAAAGGGTGAGCCTGTTGTTTGAGTTGAACTACAATTTGTCGTACTAGGGCGGCAATGGCGAGGTTCACCAAGAGTGCTTGTGCTCCTCGCAGTTGTAAGCGGCTGGTGACGAATAGTCCTCCTAATACGGGCAAAATGGCAGCGATTTCACTGTAGGTTTCTAGCCATTGACCTAATTGAGAAGCAACATTAGGGGTAGGAGAGGAGGCAAGAGATGAAGGAGATGCAGCGTTTATCATTGTTTATTATTGTCAATTAACCGGCGGGTAATCAAGGGGTGAGTCCTTAACGAAGGTCTCTTACTAAAGCTTTTGAGCCTGATTTTTAGTTTACTACGATCGCGAACTAATTTAATTACTTTTTGCAAATAAATCTAAAATAATTCTAAATTTTTCGAGAATTTTTCGAGATAAATCTAAAATAAATGAGAGAATATTGAGAAAACTTACTATCAAAGCCATGAAAAGTGACAAGGGTATAGGCCTATGGAAGAGATGGGGATGGGGCAAAAAATCAAGGAAATCTGCACCCACAAAAGGCTTCGATTACTTAGGTGCTAGTGCCGTTAGCGCAGCAACGGAGCCGGGGTATCTCCCTGAGCAAGAAGGGTTTAGCAGGGGATTTCCCCTCAGCGAAGGACAACCGGGTATGGAATTGTCCGTGGTAGGATTTCAGGGAGAAGGGAGCATCAAGCGACTGTTAGCCATGGGGATCGTACCGGGATCGCAACTACAGATTCTCAGTCGTCAACCCAGTGGCTCAGTAGTCGTGGCGATCGCCGATAATCGTCTCGGATTAGGAGCCACCCTGGCAGCACGAGTCATAGTCAGCACCACCCCCTTACCCGAAACCCTCACCCTCCCTACCTCAAAAACCTCCTTACACCTAGGAGAGATGAGCCTAGGCACAAGAGGACGAATTGTCGGCTATGAACCAACCCACCGCGCCTACAAAAGCAAACTCCTCTCCATGGGGTTAACTCCCGGCACAGAATTTGAAATGATTCGGGTGGCTCCCCTAGGCGATCCTGTAGAAATTAGAGTGCGTGGTTTTCATTTGAGCCTGCGGAAACAAGAAGCCGATGCTCTACAAGTGGAGATATTGAGAGTAGGCAGTTAGCAGTTCGAGGTTGCTATTCCCATGAACGATCCCTCACCTCCCCAATGAATTATGACGAATCCCATCATCGCCTTAATTGGAAATCCCAATTGTGGCAAAACCACCTTATTTAATGCGCTCACCGGCGCAAACCAACGCACCGGCAATTGGCCAGGAGTAACCGTTGATCGTAAAGAAGGACAATTTAAGTGCCATGACTTGACGATTACCCTCGTGGACTTACCGGGTGTGTACTCCCTAGATGCGGAAGAAAGTGCCACCGGAATAGATGAGTTAGTGGCACGAGATTATCTCCTGTCCGGTGAACCCCAACTGGTGATTAATATTGTTGATGCGTCTAACTTAGAGCGCAACCTCTATCTGACGACTCAGTTAATCGAAATGGGTTTGCCCATGGTCATCGTCGTCAATATGATGGATGTGGCCCAAAAACGGGGTATCCAAATCGATCATAGCTACCTTGCCCAAACGTTAGGGATTCCCATTGTTCCTTTGGTGGCTACTGATCGCCACAGTGTCAGATCCTTAGTCGATTGGATCGTCCAAGGCTTGGAGCAGCCAATCTCTCCTTTAGCATACATTGCCTATCCGGCTGTGATCGAAGAGGCGCTAGAGTCAATGGTGCCAAAGCTTGGGTTACCTGCGGGGACAATCTCTCCTCGGTGGACAGCGGTGAACCTGCTCCAATACGATGAGCGGGTGGCTCCTGCTCCACTGACTCCCGAACTGATTCGCGAGATTGGCCAACATCGCCGCACTATCCACGAGGTTTTAGGGGAAGATATTGATATTTTGATTGCTGATAGTCGCTATGGTTTTATTCAAACGCTGACGCGAGGGGCGACTAATCGGCTCAGGGAAATTCATGAGTCTATGAGCGATCGCCTCGACCAAATTTTCCTCAACCGTTGGCTAGGAATTCCCATTTTCCTAGGGGTGATGTATGTGATGTTCCTATTGGTGATTAACGTCGGTAGTGCCTTTATTGACTTCTTTGAGCTCACGGCTGGTACTCTATTTGTAGATGGATGCCGCCAAATTCTAGCTCATCTGCGCTTTCCGGGATGGGCGATCGCCCTGATCGCTGATGGAGCAGGAGGAGGCATCCAAACCGTTAGCACCTTTATTCCTGTAATTGGGTTTATGTTCTTCTTCCTCTCGATTCTGGAAGATTCAGGCTACATGGCACGAGCGGCTTTTGTCATGGATCGGCTCATGCGCTTGATTGGCTTACCCGGCAAGTCTTTTGTACCCATGTTAGTGGGATTTGGGTGTAATGTACCGGCGATCATGGCGGCACGTACCCTGGAAAATTCCCGCGATCGCATGATGACTATCCTCATGAACCCCTTCATGTCCTGTGGAGCACGTCTCCCCGTTTACGCCCTCTTTGCCGCTGCCTTTTTCCCGGTAGGAGGACAAAACATCGTTTTTGGTCTCTATCTACTCGGGATTGGCTTTGCCATCCTCACGGGGCTGGTGATGAAACATACCCTGCTCAAGGGAGAAATTTCTCCGTTTGTCATGGAACTGCCTCCCTATCATCTCCCCCGCCTCAAAGGAGTCTTATTGCGAACCTGGGATCGCTTACGAGCCTTTCTCTGGCGAGCCGGTAAAGTAATTGTCCTGATGGTGACAATTCTCGGCTTACTGAATTCCTTGGGTACGGACGGTTCTTTTGGGAATCAGGATACGGATAAATCTGTCCTCAGTAGTGCTAGTCAAACCCTGACCCCGATGTTTGCTCCGATGGGGATTCGTCAGGAAAATTGGCCAGCTACGGTCGGTATTTTTACAGGAGTCTTTGCCAAAGAAGCGATGGTAGGAACCCTGGATGCGGTGTACAGCCAATTGGCGATCGCCGATCACCCCGAATTAGAGCAAACAGAAACCACCTTTAGCCTGTGGGGAGGTCTCACCGAGGCGATCGCCAGTATTCCTGCTAACTTAGCCGAAGTCCCCAGTACCTTGCTCGATCCCCTTGGATTAAACATTGGAGATACCAGTGACATTACCACTGCTTCAGAAAGTCAAGAAGTTGCCGTAGGCACATTTGGCGCAATGGTAAGACGGTTTGATGGACAAGTCGGCGCTTTCGCTTATTTATTGTTTGTCCTGCTGTATTTTCCCTGTGTATCTGCCACCGCCGCCGTTTACCGGGAAACCAACTGGAGGTGGACAATTTTTGTAGCCACTTGGACGACTGGTTTAGCCTATATGGTATCTACAAGTTTCTATCAAATCACTCGATTTGATCGGCATCCACTATTTTCCAGTGTATGGCTGTTGGCTATGGCTGGAATCGCGATCGCTACCTTCTTCTTGCTTAAAATGATTCGCCCCCTACGCCGCACTCCCTCTCCCCACCCCCTCACCCCTCATCTGGAGCCATGATTTTCACAGAACTACAAACCTATCTCTCTCAACAACAAAAAGCCTCTCTCGCGCAACTAGCATCCCACTTTGGCACAGATGCCTCGGCATTACGAGGAATGCTACAGAGATTAGTTCACAAAGGCAGAATTCGTCAATTTCAGGCGGATAAATGCGGCAGTTGCGATCACTGTGACCCTAGCTTATTTGAATTCTATGAATGGCTAGGGCCACAACCAAGGGAGGAAACGAAACAGTAGGGGTAAACGGCACCTTCACCCCTCGCGATTTATCGATCGCCTTGGGTTTTAATCGTCAATACTTGAGGTGGCGTAGCATCGGCAGGATAAATCAAATCCACCTGCACCTGTTGGCGATCGCCAGGAGCCATCGTCAACTCCAATAAAGGTTCTCCTGGCTCTCCTCGGTGTTTGACTAAATGCACATACCGTTCACTGACTTGTCCACTCCCAGTACGATGAATCACCCGCACAGTTCCCCGGAAAAAAATCCGGTTTTCTGGAGGATCGAGAAACATCAAAGCACCTTGAATGGAATCCGTTTTTAACGGGTTTTGTAAAGCAATAGTCACCTGGCGAGTTTGGGAACTATTGTTATATAACTGCATGCGTAAATTATATTCCACCCCATAATTGCCATGACCATAATAAGCCGTATCTGCATAGCGCGCCAGCATCGGCGCACTTTGAACTTGGCCCGTACCTAATCGACCTCGATGTAATAAACTCAACCCATAGCCGATCGCCCGCCCTGGAGGAGCGATCGTCAAATCTTGAGACTGGGGATGATCCGTTAACGTCGCCTCCCATTTTGACCCCTGAGAGACCCCCGCGACTCGGCCATAAATCATCTGATTCGCAGCATAGGGATCACGTCCATCAATAGGCGTAGGTTGTAAATCTCTCGGCCCCGCTAACGTACCATTAATCAACAAATTTTGCCATTCCTCTAAAGTTGGCACTCGCTCCGTACCATCTGGATTTTTCGGCGAGAGCATTGCTAAATTGGCCAAATACACCGGCCCATCTGTCCAAACTCGCAGCAAAGTAGATCGACCATTAGAAGTCGGCAGTACCGTTCCTGCCGGAATTGGCAAATTCATTAATTGCTTGATTTCTCGAGGCTGTATAATCATCACCTCCGGCCAGTTTCCCTGTTTTCGTCCTCGCAATACATCCCCGGCAGTGCGACTGCCTGGCCCTGAATAAACGGTTCCCAATCGATTATCTACGATCGCCGGTAACTCCACAAAAATCGCATCCGGCCGGGTCAGGTAACTCGCCCCTTCTAATACCCTCATGGTAATCGGTTTATTCGTCGGGTTATAGACTAGAATCCCTTGAAAGAAAGAGCGAATTTCTTCCTTCGTTCTTGCTCTGGAAATATGGTGCGAAAAAATATCAAACCGTCCTTCTAAAGGATAGTCCAAATGAGCTTGGGGAACTCTCATTCCCTGCTTAGGAAACGTCGATAACAAAATTCCTTCCGTTTTCACTAATTCGGGACTATTGCTGTTGAACACAGGAACCTGATCCAGTTGTCCTGTCAGAGGGCGAATTTCCGTTGCTTGCAGAAATTCAAAACCTGGGAGCGGTGGCAGTTGAGGAATCACTTCTAAGGGAGTCAGCCGTTCTGGAGGAGGCAGAGGAGGTGGGGTGGGAGTGGGCGCAGGGCTGGGTTTAGGCTGAGGAGAGGGATTGACAGGAATGGGGGTAACCTGGCTGGGAGGCGTAATTGGAATTTGAGCAAAAATCAAAAATGGCACGATTGGCAGCATGAGGTTGCTTAAGGGTCAATAAGTGAACAAATTACTCTGAAAACAGGAAAAAAGGAGGTAAACTGACTGTACTGATGTCTACCGCGATCGCCCCAGGAATCGGGGAAATTTGACGAAAGACCTGGGTTGATCGACCGGATGGACAGCAACCATCTATGATAAAGAAGTTTGAAGTTTCAGACCAGATTGTGACGTATAGCATCATGAAACAGATAGCATGGGGGGCGATCGCCTTGATCTCCACCAGTTTTCATCTCCTCAGTTCCTCCCCTCTGTCCGCACAAACTAGCTCGATTCCCTGTCAAGGGAATTTTTCCCCTCAATCCCTGACTGGTGCAGCCAGTTGCACTTTCCCTAGCGGTACTCGTTATCAAGGACAACTCCAAAACGGACTCTTTCATGGCCAAGGGACTCTCACTTTTCCCGATGGCACCCAATGTCAAGGAACCTTCCAAAAGGGTAGGCTTAATGGTAGCGCCGCCTGCAACTTTACCGGTCCCTATCGCTACGAAGGACAATTCCAGAATAATCAGCGGGTAGGCAGAGGGGCTATTATTCTCAGCAATGGCACCCGATGTGAGGGAACCCTGCAAAATCAACAATTAAATGGCTTAGGAACCTGTATCTATAGCAATGGGAGCCGATATCAAGGTGGGTTTCGATATGGCCGTCCTGATGGTCAAGGGGCCCTTAACCTCTCCGATGGCACTCAATGTAGTGGTTCATTTCGAGAGGGTCAACTGAATGGTTTAGGAACCTGTATTTTTCCTAGTGGTAATCGCTATGAGGGCAATTTCCGTAATGGAGTCAAACATGGATCGGGGGTATTTATTTATGCCAATGGTACTCGACTACAAGGAACTTGGGAAGATGATATTTTCAAAAAGTAATGTTCTCAGTTTTCTCCTGGGTTCATGTTGGACGCACGCCAAAACGACTCACCTTCATGTCGGATGCAGTCTGAAAGGCAATGCGATCGCCCAATTGTCGCAGTAATTTAGCTAAGTCTGGATCTTCCTCCCGTCGCTGGGCCACCTTCTCACAGCTATACATCACTGTCGTATGATCTTTCCCGCCAAATTCTTCCCCAATTTTCGGTAAGCTTAAGTTGGTATGGTGGCGCATCAGATACATGGCAATTTGGCGCGCTTGACTGATTTCTCGTCGCCTAGAACTACTTTTTAAATCTTCTGGAGTGATCTGAAACTCTTCTGCCACTACCGCTAAAATCACCTCTGCCGAAACTTCCCCATTCCCTGCGGGAGGATTTAACACTGGAGCAATATTGGCCACAGTCATCGATAACCCAGAGATGGACATATAAGCAACAGTTCGGATCAGCGCCCCTTCTAATTCTCGAATATTAGAGGTATAATTAGTCGCAATATATTCAATCACTTCTTGGGGTAAATCTAGATTTTCATATTCAGCTTTTTTTTGTAAAATTGCCATCCGAGTTTCTAAATCTGGGGGTTGAATATCTGCTACTAATCCCATCGAGAATCGAGAACAAAGACGCTCTTGGAGTTGCGGCATATGACTAGGGGGGCGATCGGACGCTAAAACCACCTGTTTCCCCGCTTCATGCAGGGTATTAAAAGTGTGAAAAAATTCCTCTTGAGTCGATTCTTGGCCTTCAATAAATTGAATATCATCTACTAATAAAACATCTGCCGCGCGGTAGTGGTCTCGAAAACCTTGACGACTGTCTTGACGAATTGCTGTGATTAAATCATTGGTAAATTTTTCTGTAGAAACATAAAATACTTTGGCATCAGCACGAATTTTCAAACGATAATGACCGATCGCCTGCATCAGATGGGTTTTACCTAACCCCACCCCACCGTAGAGAAATAAAGGGTTAAAACTTAAGGGATTTTCTCTTCCTGGAGATTCAGCAACCGCTAAAGAGGCAGCATGAGCCATGCGATTGTTAGAGCCTACTACAAAGTGCTCAAAGACATATTTCGGATTTAATTCAGTAGGTTTAGGATGAGGGTAGTTTTTGGCGATCGCCGGATTGCCAGACCACAGAGAATGGCGGCCAGCCTCAGACATAAAAGCCATTTCTGATTCAGTGCGCCCAGTAGAGGATGAGGCGGTTTGATTCAAAGCCGTAATTTTAATTTGCATGGGATGACCAACAATCTCTTGAATTACCGTAGTCATGATATGTAGATAGTTTGCTTGCAGCCAGTTTCGTGCAAACAGGTTAGGAGTTTCTACAACTAGGCAATTCTCTTGCCAATCAACCGCCTTTGCTGTTTTAATCCAAGTCTCAAACGTTGGCTGACTTAATTGATTTTCTAAGCGATTAAGCACTTCACTCCACAGGCAATCAAGGGAATTTTCCACAGCTTTTGCTCCAATTTTCTACCCTACACAACAATAGTCATTTTTCTCCCCATTTTTTGATTTATTAAGTCTTTAAACGTTTTCTCAAAGAATTAGATCTATTTTTAGCTGTCGAATTATTAGGATCAATCTTGAGAGCCTCATCATAAGTTTCCAGAGCTAGCGCTGTCAAATTTTTCTTTTCGTAGGCAAAACCCAAGTTATTCAAAGCAATCACATAATCAGTTCTTATTTTTAAAGCTTCTTTGTATTGACGAATTGCTAAATCATACTGATTTTTGGCTACATAGACATACCCTAAAGCATTATAGACTAATGCTCTTTCTTGCTGCGGTATATCACCACATTTCAACGATTTTTGAAAGAATTCAATCGCTTGAGTATAAAGTTTTTTATCAGAATAAAGACACCCCAGTTGATAGTATTCTTGAGCCGTTCCCTTGCCACTTTTCAGTTTTTTTTGTAACTGATAAAACAATTTTTCTGTGCCGCGAGTTTTCAAAACTTGTCGCAAAACAAACCAAGCAGAAATGGCGAGAAGAATGATAAATAAAGAAAGATAAGTAATCGGAAGTTGGCTGTCCATTGCAATGAGATTGTAATATGCTCTCATCTATTGTACTCGGTGAGAGGCAATTCCCAATGTATAGCTCGTTCTTGTAGCCACTTTTCTGTATACCATTGAACCATTAGTTCATTGACTCGCCGTCTTAAGGAATCATATTGTAACCCTTTAGGCATGGCGATCGCCAGGGCTTCTGCCGAAACTATCACAGATAAGGTATGATAATCCCGATCTTCTTGCACCCAACCCGCTAGTACACTAATATCACCAGCAAACGCTAAAGCCTCACCAAGAGCTAACCGATCTTTTGCTTCTTGATACGAATTAACTCCCATCAAATCAGCCGAGGGGAGAAAATACTGAAGATCTGCGATCGTAGTGGAGCCATTTAAAACAGCAATCCTTGCTCCTTCCAGATCCTCAAGACTATTAATCCCAGGTATACGAGTAATCAAACCCGTTCCATCCATGTAATAAGGATAACTAAAAGAGACAATCCGAGAACGGGATTCAGTAACAGTAATTTTAGCGATCGCCATATCCACACGATCCCCAACCACCACCGATAACCTTTCCTCATTTGCCACAGGGTACAGCTTCAGAGCCTCTCCATTCCCTAACAAAGCTTCTGCCAAACGCCTTGCTAGATCAACTTCAAACCCCACTAAATTTCCTTGGTCATCCCGAAACCCTAAAGGCCGAAGATTATCTTTAACAGCAATCTTCAAATAACCTCGTTTTTGAATCTCTTCTAAAGAAGCTCCTTGGGCATTTAACCCATTTCCCAACAGTACCAAGGCAAAAACATACGCTCTTAGCCACTTTGACCATAAAGAATAGTAGAATTCAAAAGAAAGAAAACTTCCCGCTTTGAACCCACTTCCAACAGCTAACCTCCATTGGTTACACTTGAGCTTCTTAGATCTAAGCACCCTAGTGATTTGCTAACTTTACTACTTCCCTAAATCCTTTCGGATCAAGAATCGCCATCTCTGCTAACATCTTCCGATTTAGCTGAATATTTGCCTTCTTCAGATTACCCATCAACTGACTATAGCTTACCCCATTTTGACGAGCTGCTGCATTTACACGCACAATCCACAAACGACGAAAATCCCGCTTCCGTTTTCGGCGATCGCGATAAGCATTTCGTAACGCTTTCATCACCTGCTGATTCGCTGTCCGAAACAACTTAGAATGAGATCCACGAAACCCTTTCGCTAGTTTCAGAATCTTATTACGCCGCTTCCGGGCAACATTACCTCTCTTTACTCTTGGCATAATCCTTTACCTGGTTAATTCACTGTTTGTTTTTTCTAGCGATCTAACAAAAAACTTCGGACTCCCCCTACAAATAAGGCAACATTAACCTCACATTTTCCTCATCCCTAGAAGAAACCACAGCCATCTGAGACAACCGCCGCTTTCTTGTAGAACTCTTATGCTGAAGCAAGTGATTTTTATTGGCTTTCCGGTGCACCACCTTACCGCTACCAGTCACTTCAAACCTCTTAGCCGCAGCTTTCCGCACTTTCAACTTAGGCATAGTCACCTTACCCAATCAATATCAATTAACACAATCCCTAATTATACCAAAGTATTTTAGAGCTATCAACAACTTACCCCAAAAAAGCAAAAACCCCTAGAGTAAAAGGGGTAAGAAAAAAGAGACCTGGC
>CAZTRW010000101.1:0-14038 GCA_964616725.1 uncultured bacterium
GATAGGTGTGGCGAGGACTAATGACATAAGGGATATCGGCAGGCAGTTGGACTTGGTAATCCTCGCCACGGTGGGAACACCCCAGGATTTCGGGAGGACAAGGGGGCGTTTGGGGGGAGGATTTACTGGCACAATAATTCGGGGTTACCTGTCCGGTTTTGATCAGTTGCCAGCTTAGATCCATGCATTGTACCCAAAGATCTCCTGCGGTAGCAATGAGGCGATCGCCTGGAAAAATGGGCATTCCCACTTGGGCAGTAACTGTGCGCCCATCTCGTCTGTACACGGCTGCTTCTCCCTCTCGCTGCACAATCCAGCCATTGGAAAATCGACTACTCGGCTCCATCCCTAGGGCAGAACTCATCAGGCTGGTGAGGATTAAGCAAATGGGGATTGATCTCGCTAGTGGGAATAGCATAGGTGGTTGAGGGAGAGTGGGGTGAGGGATTATTTCTTTGGTTAAACTTTAACTATATTTTAGGTTTCCCATCAAGCTAAATTTTCTGTCACTGATTCCCCAAAAATTCCGCTACCCTATCCTCAAACGCTTCTGGTTCCACTAGAAAAGCCCAATGGTTGCCAGGAACTTCAGCAATAGTGAGATTGGGCAAATAGCGTTGATAGGGTTTTAATTGCCACTGAGTGCGATTTAAACCTTTTTCCGGTTTAATCAACAAAGTGGGTATCGCCAGAGGCATCCTTAGTCCTGCCACTTGCATCACTTCTGCAAAAAATCCATTGCGAGCCGCACCCGTAAATTTACTACCCCAACTGCCATCCGGTTTTTGTACCATACTTTCTTGAAAAACTTTTTGTTGTAGGGGACTCCATCCCTGATATTGCTTCAGTTGTTTGGCTTTTTCTTCCGCCACTTTATAACTGGGAAAAGGACCCATAGTTTGCAGAAACGGTAAAACTCGATAAAGCAGAGGAAAAGTGATTTGCACTAGGGGAGGGATAGCATCAATAAAAAAGGGATCGACTAAAATCATGCTTCTGAAGCGTTGGGGATTTTGAGTTGCCCAAAAGGGCAGGAATTTACCGGTGAAGGAATGGCCAATTAGGTGAGCATTCTGCCATCCTAGATGATCCATCAGGGCTTCTAAATCGGCGATGAGATGATGAAAAGTATAGCCGGTGTTGGGTTTATCGCTTTCGCCGTGACCGCGCAAGTCTGGAGCGACACAGTGGTAGGCTGATCCTAGGGAGGTGGCTAAACTTGACCAGACGAGAGCATGATCGGCTAAACCATGGAGCAGCAAGAGCGGTTCTCCGCCTTGATGCCATTGGAGATAGGATAATGATCCTGAGTCATGGGAAAAGCTATGACGAGTGAACATGATGGGAATTGGTAATGGGAGAAAATAGTATTCTGGATAGGCTGTAACTTTGTCTATCTAGTTATTGTAAGGGACAAGATTGATGATTAATTTTGTGTAAAGGCTAAAGAAATTGTGGGAAAATATTGAGAGGATCTAATAGTTTTTAGAAAAATATAACTTTTCCTAATGAAATTCTCTGTTAGCCAAAGGAATCATGCATTGATTGCTCATAATGGAGGAGAGCGATGGCGGGCACTGTGGGAAATGTCTCTAGAGGCGATCGCTCTCGCTCTGATTCCAGAAAAAATCTTTAAATCCCTCCAGAATAGGAGATTGATCGTGGCAGCTTGAGTAGTACAAGATAAACTAGACATAGTGCTAGTGCTAAAATCATCTCATGCGCCCTTTATGGAAACATCTCAGCGATCGCACCTTAGTTCGCCCCGTACCCCTGCAAGCAGTATTGATTGTCCCCTTCGTCATCCAAATCTTTACAGCCGTTGGGCTAGTCGGCTACCTCTCCTTCCGCAACGGCGAAGCAGCCATTAACCGATTAGCCAATCAATTAATCAACGAAATTAACAATCGCATCCATCAGCATTTAGACTCTTACCTAGCCCTTCCCCACCAAATTAACCAAATTAACGCCAATGCCACCAAAAACCAAATCTTAAACCTTCAAGATTTTGAAACCGTAGGGCGCTATTTCTGGCAACAAATGCAAGTATATCCCAACCTTAGCTACATCTATTACGCCTTACCCACAGGAGAATATGCAGGGGCTGGTAGAGAAAAAGTAGGCGGAGAAACCCTAATCGACGAACTTTCTCCCCGCACAGATTACCAAAACTACAGTTACTACGCTGATGAAACGGGAAATCGAAAAGACATCAACTCCGTCACAGAATATGAACCCCTCTCAGAAGACTGGTATCCCAGAGCCGTAGAAACCGGTAAAGCCACCTGGAGTGAAATCTACAATTGGGATGGCACCCCCGAAATTATTACCATCAGCGCCTCTCTCCCCGTCTACAATGAACAACAGGAATTAATTGCTGTCATGGGCACCGACTTACTCCTGACTGAAATCAGCCTGTTTTTACAGCAACTCAAAGCCAAGCAAACCGGTAGAGTTTTTATCCTCGAAAGAGATGGTAATCTTGTGGCTAGTTCTAGTGACGAACTACCTTTTGTCTTAGTGGATGGAGTGGCAGAGCGGTTGAGCGCCTCTCAGAGCACAGATGCTTTAATTCAAGCCACTGCCGCCGATATAGAAAAAAGATTTGGAAATTTCCAAACCATTCCAGCGCAACAGTCTTTTACCATGAAATTATCCCAGGAAAAATACTACACTTTAGTAACTCCTTGGCACGATCAATATGGACTCGATTGGCTCATTGTTGTTACCATTCCCGAATCGGATTTCATGGCCCAAATTCATGCCAATACTCGACTCACCATTATCCTCTGTTTATCAGCCCTAGGCATTGCCGTTATTTTAGGAATTTACACCTCACGTTTTATTGCTCGCCCCATTCTGCGATTGCAGCAAGCTAGTGAAGGGATTGCGGCTGGAGAACTAAATCGTACCGTTAAAGATAGTCATATTCATGAGTTACAAAAATTAGCGCAAGCCTTTAATGACATGGCACTACAACTGAAAAACTCCTTTACTTTTTTAGAAGATCGAGTAGCAGAACGAACTATTGAACTTCAGCGGGCTAAGGAAGCGGCGGATGTTGCGAATCAGGCGAAAAGTGAATTTTTAGCCAGCATGAGTCATGAGTTACGTACTCCCCTCAATGGGATTCTTGGATATGCCCAAATCCTTAGACTTAGCGAACCGCTTACCCCAAAAGGGATCAATGGAATTAATATCATCTACCAATGTGGTTCCCATTTACTCAACTTAATTAACGATATTCTAGATCTTGCTAAAATTGAAGCTCAAAAATTAGAACTTTATCCTACGCCAATTCACTTAGGTTCTTTTCTGAAAAGTGTGGTTGAAATTAACCGGATTCGTGCTGAGGAAAAAGGAATTGATTTTGATTTTGAAGTTGATCCTCAGCTACCCCAGGGTGTTTGGGCAGATGAAAAACGATTGCGCCAAGTTCTGATCAATTTGATTAGTAATGCGATTAAATTTACGGATCGGGGAAGAGTGCGGCTAAAGGTAGAGTTAATTGGCGGAAAAATTCGTTTCCAAGTGGAAGATACGGGAGTGGGAATGACTCCAGAACAACTCAAAATGATTTTTTTACCGTTTGAACAGGTAGGCGATCAGAAAAAACAAACGGAAGGGACAGGGTTAGGATTGACAATTACGAGGAAAATTGTGTCTTTAATGAATACTGATATTGAGGTTAAAAGTATTTTGGGAAAAGGCAGTATTTTTGGGTTTGATGTCATGCTTGCTGAAGCGGAAAATTGCTCAGTTACTGCTCCAGTAGTCTCTCAAGGAACGATTCAGGGTTACGAGGGTTCAAAACGCAAAATTTTAGTGGTAGATGATCATTGGGAAAATCGTTCAGTTTTAGTGAATTTATTAGAACCGATTGGTTTTGAAATCAGTGAGGCTGAAAATGGACGGGATGCAATAGAGCAGGCTCTAAAGCTTTTTCCAGATGTGATTATTACTGATTTAGCGATGCCAATTATGGATGGTTTTGAGTTTTTAAGAAAGTTGCGATCGCATCCTCAATTAAAACATCATATTGTCCTGGTTTCTTCTGCCAGCGTTTTTCAGATTGATCGCCACAAAAGCTTAGATGCAGGCGGTAATGATTTCTTGCCGAAACCTGTACAAGTGGAAAACCTCCTCGAACTCCTGCAAAAATATTTACAATTAAACTGGATTTATGATGCTGATTCTAGTCCCCAAAATCTTCTCGCAACCTCAGTAGAAATACAACCTCCTTCTACTGCTATCTTACATCAACTCTTAGAATTAGCTGAAACTGGAGAGCTTGATGTGATCATAGAAATGATTGGACAACTTCAGGAGGATCAAGCTTGTGCCTTTAACCAAGAAGTGATTGCCCTGGCAGAAGCTTGCGAAGTGAAAAAGCTTGTAGAGTTCGTGAAGAAATATCTGACATAATCAGCTTAAAAGACAATCATGATGCCATCATACTGATTACTAGTCTACAGCGAGGAAACTATGTCTAAAGCCAATCAAAAATCGAGGGGATGCGGATGTTCCAGTATTCCTATTTCAGTGTTAATCCTACTCCTTGGTGCCGGTTATGGATTGTTCACTCAAAGACATCATCTGATCCAATATTTAGCTCAAGTTATACCGCCAGAAATGGCAACTCTGATCTCTGTCTTAAATTCACCTCGAATAGAGCCGGTAGCGCTTCCTTCTGTCAATTCTGAACCTAAACCCAGCCCAAATTTACAAGAATTAGTCTCTTCAGCGGAGCAAAAACCTTGGAAACAGCCAGCAATTCGCGGAATTTATCTAAGTCGCTATGCTGTTACTAATAATGCCAGTGAACAAACCATTCGCGATCGAGTTCGTTACTACCGTTCCCAAGGGATTAATACGATTATTCATGGAGTTTGGGGTAATGGGTGTACGATGTATAAAAGTAAAGTAATGCAACAAAAACTAGGCTATGAAAGTTGTCCAAATCAATTTCAAGAGCCATGGTTAGATTGGTTAATTGATGAAGCACATCAGCAGAGAATGGAAGTTCATGCTTATTTTGAAAAAGGAATTAAAATTGATGAAAATAGTCCAATTTTTGATTTAGCTATTGATCAACGGTGGCTTGTTGCTGGAGTAGATAAAACTCACCCAGGGATTGATCATTATGTTTTGGATGTGAGAGTCCCAGAAATTGCTAGTTTATTAACGGATGTGGTGGTGGAGTTTGTGCAAAAATATCCAGAGATTGATGCAGTGCAGTGGGATGATTATTTAGGATATCATGCGGAACTGCCAGGTAAGGGCGATCGCACCGCCAAATTAACCAGTTTTGTCCAAACTATGATTGCACAAATGAAACAAGCCAATCCTGCTGTTAGCTTTGATATTTGCCATCATAATCCCTATTGGGCTAAAACCTATTTCGCCGCTGACTGGGAAAACTGGGATGTTGATCGTGTCTTTATTCAGGTGTACAATATGGACAACTTCCAAGACGAACTGAAGTATGTGATCGCCAATGATGGTATTGCTATTACCGAGCGGCAATTCGATCGTTTACCTGAAATAGTGAATCATCCCCAAATCCAGAGTATTTTATTATTTCCCCTGGAAAAACCAGAACCCATGGCAGCCACTTATTACCGTTTAATCAATCAAACCAAGAACTAGGAGAAATGCTCAAGCAATCACTCAAGCAATCACTCTTGAGGTAACTGGTATTGACTGACAATTTTCTGGGCAAATTCAGGCACGTGATCGGCTAATTTTTCGGGATGATGGCGCTTGACGTACAAGTAGTTGCGGGTAAAGTGGGAGTCGATAGAAAAGCGGGCATATTCTAATCCTTTGGGGCCAATTTTTTCGATGATTACTCCCATGAGTTTAGCTGCCCACAGGGGAAGGGTTACACCTCGATCGTAGGCAGGAATGCTTTGTTGTACGGCTTGATGGCGATCGCCTTGAGACATCACTGGCTGAGTGTCGAGTTGATTCCAGGCTAAATCGAGCATTTCTTCGCCGCGATCGTTGCGAACCACAATCCATTGCCAGCCAAAGGGCGCACCCATATATCCTACCACCAAATCTGCTAGGCTATTCACATAGTCAAAACAACTCATACAAGAAGGTGCAAACACATCTTTAAGTTCTTTGGTATTTAATCCAAAAAAAGGCACCATTTCCACAGAACCATCTTCATGCTTGAAGTGAACCCGGAAATCTTGCATAAATTCATAATGCACTACTGTATCGGGAGATTTGCTAGTAGTTTCTAAGAATTTCTGCAATCCGGCGCGAGTGACGTTATCGACACAGGGAGTGCCTAAGACATAAAGTTTTTCTAATCCCAGTTGTTTTTCTACAGCGCGTAAGGCTTGAATTTGGCAACCGACACCAATTACTAATAGGCGTTTCATGCCCGATTTTTCTACTTGTTCCAAGATAGACAAATTGGGGGAAAGGGTGGGTTTATTTACCCGTGCCGCCAGAATTTCGTCAGGAGTGCGGGCAATTACAGGCATAGGTTGAAAACGATCTTCAGGGCTATTTTGTACGCATACAACCCCTTCTACCTTGCCCTGAGTGAGCATTTCAATGGCGATCGCACTCACAATTCCCGTCCATTGCGCGCCCTCAATCGGTTGCTTTTTCTTCGCTGCCATCATCTTTTGATGCACGCCAAAATAAAGCTCGTCGGGATCGTCTAAACGGCGATCGCGTCCATGACTTTCCACTTCTAGCTCCGGAATTTGTTGATGCAGAAAAGCACACGCTTCCTTCACATAATGAATATAGTAAGTATCGCACAGCCCACATTCGCTACAGAGTTCCTTCGCCGGGCGGCGACTTCCCGGTTTCATGGCTTTAGCTTTGTAATGCTTAGGAGCAGTTGAGGTCATAGTAATCAGCGCAAAGCAGAAAGGCTACAGGACAATTATCCCTTTATAGAATATCGCTGATGGGGTAATCCCGAAAAGCAAAACAGAGCAGTAGACAGTAGAGGCAGACTCAGTGTCTGCCCAAACCATCCCCCGGCTATGGAATTTGAGGGAAAAACACCTCAGCACCCACAAAATTCACAGCCGCAGACAGGGAAGTAAAATCATCGCCAGTTAACCCCCCAGTATAATCAACCAGCACCCCTAGACTTTGACCTGTGCTTCTGATCAAAATCAAAGTATCATTCTGTGTACTTCCCGCTAAGTTGCGCGTGGTTTGAAACTCTAAATCAGAGAAGCTCAAACCATTCGTCAGCCCAATCAAGTCATCCGCACTATTCCAATCAAGAATCTGATCGATCATACCCGGATTATTGTTGGCTTCATCTGTGCGGAAAACAAACCCATCCGCTCCTTCTCCTCCCATCATCAAATCAATGCCCAAATCTCCAATGAGAACATCACCTCCAGTACCCCCATTGAGAATATCGTCCCCTTGTCCTCCTCGAATCAGATCATTCCCAGCACCTCCCAAGAGTTGATCGTTACCGAGATCTCCTCTGAGCAAGTCATCGCCATCCTCTCCCAAGAGAAAATCATCATCATTTCCTCCCAAAAGGCGATCGCTGCCTCCCCCTCCCCGTAGCTCATCATTACCTTGATTCCCCAAAATCACCTCACTCAAAGAAGAGCCAATCACGCGATCATTACCACTCAACGCCCACACTCCACCTGGATAGAGAATTAAAGAATTTAATCCCCGTGTTGAACTAAGCACGATCACATCCTCAGTATCAGTTCCCAGCAGACGCGGTAAAACAAATGAAGTATCTGGTGTCCCAATAATCCCCCCAGTGGCTGGAGCCGGAGAGGGAGTTGGAGTTGATACCGGATCGGGAGTGGGTGTAGGAGTGGGTATGGGAGTGGGTTCAGGGATAGGTACAGGGGTTGGCGCAGGCGTTAGGGTAGCAGTTCCCACTTCTAGGGCGATCGATTTCAGCGAAAATGTAGAACTAGCACGACCCGTCAGATCCCCAAAAAACAGAAAATTTGACTGATTATAGGGATCGAAAGGTAAGGGAGGGTCACTCGTTTGAGGGTTAGAATTGTAGTTCCGCAAAGCACCCGTGAGAATTTGAGTGCCACCTGCGGACAGAGTATATTGATTTCCTGCTACTTTTAAAACATAGTCTGTAGCATTGGCTGTATTAAATTGAGCTTGTTCACTCGGCACAAAGTTCTCATTTTGAGCTACGATCCGGTTCTGTTCAAAATCCAGTTCTATTTCACTTTGGCCAGTATTACTCACTGCCAAAACACTAAAGCCGAATCGAGTGGGATCAGGACTATTTTCAGAATTAATCGCTAAATTAAAAGATAGAGTAAACCCAGCCGTCGGATCGAGAGCAGGAAAATTGGGATTAACCAGAGCAATTTGAGGGGGTTGTACGCTGACAACTTTGTAGTTAGTATAACCAACAAATCCAGTAACACCATCTCCTGTGAAGTTGGTATTGAGCGTTACTGCATTGTTCCCTAGGGTTTCGCTGGCCGCAGGGGCCAGAGGAGGGGGCTGGATTTGTTGTAAACTGAGTTGACCTTGGTCTGCGGGTTTAGTACCTAGGTTGCCGTTAAAAAGAGTAGTAACCAAAATTCTATCCTCACTGAAATGTGCTTAGCTGGGATGGTTTTCTTCAAGACTACAGCGTAAATCCTCTGATTTCCTGCTCCCGACTTGGAAATCTATGGCCGAAATGGGAATAAAATTAGTCACGCCTAAGCTGATAGTGACCATAATTCAGTCTGAAAAGCCTTTATTATAGCACGATCAAGCCCCAGTCCCAAGTAGAACTGAGGCTTGATTTGACTCTAGCTATTCCGTATTTTCTCTCAATCAGAGGCTTTATATTCTAGGGCTAAATAATAGTGCCCATAGAATTCCTGATACACCCACACCAATCAGCAAGTTGGTGAAGAATCGGCCTGCTTCAGCATTGAACCCTAGAGCTTTATCTTCTTGACCAGCGGTGAAAAATAAAGACCAAGCTTGATTGGCGTTGAGGACTTCCACGCCAGCATTAAAATCTGGTCTGAAGACCACTGGACCAATTAAGTCTTGGCGGGGGAAATCAAAGTCGGTTTTCATAGCCTTTACCTCTTGCTTCACTTTATGTAAATCATTGTAACGTATTGTGAATTTTTGTTGCCATACTCTTGACACATCTTTTTGGTCGTGATCACCGAACCGCAGAGATCTCTGTGGCGACTAGGAAACGAGAATCTTAGCGATACAGCACTTTACACTGTATTGATGGACAGTAGGTGTTGATCCCCCCAACCCCCCTTAAAAAAGGGGGATCGAGATGTCCCTCGAAAGATCGAAAAGTGCTGTATGAACTAGTGCCATATCGCCACCATCATGACCATCACTTGACTGTTTTTTGGTTTGAGTCTCGTTAAGACCCTACGGCGGCAGCTTCTTGGATATGCTGAAAATGAACCACATCTTCCCTGGGATCGGCATAAGTCACCTTTAGTTCGATATAGTCTCCTGGAGCCACACTATTGGTGAATCGAATGGCCATTTCCAAGCCTAATTCTTCCAACAACACGAGGGCTAAATTATCATTTTCCCGCAACCAGCGTAACACCAAGCCCTGCCAGATCTGATCGGGATGGCGACGCAAAAATTCTAGTCCCCAATAGCGGTTGGTTTGCCGCTCTACCCAGTTGGCTTCTTGGGTAGTGGGGCTAACTGCCATCATCAAATCCTGGAGTTCGGCTTCTGAAAAGGGGAGAGGATCGCCGCGTAAATGGGCTTTGAGTTGAAAGTGAGTGAGTAAGTCCATGTAGCGGCGAATGGGGGAGGTAACTTGAGTGTAGAAATCGAGTCCGAGGCTGGCGTGGCGAGCGGGAGTGATGCTCATTTCACTGCGAGGCATACAGCGCCGCAGGGCACAGGAGCGCACGGGACCAGGGGGCAGTTGCATGAGTTCTTCTTCTGGGGGGAGTTCGGGTTGGGGCTGGGAACGGAAGGGGAAGGGGAGTTGATGGGTGTAGCCATAGCGCCCGGTGACTTCTCCGGCGAGAATCATCATTTCAGCGACGAGTTGTCGGGAGAGGGCATCTTCGAGGAGAGTGATGGTGACTTCGTCGTTTTTGACTTTGATGGAGGCTTCGGGCATGGAGATGTTGATGGCTCCTTGGGCGGTGCGCCAGGCTTGGCGGCGTTTGGCGAGTTCGGCGAGGGTGGCGATTTCGGGTTCGGCGGGTACGCCGAGGTGGAGCATTTCTTCTACGTCGTCGTAGGTGAGGCGGTAGGTGGGTTTGATCAGGCTGGGGTGGATGGTGTAGGTGGCGATCGCCCCGGCTGGATCTAAGATTACCCCAAAACTGAGGGCACAGCACTCTTTGCCTTGAATCAGGCTCATTGGTCCTGTGGCTAACTCTTGGGGAAACATGGAAATCATGCCGGTGGGCATATAGATGGTAGTGCCTCGTTTTCTGGCTTCTAAGTCTAGTTCATCTCCAGGAGTGAGCCACCGCGTGGGATCGGCAATATGAATCCAAATTCGGATTTCGTCGCGATCAAGATATTCTATACTCAAACCATCGTCAATTTCTTTGGTACTTTCATCATCTATGGTGTAGACCTTGAGATGGGTTAGGTCTAGGCGGTTGGAGTCTTGGTCATCGGGGGGATTTTGGAGACAACCTTGGGCCACTTCGAGTACCTTTGTTGAGAATTGAGTAGGAATTTGACTACGGCGCAGAAATAGGTTTTCATGGGGAGTCCATAATCCCAAGGCGACGAGGAGATCGAAGGCGCTTTGGGGGGTTTCTGGACGATTGAGGACGGTGAGGGTTTCTAGGGCAATGGGGGAAGGTTTAAATCCTTCTGTCTGGTTGCCATGAACGGCGTATTTTTCGATCGCCTCTAACCGAGGGCGATCGCTATTTGCCCATTCTACCGTTTCTCCTGATAGGGCTTGCTCAATGCGGGTAAAAAATCCTTGAGTTTCTTGTTGCCGTTGTTTTTCTACTTCTTGTTGGTGCTGGATCTCGGCCACTAGGGTGGTGGAGCGGGGTTCGTAGCGATCGCCTTTTTGCTTAAAATAGATTTTATCTTCTACTAATAGGCAATGGGCTGCATAGCACAAGGGGGCAGCGCGATCGCTAAACAACAGTTGGGCTAAGTCTTGAGGGGTAACCGTTTCCCCTTCTGCTACCAACAGCTCCCACGCCACTTCTAGGCTAGAGGGGTCTAGATAACCACTTACTGTTTGCAGGAATTGAGGAATCTGTGCTGGAGTATAGCTTTCCCCTAAGACCTCATAGGTCACCTGTTGAGGTTTAATGGTATGACTCTGATGGTTCTGATCAATCACTACCCAGTTTTTCTTCCCTTCTGGGCGATCTACAACGGCCAGTCGCCGCTCCCCATTTAGTCTAAATTCGATTAGCCTTCCCTTCTCCACGATACTATCCTAGGCATTGATTGACTCTCTCGACCGCCTTACTTTACCAGTCTTTGGCAAGGGTAACTCACCGGGCGATCCCGATTTGGAATCGCGTTTGTCTTCTGAAGCCGATCCCGCCGATTATCCCTCTTGATTGACGAAGGGCAACAGGGCGATAATTCTTGCCCGTTTAATCGCTGCGGTGAGGGCCCGTTGTTGCTTGCAAGTCAGTCCGGTAATCCGACGAGGTAAGATTTTTCCTCGTTCTGTAATATATTTACGGAGCAAATCTACGTCTTTGTAGTCGATTTTATCGCTCGGTTGAATGGGAGAGACTCGTTTTCTGTAGTAATTGGACATGGATGATTTGGGTTTTTACGGAGTAGAGGACAAGTTTCAGCAATTTCAAACTACTTAATTTCTTTGTGAACTGTATGGGTGTTACAGTGGGGACAGAACTTTTTCAATTCCAGTCGGGCAGTGGTGTTACGACGGTTTTTCTTGGTCGTATACCGGGAAACCCCTGGCGATCGCTTTGCTGGATTCGTCCGACATTCCGTACATTCTAGGGTCACAGTGATGCGGACACCTTTATTTTTAGCCATACGTTTACAACCGCTACCAACTTTTTCGAGTTAATTAAACACAATTTCTTATTGTCTCATACTTCTCCTCAGTTGTGCAACTATTTGTTTGAGTTTTAAATCCAAAGAATAGCCCCGCGAGGTCTGAATGACCAGAGTCTGAGCCACTTGATCGTGAAATGCTTGTCGCCAGTGGGTTTCCCCAAAGGCAAAACCACAATCAATGAGCAAAGGTAGTATCAATAACAAAGGCCACGCCTGGGCTGGGCTCAGGGCATTTAACCCCATCAGGGCTAAGAGGGTTTCTAGTCCGAGCATTCCTTCGCGTTTGCACAAGTCTGACAACAACGGAGTTCTCCCAGTCCGATCCACCACACGCATATCTAGAGCGTAGCGTCCGAGACTTTGACCCTTATTTTTGCCGACAATAATTATCCGAGTCGTTAACCAAGCGATCAAAAAGATGGGAAAAAACAAGCGGGTGCCAGCGATCGCGCCAATCAGCCAAATAATAATAAAATCGATCGCGAACGCTCCTATACGTCGAGATAAAGGCACTCTTGGAAAATAGCGATACTCCTGTAGAGTCGCTTCGCGATCGGGAGGGAAACTAGACATCAGTGAAACCAGAGGGAATTATAGGAAAGTAACAGATCGGGATTTAGACAGAACTTAAAAGATTCATCAAAAGATCTAGTTGTAACCGATCCACCCACTCGATCAAAATTTGAGCTAGATACCGATGACTAGAAGGCATTTGATGAATTAAAGCATAAAGTTGCTCCCCATCCGCATCCCTAGCTGCTGCCTGAAACTGTTGCTGCCAAAGGGGAGGTAAACTAGACAGTAACTCCTCCAATTCTTGATCGCCAAACCCAGGAGGAGACCCTCTCCCAGATCGGGAGGAAGTGCAATCTAACTCCTGATGATTCGAGAGATTTAAGTACCGCCGAATTTGACCTAAAATCTCTGTTTTAGCGCGACTTTCTGCTGCGGCGACTTCCTTCTCTTGTTGGAGAGAATATTCTCTATCTTTAAAGCGAGTAATATCGGTATGGGAGCCTACCATTCGGACTAAGCGCCCTTGAGGATTCCAAATTCCTTTACTTCTGGTGAATATCCATTTATAACTGTCATCTTTACACCGTAAACGATATTCTACCCTAAAATCACGACTGTGACCATCAATATAGTCTTGAAGTTGCGTGAGGGCTAAGGTGCGATCCTCTGGATGAAGACGAATTCTCCATTCGTCGGGATGATTACCGATGTCTGCTTCTGCATACCCTAACATGGTTTTCCAAGCAGAAGAATAAAAAACATGATTGCGATCAAGATCCCAATCCCACACTCCGTCTTCATTTGCCCAAAAAGCCAGTTTCCATCGTTCTTCTGGCTGGCTGAGAGCTTCTTCACGCGATAATTTTTTGAGCAGAATCTCCCACTGTTTTTGTCCTGCCGATGAAGATAAAGATGAGTCTGATAACTGTAACAACGTTTGCTCCAGAGTAGTGATTTTCCGCTCTAGGGATTGGAGATGCGATCGCCGGATCAACTCACTCTTAATTCGCGCAATCACCTCCTTCGTATTAAACGGCTTAGTAATATAATCAGCTGCCCCCAACTCAAAAGCTTTAATCTTATCCGACACCTGAGCTAAAGCACTAATAAAAATCACAGGAATCCGTTGAGTTGTCGGATTTTTCTTCAGAATTTCGCACACTTCATACCCAGTTAAACCCGGCATCATCACATCCAGCAGCAGTAAATCCGGCAACATCTCCTCTGCAATTTGCACAGACTGAAGTCCATTACGAGCTGCCTGCACCTGATAACCATCATCGCGCAAAAGTTCAATCAGCAAGCGCATATTAGTGGCATTATCTTCAGCCACCAAGATTGTAAACTGGGATGGATCAAACTGAATATCGTGCATAGTTCAGCATTTCCTGGGCCGTATTCACCTATGGTTTTGCCCGGAGGGAACGGGAGCGTAAAAGGGTTAAACCCCCTGGTTAGTTCCTGCTAAACAAGCCCCTTCCCAATTCGTTCCCGTTAAATTCGCACCGTCTAATTC
>CAZTRW010000102.1:0-14034 GCA_964616725.1 uncultured bacterium
GATCATGGCTGGGTAGGTGGAGGTGGTGAGTTGATAAAAGAGTTCTTGGGGGGCGATCGCGGCTAGTTGTATTAATGTTTCTTCTGGGGAAAGTTCACTTTTGGCTAATAAGGTGGGGTTGGTGGTGATCCCGGTAACCCATCCCCAGGCGATCGCGGTTTTAGCTTCAGTAATTAAGGCGGAGTCGAGATAGATAGCCATAGGTTTATTTTTGTTTTAGGACAACTAAGGTAATATCGTCAAACACTTTTTGTGTGCCGATAAAGTTGCGAACGTTGCTGATAATTTCTGCCCGAATCTCTGCGGCGGAACAGTGGCGATGTTCTACCGCTAACTGGGCTAATCGTTCTATACCATATTGTTCGTTAGCTGGATTAGCTGCTTCTGTGATCCCATCTGTGTATAAAATGACGATATCTTCAGGATTTAAGAGAATACTTTGTTCTCTAATAAATTGGGCAATTTCTTTATCTAGACCGATAGGAAATCCTAAATCTAGGGTATCAATGCGCTCTAGTTTTCCATCGGCGCGGACTACGATCATTTCTTCGTGCTGTCCACTCAATCGGATGGCTCGATCTTGATAGTCTAAAATGGCTAGACTCATATTTTTATCACAGTTCATCCGCTGTAAGTTCTGATAGAGGGTTTTGTTTACAATGTCTAGAAATTCTACTGAGTTGTTGTATTTGAGATTTTGCAGAGTCCGAATTACTGTTTGTGCCATTAACATCAGCACTCCGCTTTCTAAGCCATGACCTGTGACATCTCCAATGCCTATTTTTACTTGATTTCCATCCGTGAGTACATCGTAATAGTCGCCGCCAACTTCATCAGCAGGTTCCATGTATCCAGCAATTTCTAAATCGGCGATCGCTTCTAGTTCTGTGATTTTCGGTAACACCATTTGTTGGATTTTTTTGGCGACATCTAATTCTGAACTCAGGCGAATATTTTCGGCTTTCAGTTTTTCATTCAGGCTTTTAATTTCTTGATTAGCAAGGGCTAACTGAGCTGTGCGTTTGGCTACTTTTTTTTCTAGGGTCTGATAGAGGTAAGCATTTTCAAGGGCGATCGCTGCCTGTCCTGATAATAATTGCATCATTTCTACGCGGTTGGCAGTAAACGCTCCCGTGGTTAAATTATTTTCTAGGTAAACTAAGCTAACTAATTTCCCTTGATTAACTAAAGGCACACAGAGAATTGATTTAGTTCCATTGCTTTTAATATAGGGATCTTGAGTAAAGTTTCCTTGAGTGGTTGCATCCTGCAAAACCACACTCTCTTGAGTTCTCGCCACATAGTTAATGACAGCGTGGCACAGATCGTTTAATTCGTCAATAGGAATCTGTTGTAATACTTCAATCTCTTCTGAGTCAATATTTCCCAATGCTTCAACCATGAGATTTTGATCTTCTACGAGAATTAAGTATCCTCGTTGGGCACCAGCATTTTGGAGGATAATTTTCATCAATTCTCGGAGTAGCTTTTCCAGGACAATTTCTCCAGAAATTGCTTGGTTAGCTCTAATCACACTAACAAAATCTAAGGTAGATCCAGATCCAGTTGATGATATAGAGCTGCGCGTGACTCTAGTTCCTTTTAGCCCAACGATGGATAAGGAAGAGTCAAAAAATTGGGGATACTGTTGCTTCAAATGCCTGACTTTGCTCAGAGCACCCCAATAAGTGTAAGCATATTCTGCTTCTTGGATATGAAGTTGAGCGAGTTTTTCTTTGCCCCAACTGAGGTAAAACTGAGCGGCAAGTTCATTCGCTAACCCTTCTTCATTGATATATTGAGTTTCTCTGGCTCTGGCGATCGCTCGTTCATAATGCTCAATAGCTTCCGCTCGATTTCCCAGCACCCGATAGCGTTCAGCTTCCACTAAATCCCATTTATGATGATGATTTTTCGGGGAATTTTGAGACCATTGATAAACTTGATAGCGATATTCTTCCATGCGGGTAAATTGTTCAGGCGGAGAGTCTGGAGATAAAACTGCTAAGTAAGTTAAAGTAGCGTAAAAATAGAAGAATGGCGAAAAAATCATCGCCGTTACCGCATTCTCATAACTTTCTGCTTGGACAATAGCAATATAATCTAACCCTGCCTCATAATTGCCAAATAAATACGCCAAGTACAGTTTGTAGAGGTATAATAAAGCCAGGGAAGTCAATTCCTTATCCTGCTTTTGTTTGGGCATTTTTACCCTTTCATCATAAATATCACCTTGCAAAAGATGAGGTGCCTCTACTGTTTCTCTCAAGTTGGTTACCGTCTGCTGCAAAACCTCTAAGTAAACCAAGGGAGAAAACTGTTTAATCTGAGTCATGAGCGCCCGATAAGCCACCAGTTCACTAATCGTGTTCTCCAGCTCTATCCCAATCATAACTCGATGGAGATAACTATTACAAATATTGTATCCTGCAAATAGAAAATCCCCTGTTTCCATACCCGCATCATGACCCTCATGTAAGGTTTTGAGAGTAGCTCTAATCGGGTCTCTAAAATGTTGAATATGGGCCCCAAACATATTATGCACGATCGCCTTAAAACTGATCCAATGACATCGCTCCAGTAAATCCAGAGCTAATCTGCCAAATTCATAGCCAGTTTGTAATTCTTGCCATACGGCACAGAGTACCAAACCATGAAGCACATACCCCACCACAGAAGAGGGCGTATTCCCAAATTCAAGGGATAAACGCACCATAGTAATACCCAAAATCGGCAATAATTCTGGTTGTCCTTGAAACACAGGAGCAAGGAGCATTCCCAATACTCTCATGGCTGCTTGAGTGGAGGGATCAGTCATGAGGGGGAGATCGATTAATGTCTCAATCTTTCGTCCTGCCAATTGATGATTAAGGGCTACTAAAGCCGCATCAGATTCACTCCGATTGATGGTTTCAGGAAACTCCACGCCTAATCCTTGTAGCGCTCTTCTGCCCAAGTTAATCCCTTCTAACATCTTTCCTTGGCTAGTTTGAGCATTAATTAAAACCTCATAAACCTGAGTTTGATCTAGAATTGTGCGGGCATTGTGCAATACCTGGGCGGCTATCTGTTCCATTTCTTCTAAATCAGCGTTTAAGTAAGCGACTTCCGTGGCAACGCTATGAAGATTTAAAGTTAATGCATAGTCAGATTGCCAACCCTGTGCTCCGACTAACTCAATTCCTGCTTTCAGATACAATAGTCCTGCGGCATAGGCTGTTGATTTTTGGGCTTTTTCTCCTGCCTCTAAATTCAGTTGTGCTAATGCTTTCTTTTCGGCTGAGTTCTCAATTAAACTTTGTCCTAGATTTAAATGACTAACCAAATCAAAAATCTTTTCTTCTCGTTCTACTGATGAGCAATTTTTGAGTAATAACCGTCCAATTTTTAGGTGAAGGGCAGGTTTTTGGTGTTCAGGAATTAAGGTATAAGCGGCTTGCTGTACTCGATCATGTAGAAATTGATAATCTTGAATTAAGAGTTCTTCATTTAAGGGAGATAAAGATAAAACTAATCCTGATTGAATGGCGGTGATTAAATTGGGGAAGATTTCGGAGGGCGATCGCTCGTCAATAATGGATAAAGTCTGTAAACTAAATTGAGCACCTATACAAGCTGCTAGTTGTAAAATCTCCTGAGTAGGTTCGGGGAGCTTTCTGAGCTTACCAAGCATCAACTCTACTACATTATCCGTAATATTACGAGATTCGATGTGTTTTTGATCCCAACACCAGTGGCGATCGCCATAATCAAAATTAATCATATTATCACTATAAAGACTCAGCAAAAACTGATTGACAAAAAAAGGATTTCCATCCGTTTTCTCTAAAACCAAATTAGCCAAATCCTCCAAATCCTCCAAATCCTCCCGATTCCTTTTCAGAGTATCCGACATTAATTGTCTTAGATCTGAAATTCCCAAATTAGTCAGATGGATTTCATTAATAATCGCCGTAGTTTCTCGCAACTCATTCAGCATCATTGTGAGAGGATGGCCAAGATCTACCTCATTATCTCGATACGCTCCAATCAAAAACAAATACTTCATCTTCACATCAGACATCATCAGTTTGATTAATCTCAATGTTGCTCCATCCGCCCATTGTAAATCATCTAAAAAAATCACCAGAGGATGATCTGGAGCACAGCAAGCACGAATAAAATTCTGAAACACCAAATTAAATCGGTTTTGCGCCTCTGTTGCCCCCAAATCAGGTACAGGAGGCTGGGAACCAATAATTAGTTCAATTTCAGGAATCACCTCGATGATTACCTGGCCATTTATCCCTAACGCTCTCAAAACTTTTTCTTTCCATAACTCAATAAAATCTTGACTTTCAGTTAAAATTTGTTGTACCAACTTTTGCAAAGCATTAACCATTGCAGAATAGGGAAAATTTCGCTGAAATTGATCAAACTTACCAGCAATAAAGTATCCTCTTTTTTCAGTAATTGGTTTATAAATTTCCTGAACTAAACAAGACTTGCCAATCCCTGAATATCCTGTCACGAGCATAATTTCACTTTGATTTTGCACCCGATCAAACGCTGTAATCAATATCTGAATTTCTTTTTCTCTACCGTAAAGCTTTTGCGGAATTTGAAACCGATCAGAAATATCTTCAGACCCCAAAATAAAGGGCTCAATTGTACCCATCGATTGCCATTGTTCAAGACATTTTTCTAAATCAACCTTTAAACCCCAAGCGCTCTGATATCGATCTTCAGCATTTTTAGCCATCAGTTTCATGACAATTTCTGCAAGAATGGGAGGAATACTATGGTTAATTTGATCTGGAGGTACAGGTTGTCTAGCAATATGACAATGAACCATTTCTAAATCATCATTGGTTTCAAAAGGAAGCTGATGCGTCAGAAGTTCATACGCCATGACACCCAGAGAATAAAAATCTGTACGATAGTCTAAGCTGCGGTTCATTCTCCCCGTTTGTTCTGGGGAAATATAGGCTAAGGTGCCTTCTAATCCACTAGGGGTTTTTAGAGTAGGATTTTCTCGATTAATTCGGCTAGAGATCCCCAGATCAATTATTTTAACTTGCTGGGTTTGGGGATGGATCACGATATTGGCTGAGTTAATATCTTTATGAATAATATTTTGGGCATGAAGCTCCCCTAGTATTACACATATTTTAATTAAAATCTCCAGATTTTTATTTAAATTGAAAGGATGTTCTTCCAGCCATTGTTTTAATGAAGTTGCTCCAAAGTCTTCTAAGACAATCACTAAAGTTTTCTGATATTTTTCCAAGCTGTAGGCTCTAATGACTCCCTCTATGTCTAAGGAGCGAGTCAGTTCATACTCTTGTTTATATCGCGTCAGTTCTTCCGGAGTAGGATAATCTTGTTTTAACACTTTTAAGATGACGTTTTGTCCGTCAATTTGACGAACTCCTCGATAGACTTCCGAGTTAGAGCTTTCATAGATTTGGGAAAGGATTTGATAGCCGGTAAGATGAATCATATTAGCTAGAGGGAGAAAGGGAATGGCTTGTGATAATTTTCCTAGTGTATCCTAATATCAATATTTTTTTTGCAATTTTATCCCAGAACTGCAAGAGTTATGCTTCTGAGATCAACCAATGGGGGCGAGTGGCTAGTAGAATGCTCACCTCTTGACTAGATAAAGGTTGGGAAAAGAAGTATCCTTGAGCTTCCTCGCATCCCATCTGGCGCAATTGCATCAGTTGAGAGGGGGTTTCTACGCCTTCAGCGGTAACACTAATATTCAAGTGATGGGCTAAAGTAACAATTGCTTCAACAATTTCTATGTTTTCACCGGTTTCGCCGATGCGATTAATAAATGAGCGATCAATTTTTAAGTTATCGATGGGAAATCGATGGAGGTAGCTGAGGGAGGAGTAGCCTGTGCCAAAATCATCAATACTTAATTTGATATGGCGTTGCTTGAGTTTTTGGAGTGCTGTAGTGGCTAATTCGGGGTTATCCATGATGGCACTTTCAGTAATTTCTAGTTTTAAGTTTTGACTGTCTAATTGAGTTTTGACTAAAATGCGATCGACTTGATCGATTAAACTCGGTTGATTGAATTGTTTTACAGATAAGTTAACACTGATGTTTAAAGGATTGGAAACCCAGGGTTGATGCTGCCATTGTTTAATTTGTATGCAGGCTTCTTGTAATACCCATAATCCAATCGGAACGATTAATCCGGTTTCTTCAGCAACGGGAATAAATGCGCCGGGTGAGATAAATCCTTGGTGGGGATGTTGCCAGCGAATTAAGGCTTCAAATCCTGAAATGTAACCTGTTTGGATACCAATAATGGGCTGATAGTAGAGGACAAATTCTTGATTTTCGATCGCCAGCCTTAGATCTGTTTCTAATTGAAAGCGTTTTTGGGTATTTTGACGCATCATGGCATCAAAAACTTGATAGGTTTTATGGCTGCCTTTAGCGCGATACATGGCAATATCTGCATCTCGCAAGAGTTGCTCTGGCTCTTGATAATCAGGGGTGCTAAAAACTATGCCAATACTAGCATTGAGAAAGATTTCTTGTTGATGTAAATGGAAGGGCCAAGTGAGAGAGTTTTGGACTTTTTGTGCTAAATTAATTGCCAGTTCTACATCATTAATTCGATCCATTAAAATGGCGAATTCATCTCCGCCAAATCGAGCTAAAACTTGGCCAGATCGCAAGCAAGATTGTAAGCGTCTGGCGACAGAAATCAGTAAATGATCGCCGACCAAATGGCCGAGAGAATCATTGACCATTTTAAAGCGATCGCAGTCTAAAAACAAAATAGCAAACTGATAATTTTTTTCTGACTTAAAACGATTGAGCGCTTGGATTAAACAATCCATAAACCAAACACGATTGGGTAATCCTGTCAAGGCATCATGGGAAGCCATGTGCAACAGTTTTTCTTGAATTTTATGGCGTTCCGCAATTTCTAACTCCAGCTTTCGATTGGTAACCATTAACTGTTGATTCATCTGCTGGAGTTGCTGGGTGCGCTCTTGAACTCGATGTTCTAATTCCGTATTGAGTTTATAAATTTCAGCTTTGGCTTTAGTCAAGGATAACTGATTTTCGATCCGAGCAATCACCTCTTCCAACTGAAAAGGTTTAGTAATATAATCAATTCCTCCTACCTGAAAGGCTTTGACTTTATCAATAACATCATCTAAAGCACTTAAAAAAATCACAGGAATATCCTTGGTTTTGGGATCGTCCTTCAGGCACTGGCAGACCTCATAGCCATTCATATCCGGCATTTTAATATCCAATAAAATTAAATCGGGCGGAATAGTCCTGGCTGCGGTTAATGCCATCGGTCCATTCGTTACGCCTCTAACTTTATAGCCCTCTTCCATCAAACTATTGGATAAAAGCCGCAAATTATTGAGGGTATCATCGACAATTAATAAATTACCCTTGGAGGGTTCAACAGCAGAGTTATTCATGATTGAGACTAGAGTGAGCAATATTCATAATCCGATCAAAACGAAACTGATCGACTAAACTGGCGATCGCCTGACCCACAGGAGTATACTCCTCTGAAAGTTGGCCCAACAAATAGCGCACTCCTTCTGCATCTGCCCCCGCAGCACAGTAATAGAGTTGCCATACCCAACTCGCAGAAAGCCCCTCCAAATCCCTAGGCTCCAGCAAATTAGGTGCAGCCATCTCAGACTGTAAAGGTAAAATCAACGACTCAGTATTACCATAAACATAACGCACCCCCAAATACTTAGCCATGGTCTCAAAAACCTCACCCTCCTGAAACGGTTGACTCATCCAAGCATCACATCCTGAAGTCGCATTCATAAAGTGTTCTGTCCCTACCTCCGCAGAGAGTTCCCCCAACCGATGGGTGCTCAACCCGATAATAGTAGTCGCCTGACCTCGCAAAGAGCGCCGAATCACCTGAGTTGCCGCATATCCATCCATCACCGGCATTTGCATATCCATCCAAATCAAATGGGGTTGCCAATTTTCCCACACCTCAATCGCCTCTTGTCCTTGAGTAGCTTCGCGTACCTCAAAGCCTACGGAACTAAGTAGTTTAACCAAAAATTGGCGACTTTCCCAGACATCATCAGCCACTAAAATCCGATAGGTGGGTTGATTGGGAGCCAAACCAATCACCTGGGGAGTCCTCCCCAAGGTTGATGTTTGCATGGGATCGACCTCTTCAAAGGGGAGATAAAACCAAAACTGAGTGCCTCCGCTCATAGGACAAACCCACTGAATTTCTCCTCCCATAGACTGAACAAACTTCTGAGAAATAGACAATCCTAAGCCAGTTCCTTCTCCCGAACGACGGCCTAACTCCGTTTGCACAAAGGGTTCAAAAATTTGGTTTCTTTCTTCAGGAGGAATTCCTGGGCCAGTATCTTCTACCTCAAAATATAAACGAGTATCTTGCTCCCTTCGCCTCACTTGTAATCTCACTTGGCCGTGAGAAGTAAACTTAATGGCGTTACTGAGTAAATTAATCAGCACTTGCCGTAATTTTCCTTCGTCTGCCATCACCCATCGCGGGACATGGGCATCCCACTCTACTTGGAAGCGTAGACCTTTTTGGGTGGCTTTGAGGTGAAATATCTCTTCTAGTTTACCAAGCATTCGGTACAAATCAAAGCTATTGCAGTTAAGGGTAATTTTGCCGGACTCAATCTTGGATAAATCTAAAATATCGTTAATCAATTCTAATAAATGTTCTCCGGCGGTGTTGATGATTTTCAAGTATTCCTGTTGTTCTTGGCGAGAGATGCGATCGGGCAAAAGGACAGAGCGAGACAAGAGTTGGGTGAATCCTAAAATGGCATTGAGGGGAGTGCGTAATTCATGGCTCATATTGGCAAGAAATTGGCTTTTGGCTTGATTGGCGGCATCAGCAGCTTCTTTGGCTTGCTTCATCTGGGCTTCTGCCTGTAGCACTTGAATAATTTTTTCCGATTGGCGCTGGATTTCTTTGACGGATTCGGCTTGCTGTAAGGCAATACCGAGTTGTTTTCCTAACCGAATTACCGCTTTAATTTCCCAAGGTTGCCAGAGGCGGGGGGTATCTGTTTGGTAGGCGGCGAGGAGTCCCCAAAGTTTTTCTCCTTGGCGGATGGGGGCAATTAAGTAGGCACGAATGTGATGAGTTTGAAAAAATCTTAAATAACAGGGAGAAAATTGCATTAGAGATAGATCGTTGACGACGTAACTTTCGGTAATTTTTTCTGGTGCCTGTGGAGTTTTCCAAAAACAATCGCTGAGACTATTGAGGTTTGATTCGGCTGGGATAGTGGACATTAAGGGGGTTTGGTTTTGACTGAGGGATTCGGCGACGAATTTACCGGTCCAATCGGGGTTAAACTGATAGACCATAACGCGATCGCACTGTAACAGCTTGCGTCCTTCATGGGTCACTGTCCTAAAAATCGTCTCTACATCCAAGAAGGATCGCGTTTTGTCTACTACGGCATCTACCGCTCGTGCTGTTTCTGCTTGCTGTTGCAGTTGTCGTTGAATTTCTCGCTCCCGTTCTTCCGTGGCTACTTTCAGGGCTTTTTCAATTTCCTTGCGCTCCTGAATATCGGCCACCACACCAATGAATTGCTTCGGTTCCCCCATCCAATCTCGGACAACGGAAACAGCAATATACACCCATTGTACTTGACCATCGGAGCGCCGATAACGTTTTTCCAGACTATAGGTCTGACTATTACCACTTAATAGCTCCTCTAGGTACAATTCTTCCTGGGGTAAATCCTCTGGATCAGTCAGTTGACGAAAGGTCATTGTTAATAATTGTGATTCGCTGTATCCGACGAGCTGACAAAATCGTTCATTGACTTCCACAATTTCCCCAGAAGGAGAGGCTAGGGCAATCCCCATGGCAGCTTGGTCAAAAATGGCTTGTAATCGTTCTTCTCGCTCCCAGAGTTTCATTTGAGCTTCTCGTCGTTCGGTAATGTCTCGTAGGGATACCACTAAGGCAGAAGTGCCATCCCATTGTACGGGAGCGACGCTGATTTCTGAGACTCCAACCACTTTTCCGCTTTGGACAATTTCAATTTCTGCGGTTTGACCAACGACCATGGGTAAGCCCAGGGGATAATTGATTAATTCAGCCTGGGATTTGTGCAAAATTCTTTCGGCGGCGGGGTTGGCAAAGCGAACCTTTCCGGTTTGGTCAACGATAATGAGACCATCAGAGGTGCTGTTGACGAGGGTTTGCCAGCGAGCTTCTATTTGCCGGAGTTGTTCAATGGTGTTTTTTTGGGCGGTGATGATTTCGGTAAAGAAGACGATGCCGCCAATGGTACCTTTACTGGTGTACCAGGGATGGATTTCCCAGCGCACCCAGTCTAGGGAACCGTCGGCTCGATAAAAGGGATCTTCTTCGCAGCGTTGAATTTGCCCGGCTAAACATTGTTGATGAATTTGTCGCCATTGTTCGGGAATGTCGGGGAAGATTTCGTAGTGGGATTTGCCGATAATTTGGTAGGGTTTGAGGTGATGGACGAGGAGCCATTGTTCCGAGACCCAAAGATAACACATTTGCCGATCGCAAATGGCGATCGCTCCTGGTGAATAGCGCAGACACAACTCTAACAAGTCTTCTTGTTCCTTCAGTTTGACCTGTTGTTGTCGTCGATAAGCACACCAAAGCCAACCATTAATACTGCCAATGAGCAAGAGAATTCCCCCCACCCAAATACACCAGGCTTCCAGCTCCATTGTGGCGCGATCGGAGCTAGAAGATTTAGGATCTTGTATCATCACTACCCCAAACCAGGTGGCAAACATTAAGGCAATAAAACCACCGAGCCAACTCCATTTTTTGACTAAATTCCAGAGGAAATGAACCACCCAGGGTTGGGCAGTGCGGTGGTGTTGAGTCAGTGTTTTTTCCCGATCCTCCATGAGTCTAAATCCTTGAGATCGGATCGGTGGAATTGCTCACAGAATTGGCAAGGGTGAGGGCTTCTGCGGTGGTATTGACCAGTTGTTCAAATTCAAATTGATTCACCCAATTTAAAATGGTCTGACGAATATGGCCCAATTCTGGGGGCAGTTGCACCACCAATTGTGTGATTTGTTCTCCATCGGCTCCGGCGGCAAAATATTGCAGTTGTTCAATCCAGGAGCAGGGCATTTTGGCTAACTCCAGGGTAGATAGACTGGTATCGTCAGGAGCAGGGCAAGGGTGAGAGAGGGTTTCATAGATGTATTCTACCCCAAGGTGTTGGGCAATTTTCTCTAGAATCAGGGATTCTCGGAAGGGTTTACGCACAAAATCATCGCATCCAGAAGAGAGGACAATGGATTTTTCTTCCTCGAAGACGCTGGCAGTCAGGGCAATGATAATGGTGGGGGGGTGTTGGGGATGTTGCTTGATGTGCTGGGTGGCTTGATAGCCATCCATGACGGGCATCCGCATATCCATCCAAATGAGATGGGGTTGCCAATGTTTCCAGAGTTCGATCGCTTGTTGGCCATTTTCGGCTTCTTTGACCTCAAATCCCAGGGGGGTGAGCAGTTGCAAGAGGAGTTGACGGTTGCTCCAGCGATCGTCTACAACTAGGATGCGATAATAGGGTTGACCGGGCGCGAGGTGGATGGCTCGGTGATGTTGGTCTGGATCAACGGTAGGATGGTGTGCTAATTCAACGGGAATGGTGACTTCAAATCGGGTACCGATGCTAGAGGAGTCTACGGCTTGGAGTTGAGCGGTTGCGGCGGTAAATTCGTAGCCTTGACTGATGACTTTGATGGTTCCGCCCATGAGTTGGACAAAGTTGTGGGTGACTGCCAGTCCTAGTCCCGTTCCTTCTTGGGAGAGTTGTCCTGATGTGGTTTGCATAAAGGGCATAAAAATGCTGGGGAGTTCTTCGGGATAGATGCCTGAGCCGGTGTCTTCGACGGCAAAGTTTAGCTGGAGGGGTGAGGAACTGACGGTGTGAACTTGTAGGGTGATTGATCCTTGTTGGGTAAATTTGATGGCGTTGCTGAGGAGGTTGATCAGAACTTGACGGAGTTTACCTTCGTCGGTACCAATGTAATGGGGGACTTCTGGGGCGATCGCTAATTTGAGATCAATGCCTTTGGCGGCAGCTTTGAGGGCAAATAGATCTTCAACGGTTTCGAGTAAGTGTTGCAGATTAAAGTGGCTGGGGTTCAGTTGCAGATGACCCGCTTCTATCTTAGACATTTCTAAGACTTCGTTAATCAGATGCAGTAAATATTCTCCGGCGCGATGAATGATGTTGAGAGGTTCTTGTTGTTGATGGGCGCTTTGATAGCGTAACATCAGTTGGGTAAAGCCGATGATGGCGTTGAGGGGGGTGCGGAGTTCGTGGCTCATGTTGGCGAGGAATTCGCTTTTGGCGCGATTGGCTTTTTCGGCAATTTCTTTGGCTTTTTCTAGTTCTAAGGTTCTCTCTTGCACCCGGTGTTCTAGGGTATTTAAGGATTCTTGTAATTCGTTAGCCATTTGGTTGAAGGATTGGGAGAGCATATCTAGTTCTCGAATGCCGGTGGGAGTCAGTTTTGGTCGGGGGTTGCCTTGGGCGATGTTTTCGCTGGCTTGGGCGAGGGTTAAAATGGGGTGGGTAATCCAATGGGCTGTAATTAGGCTGATGCCTGTGGCGATGAGCAGGGCGATCGCACATAGGGTGATGGTAGTATTGGTATTGGCTTGAATTTGTGTCATAAAGTCAGCTTCTGGAACTACCACCACGATTAACCAATCTAGGCCGTATTTGTCCCGATAGGGGGTTACTTCTACCAATTGCCGTTTTCCCTGGAGTTGAAATTCTAGTTGTTGGGATTGGGCCACACTGTGGAATGACCCCAGGGTGTTTAATAGGTAAGTTGAGGTAGCATCAATGATGGGATCGTTGCATTCTGTTACTTGAATTCTTTGAGTCACGCCATCTTTGATCATGAAGGGTTGACGTAGGGTAGAGCTGGCGACTAATTCTCCTGAACGTTCGATAATGAAAGTCTGTCCTGATTGACCAATTTTCAGGGTGGCGAGAAAATCACTAATTTGGGTGAGAAAAAAGTTATTGCCTAGGACTCCAATCAGGTTTCCCTGTTGATTTTTGATCGGAATACTGGCAGGAATGGCCATTTTGGGGTAAGCATGGTAGGTGAAAATTGGCCCCCATACTTCTTTTTGGGCTTGGAGAGCGGCTTGATACCAGGGGCGATCGCGAATGGGAAAATGGGGGGCTTTTTTGAGCAGTTCTATCGGAGTACCGCGATCGTTGAGCGCGTAAAATTGAATGGCTCCTTGAGTCTCTTGGCCTGCTTTCATTAGCTCCAGTCCTTTTGGCCCATTGATGATGCCGATGAATTCCATCGTTTCACTCCCGAAAAATAGGGAATCAATCGACTTAAAGCTTTGGAGTTGCCGGATAAAGTGTTTTTGCAGTTTCCCCAAGTCTTCCATTTCTAAATAGCCTAATTGCAGGCTATCGAGGGTAACTTGATTGACAGTATGGGGAATAGCTAGATATTCTGAGAGTTTCTGCTCAATCCGTTCTACGATTTCATGTTGCAATTGATGGGCCACTTGCTTTACTGCTTGTTTGCCATGGCGGATCGATAACCATCCTGTTAAACTAACTACTGCGAAAATTTGTGTGATGAGTGGGATAACGAGCAGGAGGTTTAAGGGGATTTTACATTGGCAATTATGACCATAAAATTGTTTAAACATTGTTTTCTTATCGGAGTTTTAAAACACTAACGAATCTAAAAATAATCCTATCGTTCTTAAAAAGAGGGTTTGATCTGGCACGGGAGGGGATCGCTGATAATGTTAACAATCGTGCTTGGGATCGGCTATTGACCTAAAAGCCAATAGGTAAACATTTCTCCTTTGCCTTTAACTTCTATTTTACCTCGTTGCCGAAAATGATAGTTATTTCTTAATAATTCATAAGTCTGTTGAGTAACCTGAATCTGGCCGGGTTCTCCTTGAGATTCCATCCGGGAAGCAATATTCACTGCATCTCCCCAGAGATCGTAAATAAATTTGCGAGT
>CAZTRW010000103.1:0-14018 GCA_964616725.1 uncultured bacterium
GCTGCCAGGAGTTGTAGCGGTGAGGTTGTCGGTTTTGGTGAGGCTGAGATCGGCAGTGGGGCTGGCGACTACGGTGGTGGTGTCGATGAGAGTGTCGTCTGCGGAGGTGTCGTTGAGTCCTGGTACTTCAACGGTGTTGGTGATGACTGTTCCTGGAGTGGCGGCTACTGTGCCTTGGATGAGGATGGTGAGGGTGTCGTCTGGGCCGATGTTGACGCTGGTGAAGATGTTGTTGTTGGTTCCGGATGCGCCATTGATGATGTTTGATTGTCCGGAAGTGTTGGTGACGCTGGCGTTCCATTGGATGACGGTGACACCGGTAGGCACGGTGTCTTTGACGATGAGACCAACAACGCGATCGCCAACTTCATTATTAGTTAGACTAATCGTATAAGTAATGTTGCTCCCCGAAGCCACATTGGTCAGGTTATCGGTTTTGGTAATGGTAAAATCTACGTCTGGGGTTGGACTGGGTAGAGTTCCGAAGTCACCATAGACAACACTCCCTGTTTTGATGGTTGTGGCAACTCCAGTGGTTTGATTGAGCCTGGAGAACGTAGTGCCACTAGCCGATTGAATCACGGCATAAAGCTCTCCATCGTCTCCAAACCCTAACGATCCTGAGTTGGTAACACTGGCTAATCCAGATTCACCAACATAGGTGGCTACTCGAGTGGTTACATCTACGGTGTAAAGTCTTAATTGGCTACCAGCGACCACAGAAACGAAGAGTTTATTAGGATCTGTGGGATCAAACGCCGCATCACCGCTTCCCCCTGTAAATGCTGGAGTCCCACCCGTGATCGCACCTAGGTTTGTGGCAGTTCCTGTACCAGGGTTGATACTGTAGAGGCTAGCCGTATTTCCCAAGCCATAAATGGTGCCGTCTTGGGCTTGAGCCAGTTTAAGAAACTGAACACTTTGACCTGTAGCATTAGGGAGAGTGGTATTGGTTTGGGTAGCGGGGTCCCAATAGGCAACCGCAGCAGTGCCATCGCTCTGGGTACCAACATAATAGACTCGCCCGGTATTCGACTCGCGGGCAATGGCGAAGGTTTGAAAACTTAAGGTTCCCCCTGGAATGAGAGTTTCGTCACCAGTAGTGATATCTACCAAATAGAGCGCAGAGGTGCTACCACTAGCTCGAACAGCATAGAAGGGGTTAGGGTAGATGTCAGGGAAGATGGAGGGGTAGGCGATTTGGGTTGGTATAGAGAGGGCTAAGGGAGAGCGGATTTCTCCTGTGGTGTAGTCGAGTTCCCAGTTGCCGCCTAGGGCTGAATTGCCGGTGAGGGTGGTGGAGGCAGCGAGAGTTGCACCAGTGATATTACTGAGGCGATGAACAAATTGGCGACCTATGTCTTGAAGAGCTACTTGACAACCGTAGAGTAATATTTCTGATCGATGATTCAGGTAATTTACCCAGTCTTTGAGGTGGGGACGATAGTGGGGTAAGGTGTGTTGATTGAGGTAGGTTGAACCGAGTTGAATATTGCCTGGAGAGCCGTGGGAAATGAGGTGAATTGATTGGAGGGATTTGGCTGGGTAGGTTTTTAGATGTTGGGTGATTTGTGCAATACCGTCTTGATGTTTTTTTAAGACAATAACTTTAATACCTGGTTTGATCCCATCAATGAGTATGTGGTAATTGGGAAGATTGGCATCGACAAAAACAATTTGGCTAGAGGGCAGGGAAATATTTAGTTGATTGAACATGGTTTTTGTAGATGGGGTTATGACGATTTAGATTCAGTCGATAAATGGGATCTTCTGGTGAAGCAATTTGCTCCCAATTATTGTGGTGATTTTTGAGTAGAATGAAGTAGTTTTTTTAGCTTGACTGTTTTTTTGAAGGAAGAGCTGAACTAACACCCTGACTATGGGTATTGTACAACAACTAGAAATTATTTGGCAACACGGTAAAGATACGGAGTCAGTCAGGAAAATGGGGTGGGGCGGGGAAGTGGGGAGATGGGGTAGGCGATCGCCTCAAGATGTTGTAAGATTTTTGTAAGATTTTTGTAAAATCTAGATTATACTGACCGATAAATCCGAGAGTGCGATCGCAGTCTAATTTTATGCATATTCTCATTTATTCTTACAACTATGCTCCCGAACCCATCGGTATTGCACCATTGATGACCGAATTGGCAGAAGGGTTGGTCGCACGAGGACACCAGGTACGAGTCGTCACCGGGATGCCGAATTATCCGGAGCGTCAGGTGTACGAAGGTTATCGAGGTAAATTTTATCTTACAGAAGTCAAAAATGGGGTGATGATTCAACGGAGTTATATCTACATTAAAGGGCCAAAACCAGGATTATTAGATCGGCTGTTACTGGATGGGAGTTTTATTGTCAGTAGTATTGTTCAAGCTTATCGGGGATGGCGACCAGATGTCGTTTTTGCTACTATTCCTCCTTTACCCATCGCTATTCCGGTTAGTTTGTTTTCGGCTTCTCGTCGTTGTCCAGTGGTGTTGAACTTACAAGATATTGTTTCCGAAGCGGCGGTGCGAGTCAGCTTGTTAAAGCGAGAGTCTCTTCTCTTTAAGATCGCAGAAAGTTTGGAAATCTTAGCCTATTCGACTTCAAAGCAAATTAGTGTCATTGCGGAAGGATTTCGAGAAAAATTGCTTTCTCAAGGGATTAGCGATCGCAAAATAACTTGTATTCCTAATTGGGTAGATGTAGACTTTATTCGTCCTCTTCCCCAAGAGCCAAATCCCTTTCGCACCGAACATCAACTCAAGGGTAAGTTTATCATTCTTTATGCCGGAAATATTGCCCTCACTCAAGGTTTAAATACGGTCATTGCAGCCGCTACTCAATTACAGCATATAGAAGCGATCCAATTTGTGATTGTGGGAGAACAAAAAGCACTCGGTACTCTACAAGCAGAATGCGATCGCCTCAAGGCTACGAATGTTAAACTTTTGCCTTTTCAACCTCGCGAAACTCTTCCCCAAATGTATGCCGCAGCCAACCTAGGCTTAGTGGTTCAAAAACAACGAGTTACTACCTTTAACTTGCCCTCAAAAATTCCCTTAATTTTATCTAGCGGGCGAGCTATCCTTGCATCAGTTCCTGATGATGGCACAGCCGCGAAAGCAGTACGAGACAGTGGAGGAGGAGTAGTCGTTCCCCCAGAAGATGCCGAAGCTTTGGCCAATGAAATTGCCCGCCTTTATCATCAGCCCGCAGAAGTAGAGCGATTGGGCAAACAAGGGCGAGAGTATGCCATGGCAAACTTTTCTCTAGAACAAGCCTTAAATCGCTATGAAAATCTATTTTCCATCGCAGCAAACTAACAATTAGATTAGAGATTTTTATTCCCTCATTCTCTCACTCCTCATGACTCCTCCGGTTGCCTTATTTCCTGCGTGGGTAGGAATATTAATGGTAGTCTCTATTCTCACAGGACTAATTCTCCTCCTGCGAGCCTATCAACACCAGTATTCTCCTCATCCAGAATGGGTGCGGAAACTCCTGCATATGGGGATGGGATTAGTCACACTAACTTTCCCCTGGCTATTTAATTCTCCTCTGCCGATTATAGCATTAGGAATCGGGGCGATCGCCTTTCTTTGTAGTCTCAAAAAGATCCCTTATCTACATCAGCGTTTAGGAAAAGTCACCGCAAGTGTCGCTCGCACTTCTTGGGGCGAACTCTATTTTCCTCTAGCGATTGTTTTAGTCTTTACCTTCTCCCAAGAAAACCCCATTTACTATCTCATTCCTATCCTAATTCTCACCCTCGCTGATGCTGTAGCCGCACTGATTGGAGTCAGCTACGGATTCCATACCTATAGTACCTCTGAAGGACGCAAGAGCGCAGAAGGTTCCATTGCCTTTTTTACCGTTGCCTTTTTAAGCACCCACATCCCCTTACTCCTACTTACAGAAACCGGCAGAGCAGAAACCCTACTCATTGCCTTAATTCTTGGCTTACAAGTCATGGTAGTAGAAGCCATTTCCTGGCAAGGTTTAGATAACTTATTCATTCCCTTGGGAGGATTAATCATGCTCAAATTACTCCTCCCCATGGAAACCCACGCCCTCGGATTTCGCTTGGTTCTCACCTTAATTTTAGGAACAATAATCTTCAGTTGGCGGCATCGCACTACCCTAAATGATAGTGCAGTTTTAGGCACTGCTTGGTTAGGATATCTCATCTGGATATTAGGAAACTGGCAATGGTTTATTCCTCCTTTAGTTTTATTTTTAGCCTACTCTTTCCTATGTCCCTGGACTCGGCAATATCCCCAACGGAGTCATGATATACGAGCCGTTTTGAGTATTGGCGCTACAGGATTATTTTGGTTATTGCTTGCCAAATTTCAGGGAATACCTATTTATTTTTATCCCTATACCTTAGCCTTTGCTGCCCATTTAGCCATCATTGATATTGCCGTTCCCCACCTGTATCCTCACTTACCAAATGAGGGATTAATTACTAGAGCAATCATCAAAGGATGGGGATTAATGTTTATACCATTCTTACTACTAAAAGGAGTCAATTTTCCCACCCTCCTCTTTACCGGAGTGGGGTTAGGATCAGTGATAGTAATGGTGATCGCCTTTGCCATTGTACAACAACAGTTTCGCGCTCGCGCAGCGACTCTGCAAGACTATCAGTGGACAGAAACACCCCTGTGGGTGAGTCGCTCCCTAATTGTAGGAGTTTGCTCAGCGATCGCTCTCCCCTTTCTTTCCCTTTATCCAAGATAAATCTATGGCCGAAATTCTCTCAATCTCTGCCAGTCAATCCCTTGAAAATCTGACTCATTTACAAGGAATTTCTCCCTTAACTCCAGAGATTTTTACCCACCATCAACCCGATCTCCACTTAGCAATCATTGAGCAAAATCAGTTAATCGCTCGCTGCTCTCTCTGGTGGCATCATACCCCCGTTTATCCCCAAGAACAATTAGGCTTCATTGGTCATTATGCCGCTCAGAATCAGGAAGCAGCAACCCTATTATTCAACCATGCCTTTCCAGTGTTAGCCCAACATCATTGTACCTTAGCGATCGCCCCAATCGATGGCAACACTTGGCACAACTATCGCTGGATTACCAATTGGGGAAATCGCCCCATTTTCTTCCTCGAACCCCATCATCCCCCAGAATTTGTCGATCAAGCCATCCAGTTTGGTTTTACCCCCTTTTCTCAGTATTATTCCGCCTTAGTCAGTGATTTAAATCAATCCGATCCGCGCTTATCACGAGTAAGCGATCGCCTCAAAACCCTAGGCATTACCATCCGCCCCCTTCACCTCCCCTCTTGGGAACAAGAACTCCATCAAATTTACCAAGTTGCCCAAATTAGTTTCCGCCAAAACTTTCTCTACACTCCCCTTACAGAAGACGAATTTATCACTCAGTATACCCTAATCCGTCCCTATATCAATCCTCAATTAGTATTATTAGCTGAACATCAAAAAAAACTGATTGGCTTTTTATTCGCTCTTCCCGATTGGTACCAAACCCAGCAGAACTTACCCTGCCACACCATTATCCTCAAAACCGTCGCAATTCTTCCCCAACGTAATTATGCTGGACTAGGAAACTTATTAGTCTCTCAGTGTCATCAAATTGCCCAGGATTTAGGATATCAATTTGTCATTCACGCTTTGATGCATCAAAGCAATTCCTCTCTCAACATTAGCACTCGATATGCTCAACCCATACGCCAATATACCCTATTTGCCAAACCCATTTAAATCCTTTATAATCAGAAAATAATGACTTCCTGCACCAATCATTAATCAATGCTCCCACCCAAAGCCAATGCCTTACTTAATTCACGCCCCCAATAGTCAGGATGAAAAAATCTATGAATTACGCTGGGGAGTCAATACCCTAGGGCGATCGCTCGATAATAGTATTGTCATTAGTCATGCCAGCATTTCTCGCCACCATGCCGAAATTCAATGGACAGCCCATGGCGTAGAAATTTGCGATCTTAATAGCAGTAATCATACCTTCATTAATGAAGTCAGCATTGAAAACAAATGGGTTAAAGATGGCGATACAGTAAGATTCGGTAAAGTCATTTTCAAATATCGCGATCAAATAGAAGTTATTCAAGAAGATACAGGACTAGATCCTCGACAAAACCCCACAATCATTAAAGAGTTTCCCCAAAATCAAACCCCTGCATTGATTTCTGAGCATGAATCATCCCACTCTATCCTGAAAATACGCGAACAAGATCGGCAAAAACGAAAAGAAGATAAACTCAAATTACTCTTAGAGGTAAGCACTCAACTTTCTCACCCAGATAAATTAGAAAATCTCCTCAAAAAAATCCTAGAGATTCTGATGAATTTGATGCAAATTGACCGCACTGCTATCCTCCTAGTCAACCCTCAAACCAATCAACTCCAAATTAAGGCAGTGAATTCCCGCCCAGGGATTCATGCAGATTATCAGTTTTATAGCCAAAAAATTACTAACTTTGTCCTCGAAAAACAACAAACTATCCTCACTGCGGATGCTCAATTTGATGGTCGATTTAGTGATGCCGCCTCCGTGATCGCCCAATCTATTCATGCATCGATTTGTGCTCCTCTCAAACCCCGCGATACCGTTATTGGGGTCTTGTATGTAGATAATTTATCCTTATCTAATGTTTATTCGGATGAAGATGTAGAATTTTTAACAGCATTAGCCAATCAAGCCGCGATCGCGATCGCCCATGCCCAACTCTATCAAAAAATCCAATCCGAAGCCCTCTTGCGCGACAAACTCGAACGATTTTTCCCCAAAGCCGTCAGCCAAAAACTACGAGAAGAAGGCAACCTCAATAAAATCGTCGATACCGAAGTCACCGCCCTATTTTCTGATGTCACTCAGTTTACCCAAATGTCCGCCATCATGTCCCCTCGTGAAGTCATTGAAATGCTCAACGAATACTTTAGCATGATGGTCGAAGAAATCGTCTTTCCCTATGAAGGAACCCTAGAAAAATATATTGGCGATGCCTTAGTCGCCGTCTGGGGATCTCCCTATCGCACAGACGACGATGCCGAACGAGCCGTCAGAGCCGCTGTTGCCATGCAATGGGCAGTACGGCGACTCAACATTCAGCGCCAGCGCCGTAACCACCACCCCCTGCAAATTCATATCGGCTTAAATACAGGACCAGTTGCCTCCGGCAACATTGGCAGCGAACGACTCATTCAATATGCCCACATCGGAGACACCATGAACGTCGCCAGTCGCATTTGCAACACAGCAAAAGCAGATGAAATTCTCATTTCAGACAGTACATTTAACCAAATCAAACAACACAATATTCCCGTCGAAACCCTATCTCCTGTTCAAGTCAAAGGCAAAAAAGATCCCCTGCAACTCTATCGAGTCCTGTGGGAAAAACTCCCCTACCAAGACACCTTAAATGTAGAGTAAATTGAGACCATTAGATCAAACAGCCAGAAAATGGGGGGAGGGAGGAAGAAAACAACAATTCCCTATCACCGGTTGATTCTTCTCCAACTTTTGGTAAGATGTAAAGATATCTATTTACCCTAACTGTTCACTCAAACTCAGGCAAGGAATCAAGAATGACCCAAGTGGTAGTCGGAGAAAACGAAGGCATTGACTCAGCGTTACGTCGGTTTAAGCGCCAAGTATCTAAAGCCGGAATCCTGGCAGATGTGAAAAGTCGTCGCCATTTTGAGACCCCTCAAGAGAAACGCAAGCGCAAAGCCGTCGCTGCTCGTCGGAAGCGGCGCATTTCTCGTTAAAGCCAACTATTCAGGAAGCGCTGGGTCGGTCTATCTTCTGTCCCTAGGAGGGAGAAGACTATCCCCAAGACTTCCTTGGCAAATCCCAATCTACTTTCCCTGCCACCAGTTGACGAGAACCTTGGGGAATCTCAATCCAACCTAAATCTTGGAGACGATTCACTAAGTTAGAAATAGTTACCCCTAGTTGATCCCGCAGTTGATACAGAGTTGACCATCGGGTGAGATCTTGATGGTGGCAGCACTCTTTGAGTACTGCTTCTGGCATCAGCAAGCAACTGGCAAAATATTGTGCTTGCCATTCGATCGCCTCTAACTCTTTCAAAGACGTACTCGGACGACAAATTAGCGTATCCCCAGCATTGCGTCGTAATAGGGTTGGCTCTATCCCTTCCTGGACTTCCGCATGGTTAATATGCAGCATCCAATGACCAATCTCATGGGCCAGAGTGGAAGCCAAGAATCCTGCCGGTAAACTGAGAATCTCTTCATTGAGTTCAATTTGACGGCTTAGGGGAAGAATGCGGGCCGCAATCGGCCCATACTCATCAGCCGGAATCCGATCCCACACCACTCCCAAATCCAAGAAATCTGCCACACGGTCTACTTCTAAGGGCCAGGATGGCTTCCAGTTTGGCGTAAATTCCATACGTAACAGGAGGTCATTAGCCCGACCCTCAATTTCTGGTTTCGGATAGAAGCGGTAGGGTTTGATGAGACTCAACTGGGGGCATCCTCACTGGCTGCTTCAAAGACCTTTTTGGCGAAGTCTGGGTTTTCCCGTAGCCGCCTTAAGAGCATGGGCATGGTATTGGCGTTTTGCTTGAGCAAGTCCTCATATTGATGGGGAATGCGTCCAGCTAGGCATACCAACATATCTGGATCTAGGTCAAGATGGCTGGCTAGGGCACGGATGACTTCCTCTTTGGGGGGATAGTCAGCGCGATCATTTTCTAGTTTGGACAGGTAGGTAAAATCAAGCTTGACCAGACTGGCCAGACTCCGTTGGGAGTGGCCTTTGTCTTTCCGTGCCTTACGCAAGATCTTACCAAAAGTTTCTGTGATCATCGGTTTTCTCCATTACAAGTCTATCCTATCTCTAGTTTGAATAAAAAATCAAAAAATGGGTTGTCGAATGGAGGGATCTTGAGTTAGGATGACAGTGTTGAAAAAAAGTTCAACATTGGGATAGGAGGTGAAATGATGGCTCAAACTTGGACGGATACTACTTATAAGCTCGATGGTACGGAAATGACGATTTTGACCAGTCACCCGCGTCATCATCAGGTTTCGCTCTATGTACCGGGGTATTCTTTAGGGGGCAATGGGTTCTCGATTTTTTTCAGCCAGGAGCATATTGCACTGTTAGAGCATCTGTTAGCGGAGTTAAAGCAGTTTCAGCGATATGAAGGCGATCGCCGATACAAATCGGAGCCAGTGCCTTTCTGCGTCTCAGCTAGTGAAGAACTAGCGGGTTAACGTCGAAGCGTCTTGTACCCTGAAGATCATACCAACCAATGCCCACTGGTGACCGACAAGTGGGCATTGGTTATAGATCCAGAATACAGTTACGGGCGCTCAAGCTCCACCTTTTCCGCCACACGGGAAGTGCGAGTGGACAAAAACTGCCATTGAGCGATCGCCGTATTTGTCCACAGCCAACTTTGAGTACCCAAAGCTTGAGGCTGAAACTGAGACGGATCAGCCTGCATGACAAACTGATACACCTGAGCCGCCTCATCCTCCCTAGCCTTTTGAGCATAAACCAAAGCCGTACCGGCATAAGCAGTCAACCGTTGGGGAGCGGTGGGGGTATCGGTGAGGGCGATCGCCTGAGCAAAACTTTTTTCAGCCAAACCCAGATTCCCTTCCGCATAATAAGCAAAACCCAGAGCATTGTAATAATCAGGCTGGCGAGGATCACCCTTCACCGCCTGCTCCCAATAGCGTCTCGCATCATCCACACTATAATCCGAGTTGCCCTGTTGGATCGCCTGCCAAGCCAAACGCCCCCAGAGATAACTAATCTGAGGATGATCCTGCTGCTGAGAGGGAACTGCTCTGAGAGCCTCAAGGGCATAGTTAATCACACTGCTATCGAGGAGTTTCTCCACCTGAATGGCGCCAGCACTGAAATTCCCTTGACGAAACTGAGCGATCGCCCCTTGCATCAATGCCACATTCTCATTTTCCGGCTGAGGCAGATCCGCCACCACCGGCAAACTCCCCCTAGGAGAGCGAAGCACAGTCCACCAAGGCATCACATTCCGAGCCAAAACCACCCCCATCACCACAGCCACCAAAACTCCCCCCCCAGAGAGAGAGAGTATCCAGTGTCCTCTCCTCTGGGGTGCTGCCGCCGGAGCCGGAGTCGGGGGTGGGGGCACTGGGGGAGTAGCAGGCGCTTGCTCGAGCACTCCATTCAAAGCCAGATTGGCTTGAGGATGTTCCGGATCGAGATCAAGGGCTTGGCGATAGGCTTCCACCGCATCCTCAATCCGTCCTTGCCGATGCAGAGCTAAACCGAGGTGATAATAGGCATCAACATAGTAAGGATTCGTGGCTAAGGCGAGTTGATAGGCTTCCATCGCTGCCGTGATTTTCCCTTCCTCATACAACTGGCAGCCTAACCGATCAAAGGAGTGGCAATCTGATGGCTCCTGGGGATTGGGCGATACTCCTACGGAGTCGCTGCGCGAACGCTCCGAGGAAATTGGAGAAGTTAATGGGGGATAAACCGGTTCTGCCAAGCTCGAAACCGGCACAGGAACCACCGGCAAGCGTACCTCTGGGCGATCGGGGATAAATTGATCAAAGCCGGGTTGGAGATAGAGAATCGGCAGGGCAAAATACAAGCTATTCGATCCGTAGGCAGAAATTAACCCTTGGCGGGTACGATTTAAGCTCAGATCGATCCCGTATTCTCGTTTGAGATTGCGATAAAACAATTGACTGAAGGTAATCGCTACCTGATCGGGAATGCGATCGCCCATTGCCAGTACACAAGGAATCCCCCGTTTGAGCAAGCTTTCCGCCAAAGTTTGCTCTCCCGCTCCTGCACTCCAACAGGAATTAAACAACGCCATAGAAATACCATTATTGACCAACAAACCAGCTAAATCTTCCCCATTGAGTTGCTCGGTTAAGCCATTTTGTTGATTATGCAGATAAATTTCGCCGCCGAAGGCACTCGGACGGCTATGACCAGAATAGTGAAAAATATGATACTGTCTCTGTTCTAAAGTTTGGGTTAACTGTTCCCGATCCGCAGAAGTCAGGATATCCAATTGGATCTTTAAGCCTAGGAAGGGTTGATGTTCAAATTCAGCTTTGAGGCGGTTCATTTCCCGATCAAGGGCTAATCCTTGCCGATCATTCGGCCCAGAAAGAACCATGAGAATCTTTAAGGGATTGGCGATCGCCCGGTCTGGGCTGGGACGCATTCTCGGTGCGGGATGATACCGAGAAAACAGAATCTCCGTATTGGTGGTGAGAGGGCGATCGCCACCGTGCAAAACTTCCCAAGGCAAGCGGATAATCTGCGCATCCTTCAACCTCAGACGCAAGCGCAGAGCTTCTCCCCGATTATGGGCAATCCCTTGAGCGGTCGTCCAACTTTGGGCGATCGTCCCCTGGAACAGAGCCGCATACAATTGTTGACCGAATTGCAGTAAATCTTCTGACTGGGCCAACAACAAAGCTTCCTGGGAAAGAGCAGAGGGATAAAAAAGGGAATCCCCCATCAAACGTGCCGTTAAATCCAACCAATGGGCGATCGGCCACTCTACCTGCTCTTCCGCTAAGGGAACTCCAGGCTCCACTAATTCAGTTCGCACTAAGTAGGTGGCTCCTGTGGAGATCGCTTCACCAACTGGCGTGACAGATAAATGAAATTCTTGAGTCACCGCTTCACCCGCCCTATTCCTAATTAACTTCTCATACCCCAAGCAACTAAGGTCTGTTTTCTTTATTTCAGGAATATGCAGAGGAAGTCAGGCAAGTTCCTGAAGTAATATCGTAGGAAAAGTAGCGATTTGGAGTAGACGCTCAATGAACTCTTCTTTTGCTTTCCCATCTGCCACTGATCCGAGTGAAGGGGCAGCCCTGGGATCGCCCCCCTCCTCTTCACCCCACGAAATCGGGATTTCCCTGCTGATTGAAATGGCTCAACGGGGGGAAATTGATCCTTGGGATGTGCAAGTCATTGATTTAATTGATCGGGTTCTGGAGCGACTGGCGGATCGCGCCACTCACAGCGATCGCTCAGAGCCAGAAGATCAGGCAGACTTATCAGAATCAGGGCAAGCCTTTGTCTACGCCTCCATGTTAGTGCTCTTGAAAGCCCAAAGCTTAGAAGATCAGCCCAGTGCCGATCTTTCTCTAGAAGAGTTGGCAGCCCACATAGAAGAGGATGGGGAAAGTGGGCAAGGGGGTTCCCATCGACTGCCTCTGCGTCTAGAACAGCAACTGCGCCGTCGGGCGATCGCCAAACCCCTGAAACAACGCCGCGTCACTTTATCAGAATTAATCGATCAACTGCAAGCGATTAGTCAAACCTTGGCCGAACGAACCCAACGCTCGCCCCGTCGTCGCACCCTCTCTCGTACACAAGCAGCCAAAGCCATTCGTCAATTAGCCCATGAAGAGAATTTATCGGAGGTGGCTAAGGAATTAGAAGTCTTTCTCAGTCAGTATTGGTCAAGGGGCGAACGTACACCAGAATGGCTAGAACTGGAGGAACTGTTAGCCACCCATCCCCAATGCGATCGGGTCGGAGCCTTTTGGGGGTTACTGTTGTTGTCAGCCCAATCTAAAGTGGAGTTAAGCCAAGAGGAATTTTATCAAGACCTGAAAATCCGTACCATACCTGCGGGAGGACTGCACTCTGGGGCGATCGCCACACCAGCCCCGATAGACACAAAAGCTGATTAATAGAGTAGAATCCCTGATAATCTTATAGATTAGATAGATTATGGATCAGGTTGTTATCGAACCCCTAATCATTATGGGTGAAACCCGTCACCACTTGAGAAACTTAGGGGAGATCGCCGATGATGAGAGGACAATAGCTATCGCAATCAAAAACCTGTGGTTGAGGAATAAAACACTATGAAAGCCATGATTCTGGCGGCTGGCAAGGGAACTCGTGTGCGACCCATTACCTACACCATTCCCAAACCCATGATTCCCATCCTCCAAAAACCAGTAATGGAGTTTCTCTTAGAATTGTTGCGCCAGCATGGATTTGACCAGGTGATGGTCAATGTGAGCCACTTGGCCAATGAAATTGAAAGTTATTTTCGGGATGGCCAGCGGTTTGGAGTCCAAATTGGATATTCCTTTGAGGGACGAATAGAACCAGATGGCACATTGGTGGGTGAAGCCTTGGGATCGGCTGGAGGAATGCGCCGCATTCAAGATTACAATCCTTTTTTTGATGATACCTTTGTGGTGTTGTGTGGAGATGCCCTGATTGACTTAGATTTAACCAAGGCAGTACAATGGCACAAGCAAAAAGGGGCGATCGCCACAGTGGTGATGAAATCAGTCCCTAAAGAGGAAGTCTCCAGCTATGGGGTGATCGTCACAGACTCAGAGGGACGCATCCAAGCCTTCCAAGAAAAACCCCCCGTGGCAGAAGCCCTCAGCACAGATATTAATACCGGCATTTATATCTTTGAGCCAGAAATACTTAACTATGTCCCATCTGGCACAGAATACGATATCGGCAGCCAACTGTTTCCGAAGTTGGTAGAAATGGGAGCACCCTTCTACGGTATATCCATGGATTTCCAATGGGTAGATATTGGTAAAGTGCCTGACTACTGGAGAGCCGTGCGCGGGGTGCTCCTAGGAGAAATTAAAAATGTTTCTATTCCTGGACAGCAAGTGTTACCGGGGATTTATACGGGGCTGAATGTAGCAGTTAATTGGGATCGGGTGGATATTACTGGCCCGGTTTATATCGGTGGCATGACAAAAATCGAAAATGGGGCCAAAATTGTCGGCCCCAGCATGATTGGGCCAAGTTGTCATATTTGTAGCGGAGCCACCGTAGAAAATAGCGTGATCTTTGAATATTCTCGTTTGGGGCCGGATGTACGCTTAGTGGATAAACTGGTGTTTGGACGCTACTGTGTAGATAAGACAGGAGCATCAATAGATGTGCGTTCAGCTGCGTTGGATTGGTTAATTACGGATACTCGTGCTGTGGGGGGGGGGGGGGGGGGGGGGGGGGGGGGGGGGGGGGGGGGGGGGGGGGGGG
>CAZTRW010000104.1:0-14010 GCA_964616725.1 uncultured bacterium
GCACTACAATCGGGAACCATTGATGCCGCCATTAGTGGGATGACGATTACGCCGGAACGAGCGCAAACCTTATCTTTTTCTCGTCCTTATTTCAAAGCTGGATTGGCGATCGCTGTGCGAGAAGATAACACAGATATTAAAACCTTTGATGACCTAAAAGGTAAAAAAATTGCCATTCAAATTGGTACCACAGGAGCAGAATCTGCCAATACCATTGCAGGAGCTAATATTAGTTCTTTTGATTCTGCTTCTCTAGCCCTACAAGAACTCATTAATGGTAAAGTGGATGCTGTTGTTAATGATGGCCCGGTGACTCTCTATGCGATTAAAGAGGCCGGACTGAAAGGCGTAAAAGTTGCTGGAGAATTAGTGACAGAAGAATATTATGGCATTGCTCTCCCCAAAAACTCTCCCTACTTAGATGATATTAATAGTGCTCTGGATACCCTGATTCAAAATGGCACATATCGCCAAATTTATCAAAACTGGTTCGCAGGAGAACCCTCGGAACTTCCCTTGATTGCTCCGTCTCTAGAAACAGGAATAACCCTAGAGTTTGATTGGGGTAAATTGTTCGCTAATCTACTGAAGGGAACCAGTATTACCCTCCTCCTGACTATAGTTTCTTTTGGGTTAGGATTGGTAGGAGGAACAGCGGTGGCGATCGCCCTGATTTCCCCCTACAAACCTCTCCGACTGCTTTGCCGCATCTATGTTGATTTCATCCGAGGAACTCCCCTACTGGTTCAACTTTTTGTGATCTATTTTGGACTTCCCGGCTTATTCAAAGGATTAGGCCTAGATTTCAGCTTCGATCGCTTTCCTGCTGCTATTTTAGCCCTCAGCTTAAACATCGCCGCTTACCTGGCCGAAATTATGCGCGGTGGCATTGAATCCATTGATAGAGGTCAATGGGAAGCTTGTCAATCCCTGGGAATGAGTCCCCTACAAACCATGCAAGATGTGATTTTTCCCCAAGCATTTCGGCGCATGTTACCTCCCCTGGGAAATGAATTAATTACTTTAGTCAAAGATACCAGTTTAGTCGCTGTAATTGGCTTTGAAGAGCTTTTCCGCCAAGGACAATTAACGGTGGCAACAACTTACCGAGCGTTTGAAGTTTACCTGGCTGTTGCTTTGATGTATTTGATTTTGACGACGATGGCTTCTTTTTTCTTCAAATGGTTGGAAGTGCAAATGAATCCTTTACAACGTCAGAAAAAGTTGGGTATGGGGTAGGGATTTTTGTGTTTAACCACAGAGACACAAAGGTTTTAGGGGGGGTGTCTCTGTGGCGTTTTTCTCTATAGTGTCAAAGATTGAGGATTGGTTTCGATTAATTCGGCTAAATCTTTGAGGAAGGCGGCGGCATCAGCTCCATAGATAATGCGGTGATCGCAAGTAATGTTTACGTGCATTTGTCGCCGAATACCCATGAAGCCATTATCCATGGCGACGACTTGAGGTTTGGAGGCCCCGATCGCTAAAATTGATCCTTGACCAGGAGGTAAAATGGCATCAAATTGGTCTACCCCAAACATCCCTAAGTTAGATAGGGTAAAGGTGCCGCTGTTGTATTCGGCAGGTTGTAGTTGTTTGGTGCGAGAGCGCGCTACTAAGTCTTTCCAGATGCGTGAGAGGGAATAGAGATCGAGATGATCGGCATTTTGCAGTACGGGGGTGATTAATCCGCCATCATCCATGGCTACGGCGATCGCAATGTTAATACTAGCAGGATATTGAATTCCAGCTTCTGTATAACTGGCATTCACCAGAGGATGTTTTTGGAGTACCACTGCCACTGCTTTTGCCAACAGAGCCGTCATTGTCACTCCCTTAGATTTAATCTGTTGATAAAGGCGATCAAGTTCATCGGTGATGATGGTATAGCCAACATGGAAGGTGGGGACAGTTAAACTGGCCCCCATATTCCGTACTACCGCATTCTGCAAAGTATTTAAAGGTACTACTTTGCCAGCGGTTACCGCTGGTGTAGGCGCAGGCACACTTACAGGCACAGCTACAGGACGAGATGCGGGAGTCGTTTGAATAGGGACAGGCGCAGGCGCAGCGGGTTTAACACCAGCAGCGGCTTCTACATCCTGAGCGACAATTCGTCCATAGGGGCCACTCCCTTTGAGTGTGCCTAATTCTACTTTCAAGTCTTTCGCTAATTTCCGGGCACGGGGAGAGGCTACTAAGCGGCCGTTACCGCTAGAAGTAGCGGCTACAGGCACAGGTTCCGGTGCAGGAGCGGGAGCAGTCACAGCCGCCGGGACAGGCGCAACCGTGTTTTTACGGATATTTTGTTGTTTGGCTGTTTCCATTTCTGCTTCGGTTTCGGCGATCAGGGCGATCGCCTCACCCACAGGAACCACTCCCCCCGCATCCACAATAATCGTCGCCAGATAGCCTTCATAGAAGGATTCCACATCCATATCCGCCTTATCTGACTCCACAATAACCACCGTCTCCCCTTTTTCGACCTTATCGCCAGGAGACTTTTCCCAAGACACAATCTTACCTTCAGTCATGGTAGAACTGAGGGCAGGCATGAACACTTCATGAATCATGGCTTAATCCTTTGGTATACTCTAAAACGATAACTTTCCCTAGATTTGACCGCGAATTTCTTCGACTACTCCATCCCGTAGAACAATTTCGACTTGCATTTTCTGGATCAAGTTTTCTCCAGGGGCGATCATAAATAGACTCTCCATTTGCCCTTGATCTACTTCCTGATCTAACTCTAGAGTTTGCACTTGACTGAGTTGAGTGAGCATTTGATTTTTCTGCTGGAGTAACTCATGCTGTTTTTGATTGACCTGATTTTGAATCTGGGTAATCTGTTGGGGATTTTGACCTTGCAGGCTAACAATGACACTCTGTCCCTGCATTTCTACCTGTTGAATTTGACCATCAATCTGGTTCAATTGTTGTTGGAGTTGTTCTTGTACTTCTTCCTTCCATCGAGGGGTGACAATCACTTTAATCCGAATAGGTCGCTTCAGCAGCAAGTTTTGGGTATCCATGTTTGGCAAGTTCACTTTCTGATTGGTTCCGTAGTAATAAGGGGTCGAAAACAGGCACTCCTGTTTCCAAAATTTAAGTAAACATTCCGTCAATCATATCGCGATAGCGTTCGCTCACGAGTGGACGTTTGATTTTTAGAGTTTGGGTCATCAGTCCATTGTCGATGGAAAAGGGTTCGTTAATCAAACGAAAGGGGCCAATGCGATCGTCAGGGCGATAGCCAGGGCGGTTTTTGACTTCTCGGTTAAGTTCTTGGCGGAAGAGATCTGGCAGGGCGGGATGGTCTAAATTGAGGGTGTAGGTTCCATCAGGGAGGGTTTCACTGATTAGGTTCTCAATGGCAGAGGCTTTAGCCCAGGCAACTAAGGCTTCTTGGTTGGGGACAATCAAGGCTCCGAGCGATCGCTGATCCTGCCCCACCAGCATAATCTGGTCAATATAAGGACTTCTGACACAAGCCTCTTCAATCGGTTGGGGTTCGATATTTTCCCCATTGGTGAGCACAATTGTATCTTTCGCTCGTCCCGTAATCACCAATTGACCTTCTGGAGTAAAAAAGCCTAAATCTCCAGTATCAAACCACCCTTGGGGATCAATGGCTTGGGCGGTAGCTTGGGGATTTTGATAGTAGCCTTGCATAATTTGGGGCCCTCTGGCCACAATTAAGCCGGTTTCCCCTCTTGGTAAGGGTTGGCGAGTGTTGAGATCGATAATTTGAATCTCTGTATCGGGTAAGGGAAGCCCTGACGATCCTCGGAGATTGCGGTAAGCGCGGCGAGCGGTTAAGACGGGGGAGGTTTCGGTTAAGCCATAGCCGACGAGGATGGGGAAGTTAATCACTTCAAAGAATTTGTCGATATGGCGAGCTAAGGAGCCGCCGCCGCTAATGACGTATTTGATGTGTCCTCCGGTGGCTTGTCGGACTTGGCGGTAGACTAGGCGATCGCCGAATTGATGCACAGGAGCCAATACCCATGTCTTCATTTTCGCTCCAGAGCGCTCTCGATCTGAGGGAGTGAGGTTCTCTAGATCTAATCCTTCAGCGATGCGTTTGGCTTCAATATACTGGGTGGACAGGCTCAGGAATGCTTGAATGAGTTTTTGGCGATGGGGAGGTTGTTCTCGAAATTCTTTTTGAATGGTTTCGTAGATAGATTCCCAAATCCGGGGAACGCCTACCATGTAGTGGGGTTTGTAGGTTTTCAGATCGGTTTTGAATTGCCGGATGTTGCTGTATCTCTGGCTACATCCTTGAGAGAGGAGATAGTATTCGATGGTGCGTTCGTAAACGTGCCAGGAGGGGAGTAGGCTGAGAATGCGATCGCCCGGTTCTGGAGTGACAATCACGGGTAAGGTAGCAATTTGGTAGAGCAAGTTACCATGGGAGAGCATGGCTCCTTTGGGTTTCCCTGTGGTACCGGAGGTGTAAATTAGGGTGGCTAGATCGCCAGAGGTGCGCCGTACCGGTTGGAGAGGATGGTGTTTACCGCGATCGCAGATTTGCCAAAAGTTGAGCCGTGCAGGAGAATTCTCCCCATCTCCTGGATCTTCGTCACTCAGAAGAATGATCGCTTTCAGAGGGAAATCTGGGAGACGATCCGCGAGTTTTTGCAGTGTGGTGAGGTTTTCGATCACTAGAAAGGTACTACCGCTATTGTCGAGAATGTAGAGTAGTTCTTCGGCATCCGCTTGAGCACTGCGAACGGCATTCACTGCTCCCGCCATCATACTCCCTTGATCAGCAATGAACCATCGAGCACTATTATCGGCGAAGAGGGACAGGCGATCGCCTCCCTTGAGTCCGATTTGCTGTAATCCACTGGCAAACTGGGCTATCTGCTCACTCATTTGTCGGTAGGTGAGGGTCGTTTTGATTTTGCCGTGAGGGTCTTCGAGGGCAATGATATCAGCAAATTTGGCAGCGGCGATCGGCCAAACCTCTGAAATTGACCCTAAATGGCTATATTTCACGGCTCGATCTAAACTCGCCTGATCTTCAGCCGACACCATAGATAATAAATTGCTCATCACACTTAACTGGTTTCTCGATAGTGGGGAAATGGGGGAATATTACCAACCCATCCACTCTCCACTGTCAATTGTCTACTGTCAACCCTTTGGACACAGGCCCAGGGGTCCCCCTCAGATTCGTTATTCTTGACAAATTGACAAAAATCTGCTTACACTCGCTCTCGTTCCCCTCAGTAAAAATCTCCCCTGAGAGTTGGTCTAAATACCCCACAATGGCATGATATTCATAATGAAGTTCAACACCTGAGCCTGAATATCCCTAGGCAAGTTGGTGCTGTGCCAGCAATCCGTCCAGGATAAAGCCAAGGTGTTGAAGATTCCAATAACAAAATGCCATATTCTTTGAGGGAGAACCATGCTAAAACGATACATTGTGCTCATCTTAGCCACTGTATTCTTGGCCCTGCACGTTTTTGTGGGAAGTGCCACCGCTGCCAATATTTCTGAAGAAAACCGGACGATCGCCGTGAATGAACAAGGAGATACGACGGTAATTACTCAAGAGGAATTTGTCAAAGGGAAAAAATTGTTTGTAGATACCTGCTCTCAATGTCATGCTTCAGGAATGACCAAAACTAACCCCAATGTGGGTTTGGGCGTGGAGGCAATGGCAGGAGCAGAACCGGCACGCAATAATCAGGCGGCTTTAGTAGATTATATGAAGAATCCCACTACCTATGATGGAGAGGTGGAAATTTATGAACTTCATCCCAGTACCCGCAGTACAGATATTTTCCCAGAAATGAGAAACCTCAGTGATGAGGATTTAGAGGCGATCGCCTCTTATATTCTGGTGGAAATGAATGTGCGTCCCTATCAGTGGGGAGCCGGTAAACATACCCGTTAAGAATCCAGAGATTTCTCTGAATCTCTCTGAGGAATGGCAGCAGGTTTAGCTGCTGCCCTTTATATTTCGGTTTGAGCCGATCTGAAAATTTAGGATAAACTTGATGATTGACTTCTCTCAATTGAAACGATTTTTCCACCTTTGTTTAACGGCAAGTTGCACACGACAAGGAGTAGTCATTGCCCTAGGGATAACCCTGGCACTCACCCTAGGAACTGCCCCCGCACTGGCAGTGGATCGCTATGTGGTTCAGTTTCTCAAAGCATTAGAACCAGTAGAAATTCCTCTGGATGCTCAGGGCAATACTCAAACGGTAACTCCAGAACAATTGTCGCAAGGAAAAGTTCTGTTTAATAAAAACTGTGAAAATTGCCATTTAGGAGGAACAACCCTGTTAAGTGAAAGCCAATCTTTGTCCTTGCCCGCACTGCAAATAGCGAATCCTCCCTTGGATAATATTAACAATATGGTGACTTTTTTGAGAACTCCTGTACAAGGGGGAGATGGAGTTTATCAAAAGTTGTCTTGCCGTGAAGTGAGTCCAGAGTGGATGTCTCAAGTACAGGTAGAGAATTTGTCTGCTTTTGTGTTGCGTGCAGCTCAAAAAGTACCCGGTTGGGGTGAAGGAAAATTTTAAAGGTCAAAGGTTGAATTCTCAATTGCTGTGACAGAGTTTGCTCATGTTCCTGTTTTAGGCCCTGAATTAATTCAGGGCCTAAAGGTGTGTGCTGGAGGGCGCTATTTAGATGCTACGGTGGGGGGCGGTGGACATAGCCTCCTGTTATTTCAGCAGGAGCCGGCTATTTGGGTAACGGCGATCGATCGCGATATTGAGGCTCTTCAGGCGGCACGGCAGCGATTAGAGGCATACGGCGATCGCCTCGAATTTTGGCAGGGTAATTTTGCTGATTATCCTGGAGAGCCTGAGTCTTTTGATGGCATTATCGCCGATTTAGGAGTGAGTTCGGCTCAGTTTGATATCCCGGAGCGAGGGTTTAGTTTTCGCTATGAAGCCCCCTTAGATATGCGGATGGATCGGCGACAAAAATTGACGGCGGCTGATTTAATTAATCAGTCCGAGGAACAGGAATTAGCGGATATATTCTATCAGTATGGCGAGGAACGGTTGTCTCGGCGCATTGCTCGCCACATTGTTGAGCATCGCCCTTTTGAGACAACGACAGAGTTAGCCAGGGCGATCGCCTCTTGTTATCCTCCGAAGGCGCGTCATGGACGCATTCATCCCGCCACACGAGTATTTCAAGCCCTTCGCATTGCCGTTAACCAAGAATTGCAGGGACTGGAAATTTTTCTAGAGCAAGCTTCTGCATGGTTAAAGCCGGGAGGAATTCTGGGAATCATTAGTTTTCATTCTTTAGAAGATCGCTATGTCAAATATGCCTTTAGAGATTCTCCTGATCTAGAAAGAGTCACCAAAAAGCCGATTACCCCTGGATTAGCAGAGATTCAGGGTAATTCTCGCGCGCGATCGGCTAAATTACGGTTAGCTAGAAAACTCTAAAAGTAACAGCACCGTCTAGAACTACTCTCCCATCACCCAGGGCCAAAGGGGATGACTGGGACCTTGTTGGCGGATGCGGTAGACTTTGCGCTCTAGGCTTTGCTGGTAACGGGGAGGCCAACCAAAGAGGATATTGCGGCTTTGCCACACGAGAACGGCGGTGGTGAGTCCGATGCTGCTAGAGAGACCGATCGCCTGAAGGGGACGGAAGTATAGGCTATAGTACAGGCCTGACCAGGTGAAGTGGTTGAGCAGGAGCAATAGGGGCGATCGCAATTGCCATACACTGGGAATACCCAGTATCAGCCACCATCCTGTCACCACTAACCATCGCCCTTTTACCAAAAGGGTGTGGTAGCGCCTTACCTGCTCTTGAAACTGAGGGTCACGCTCCAGGGATGAAGAGGAGTTATAAGCAGAGGAAGTCATAGCTGATCCACAAATTCTCTATTTTTAGACTACACAGATACTCTTCAGAAAATGAAATGAAGCTCTAACATCCAATTTAACCCAGATACCTCATTTTGGCTGAGAGGAATCACTTGAATTTGACGAATAAATTCCCGAAAATAGAACCGTCGTTCCGATTCTGACAGATCTAGCCAAAATTGCGGTAGGCATACTGCTTGAGCAACGGAAGCTAAGTTTACTGGTGGCAGTTGGGCTAAACGATCCTGAAGTTGAGCCACTTCTGTTCGCAGTTTATAGGTACGAATTGCGGCGGTTTCTTGATCTAAAATTCCTTGATCAATTGCTGGGGGGATCGTCTGGAGAATATTCTGTTTATCCCTAATATTTTCCTTAATTTCTATTTTCAACTGATCCAGATCGGGTAAGGCTAACTGAGCAATGGCAGGTGGTAAGTCTTGACAAATTTTCTGAATGGCTTCTTGGAGAACTTGTTCATATCGCAAACTTTTACAGGCAGGATTTAAGGGGCAATGAATGGGGCGAAGATAGAGATATTCTCCCCGCTGGCTATTTGGGGAGCGACGAGGTGCAACCCGGCAAATTTTCATCCCCGATCCACAGGATTGACAGGTAACTAATCCAGCGAGGGAGCGGGGAGCGCTGGCAGAACGAGGAGGAAGACGGCGATTGCGGCGCAGAAGTCGATCGACTTGAGCAGCTTCTTCTCGTGAGAGAATAGGCGGATGGGTATCAGAGAGAATTTCTTTATTTTTGAAGGCGGTATCTCCTCGATAAATGGGGTGAGTTAACCAGCGTCTGCCGGTAGTCACGGAAATTTTTTTACGATATTTTTGATTGAGATAGCGAACGGCTCCTCTGACTGATCCGTAGAGGAGAAATTGTTCAAAGAAGTCTTTGAGGATGGGGGCACAACTGCGATCTAAAATATAGGCGTTTTTGCTACGTTTATAGCCATAGGGTGCTTTGCCGGGTGGGGGTTTGGCTTGGAGTCGATTGCGCGCATGACCTTGGCGAATGCGTAAGCTGCGATAATAGGTTTGCAGGTGATGGAAAAATTGTAGAATGTTGGGGCGATCGCCGTCTGTCTGTAGGGTAATAATGCGGACGTTGAGTGCTTTTAAATCTTCGAGATGAGTAGTGATGGTTTCTAGGGAGTCTCCCAATTCTTCGAGTCGCTGAATGAGGAGATAGGTTTGGGTGGGATTAGGGTCATTTTGAAGGTCTTGAAAGAGTTGTTCTAGTTGGGATCTTGCGCCTAAATCTTGATAGAGGCGATCAATTTCCCATCCCCAAAGGGTAGGATCGGGAGGGGATTCGAGGATGGGATCGCACCAACTATAGGCAAAAACTTTGATCACTGGGGGTTAGCGTAGTCGTTGTCCTGTGCCTCCATCAGCGGGATCGAGGAAGGGTCTGAGGTCAATTCCGAAGGGGGTTGGTGGGGAGGGCGATCGCCTGCTGATTCGCTCGACAGCAGACCAATCTAAGTTAGAAATTTGACCCATTAGTTCTAACCAGGTTGGCTGGGTTTGTCCTTCCACAAAGGTCGTGACGGCTTGGGTCGTTTCACCACTATTGGCAATGGTCAGATTTTGAAATACGCGATCGCGAATCCATTCTGGGTCTTCTCCCGGAGGAACAGTGAGTACAATGCGACATCGATTATCCGCACTCGTGGTGGCACAAACAGTATGGTAGCCGTTTTCTCTCCCAGTTTGCAATTCCAGCAAGCCATCAGGACGGTAAAATTCTAGTCTACGACTAATTTCTGCACATCGCCGTTCGGGAGTCCATCCTCCTCCTAGTTCGATGGGAGTTGCCCAGGCATAGGCTTGGTTGGGTTGACTGGGGGGATGGTACATGACGGTAGGTTGTCCTTGGTTGATTTCGCAGGTAAAGCGGGGCTTGGTTTCGACTACGACTCCGGTAGCAGGTTCTGAGGAGCTAGGTTGGGGGTCTACGGGAATTTGGGCTAAACCGGGGGTGGCGATCGCCCCTAAAGTCAAGGTAAGGAGTAAACTCAGGTAGGGTTTGAGCATAGGAGTCTCCTGGCAGTGGGAACATTTTTTAGACGGTAGGCGATCACCCATAAGTTCCCCTCCCGGAAAAATTGCTCCCTTCAAAGGGTCTCTCTTTCCTGAAAAGAAAGGGACTTTGAGGGAGGAAACTTTGCCGATCCTCTTTCCAGGCATCAGGAACCAGAATTGACCGAGGCATGAGTGTGAGGCGTGGAACCATTGCGACTAGGAGCGTGACCATTGCGGCGAGGCATAATCACACCATATCCTCCATGATTGCGCTCATAAATCACATTAATTTCTCCCGTTTCTGCATTTTGGAACATGAAGAAATCATGACCCACTAATTGCAATTGTTCTAAGGCTTCATCCACCGTCATGGGAGGCATAGCAAAATATTTAGTGCGTACCACTTCTGACGGTAGTTCGGGAGTGCGATCGCCAATTAAATCGGCGATCGTTTCTGTTTGTTCCAGCAGTTCTGGTACTTCCAGAGTCTCCTTAGATTTATGTTTATGGTTGCGTTTCTCCTTGTACTTGCGAAGCTGGCGAGCAATTTTATCCGCAACCAAATCAATGCTGGCATAAAGATCCCCGCTGCTCTCCTCCGACCGAATCACGGTTCCGTTCGCATAAATGGTCACTTCTGCCGTCTGCTTGGTATTTATCCGGGGGTTACGAGCTACTGAAAGGTTCACATCAACTTCTGTGGTTAGACTTTCAAAATGACTGACCGCTTTTTCAACCTTCTCATGGACATATTCACGAATCGCATCTGTTATTTCAATGTTTTTTCCCTGGATAACAAGCTTCATATCAGCTTCCTCCCGTTAATGATTTGCTCTGGGTTTCCTCTACCCTCAACTGAGGATTGATCGGCAGAAGATCCCTATGAGGCTATAGTTTTACCCTAGCACTTTGTATTCTGCTAAACACAACCATTAAAAATCTGTTGCATCCCTTGACAATTCTTGATAATTTTTCCCCGGGAGTTGTTTAATTTATATTACAAGTGGTTGATTTTTTTGACTGAATGAATTCGTTAAATTCCTCAGTTCTGCCTATACGATCCTGTCAGATTTGGCAAGGGGGAGAAATCCCCTATGGTCAAGCCTGGGAATGGCAGCAACAATTGGTCTGGGCTAGACGGGAGAATCCAGAGTTAGATGATGTGCTGTTGTTGCTCGAACATCCTCCCGTGTATACTCTGGGTACTGGTGCTACCTTAGACTTTCTGAAGTTTGATCCGGCGATCGCCCCTTGGGAGTGCCATCGGGTGGAACGGGGGGGAGAAGTCACCTATCATTGTCCTGGACAATTAGTGGGCTATCCGATTCTGAATTTGCGCTACCATCAGCAGGACTTGCATTGGTATTTGCGCCAACTAGAAACGGTATTGATAGAAACCTTAGCGGTGTATGGTTTAAGAGGCGATCGCCTGCCCGGTTTGACGGGAGTGTGGGTAAAAGGATACAAAGTCGGGGCGATCGGGATTAAAGTTAGTGGTTGGATTACCATGCATGGTTTTGCCCTCAATGTCAACCCCGATCTCCAAGGATTTGAACGCATTATTCCTTGTGGCATTAGCGATCGCCCCGTCGGTTCTGTAGCACAATTCCTCCCAGGAATTACCCTATCAGCCATTCGGCCCACCCTGGCCAAAATTTTCACTGACACCTTTCACCTGTATCCCCTCTATCTCCCGCCTTAGAAGGGAATTTCATCCTCTTCTACCGGTTCCACCACTGGTTTAGCACCCATTGTCAGGGGAGCAGCACCAGAAACCGGCTCGGATACTGTCGGATAACTTGGAGTAGGGTGACTGGGAATAGGATTACCATTATAACTGATGGCAGGGGTTGCTCCGACCCAAGGTTGAGTGGCCACCGGCTCTCCCTGCCAACTATAAATTTTCGAGACCACCAACTCAGCCAATTTTTCCTTAAAGCCTTCTGGGCGATCAATCGTATTCATTCTCAGGCTACCTTGCAAAATGACGCGATCGCCTGGATGATAACCCTGAGCCATCTCCGTCGCCAGATTACCCCAACCCACCACCTTCAAGGTTGCTGGCGGATCTTCAGCGCGAGTAGCCGCAAACTCAACCAACATTTCCGCCATCGCCGTCTCATCTTGAGTATATCGCAGTTGCGGCTCTTGGATAATTACCGCCATTAAAATACAACTATTCATTCGATTTGAAGAAAAAATCAGCAGTAGTCTGATTTTAGCGAATCGAGCACACAATAGGTAACATAGAGCAAGATACTGGGGGGGTAGATAAACCCCAGCTACCACAGTACCCTCCGCATATACTGTGCCCAAACTTGAGCCGCTTGCCCACTCCCCCCATAAGTAGGAGAATTATCATCATTGCCAAGCCAAACACCCGTCACCGTATACCGACTGGGAACATAACCAACAAACCACAAATCCACCGCATCATTAGTTGTGCCAGTTTTTCCCGCCTCATCTCCCAATCCTAAATTAGCCCCAGTCCCCGTACCACTCGCCACCACCTCTTGCAGCAGAGCCGTCATCGTTTGAGCCACCTCCGTCGTAATCGCGCGGCTACCGGCTTTCGAGTCCTGGCGATAGTCGTAGATAGGGCGACAGGTCTCCTGTTGTTGCGGAATGGTACAATCACTACTATCGAGAATGCGACGAATAGCATGGGGACGGTGATATAAACCAGAGTTCGCTAAGACAGCAAATGCCCCAGTAATTTCTAAGGGAGTCACTTCACTTTGTCCCAGGATTAAGCCAGGAACGGGATTGAGGGGGGCGTGAATACCGAGGCGTTTGGCAGTTCGCACCACTTCGTCTAAGCCGACTTCTTGGGCGATGCGAAGAGCGACAGCATTTTCGGATTGAGCCATGGCTATCCCCATATCAATCATGCCCCCACTGCGTTCGCATCCTGAATAGGATTGACCTTGCCAAGTTAAGGGAGCACAGGAATAGGTTTTCCAGGGGGAAATGCCTTGGGAGAGGGCAGCAGTATAGGCAAAAATCTTGAAAGTTGATCCGGGTTGGCGATAGGCTTGAACGGCTCGATTAAACTGGCTGTCTCGGTAGTTGGCTCCCCCGGAGAGGGCGAGAATTTCTCCATTTTGACTATTGAGGGTGACTATTGCCCCTTGTGAAAAGTTTAAATCGGCACCGGTGGTGGCGATCGCTTCTTGCAGAGTGCTTTGAGCTGTGGTCTGCATTTTCGGATCTAAACCGGTTTCAATAATAAAGTTGCCCTCTTGAGCCAGTTCCGTTCCTAACAACTCTTCCAGTTCCATAAACACATAATCATGGAAATAGGGAGCCAGGGAGCGATTTAATTCTTCAATGGCTTGAGGATTGACTTCAATGCGAGATCTTCTGGCACGGTTAGCCTCTGCGGCAGAAATCATTCCTAACTTTTCCATTCGATACAATACCCCATCCCGTTGGCGAATAGCAGTCTGATAATCGCGAATGGGGTTATAGCTATTGGGAGCGGGTAAAATTCCTACTAAGGTGGCTGCTTCTGATAAAGTTAAATCCCGTGCTGACTTGCCTAGATAGTATTGCGCCGCATCTTCAAACCCATAGTTAGCACTGCCTAAATAAATCCGATTGAGATAGGTGAGCAGGAGGAAGTCTTTACTATAAAAGGTTTCTAGCTTGAGGGCAACAATCATCTCGCGGATTTTGCGTCCGGCGGTATCGGAGGTGCCCACATATTCGCGAAATAGGCTGCGAGCGACTTGTTGGGTGATGGTGCTGCCTCCTTCTCGGAGGGTGCCTCCTCTGAGGTTGACGGAGAGGGCGCGCCCTACGCCAATGGGATCTATGCCGAAGTGCCAGTAAAAGCGGCTATCTTCTGAGGCAATGAGTGCTCGACTGAGATAGGGGGAAAAGTCGGAGAGTTGCTCTAGTTCTAGGTGAGCGGGGTTGGTGGGGGGAACGAGGGGTTGGCCATCGCGAGCATAGACGATGACGGGGCCTTGGATATTGCGGGGGAGAGGAGATATGGTAAATTTTTGCCATTCGATGACCATAGCAGCGATCGCCACTATGGTCATGCCACCGAAGCCATAGCTGGCGTAACGCAGCACTTGTACGGGCCAAGGGGGGGGGTTAAGATAGCGTAG
>CAZTRW010000105.1:0-13929 GCA_964616725.1 uncultured bacterium
CCTAAACCCCCAGCAATACAGCATTCCGCCAACGTTACTGCTAACCCCCCTTCCGCACAATCATGAGCAGACAGCACCCAACCTTGATGAATCCCATGGCGACAGGCAGCCTGTACCCGACGTTCCCGATCAAAATCTACCCTAGGAGGTTGTCCAGCCACCACCCCATGAAGAGTCGCCAAATACTCCGAGGCTCCCAACGTTAAGGGACTCCCAGATCCCAGAAGATAAATTTGATCTCCTTCCTTACGCCATCCCTGACCACAAATCCGCGTCAAATCCGCCACTAATCCCACCATTCCCACCACAGGCGTCGGATAAATGGGCTGGGGTTTGCCCTCACTATCTAGTGTCTCATTATACAAAGAAACATTTCCCCCCGTCACCGGCGTAGCCAATTCCCGACACCCTTCTGCCAGTCCTCGACACGCCTGTGCCAACTGCCAATAGCCTACAGGATGTTCTGGAGAACCAAAATTAAGATTATCTGTCACTGCCAGGGGTTCTGCGCCCACACAACTGAGATTCCGAGCCGCTTCTGCCACCACCGCCTTAGCGCCTTCATAGGGATTGAGATAGACATAGCGAGCATTACAATCTACGGTTGCTGCTACTCCTGACGGCACTAGTGGTAGGGGTTGAGGGTTGGGGGAGTCAGAAACGGGACGCAAACGCACTACAGCGGCATCCGCACCACCAGGAAGGAGAACCGTATTATTTTGTACTTGATGATCGTATTGACGATAAACCCATGCTTTCGAGGCAAGGGTGGGAGTATCCAGAAGTACTAACAGGCACTCTTTCCAGCCGAGAAACCCCCTAGGAGTCTCAATGCCTTCCGGGGTACAGGGGGGAAGTTGGTGAATACTCCATTGCCAAGCGGTTTGAGCATACTCTGGCGGTTCGCTGATGAGGTCTCGGTGGTAAATGGGGGTATGATCGGCAAGGGCAGGGGCGGGAATTTCGGCGGCGATCTTACCCTGAAAGAGAATACGAACGATTGGCTCATCAATGACGGTTCCGGCAACGACGGCGTGCAATCCCCAGCGATGGAAAATGTCGATGAGTTCTTGCTCTCTGCCTTTATGTGCGACAAATAGCATTCGCTCTTGGGATTCGGACAGTAAATACTCGTAGGGAACCATGCCGGTTTCGCGCACGGGAATTAGATCTAAATCTAGTTCAATGCCGACACCGCCTTTAGCTGCCATTTCGGAGGTGGAGCAGGTAATACCGGCGGCTCCCATATCCTGAGCGGCAACGACTGCACCGGTTTTGAAGGCTTCGAGACAGGCTTCAATCAGGGATTTTTCGAGAAAAGGATCGCCGACTTGCACGGCGGGGCGATCGTCTAGGGAGGTTTCACTGAGTTCGGCGCTGGCAAAACTAGCACCTCCCATGCCGTCGCGTCCTGTGGTGGAGCCAACGTAGAGTACGGGATTACCGATGCCAGAGGCTCCTGATTTGACGATTTCTGGGGTTTCCATCAGTCCGAGGGCCATGACGTTGACTAAGGGATTGCCGCTATAGGCTGGGTCAAAATAAATTTCTCCGCCTACGGTGGGAACGCCGACGCTGTTACCGTAGTGGGCAATGCCGTTAACGACTCCGGTGAAGAGGCGGCGGGTGCGAGGATCTTCGAGGGAGCCAAACCGGAGGGAGTTGAGGAGGGCGATGGGGCGAGCGCCCATGGTGAAGATGTCTCTGAGGATACCGCCGACTCCGGTGGCTGCGCCTTGAAAGGGTTCGATCGCCGAGGGATGGTTATGTGATTCAATTTTAAAGGCGAGACGGAAACCTTGGCCGAGATCGACGACTCCGGCGTTTTCTCCGGGGCCGACGAGAATGCGATCGCCTTCTGTGGGAAACTGTTTGAGGAGAGTCCGAGAATTTTTGTAACAACAATGCTCTGACCACATTACCCCAAACATCCCTAATTCTGCGTGGTTGGGGTGTCTACCGAGACGTTGGACAATTTCTTCATATTCCCAAGGTTTGAGTCCTTCGGAGGCAATCTCTTCAGGGGAAAAGGGAGCGTCAGCAAATGCAGCCATAATTGATTCGCAACAGGTTCGCCTCTCTGATTTTAGGGCAAAAGGGGAAGGCCGTAGAGATGGGAAACGAGAGGGCGATCGCTTCAAGATGGATTGAGTTTCCAAAATTAATCGGTGAGTCTAGAGGATTAGCTCAGTTTTCCATACTATACTGAATGGTTGTTACTCTGCATTGCTATGGCTACTGAACTGACCAAAGGAGCAAGATTTAATCTCTCACAGAACTACTCCGATCTCCAACAGATTGAGATTGAATTGGGGTGGACGTTGACTGCGGCAGGCTATGAGATTGATAGTTCGGCTTTTTTGTTGGGGTCAGATCGTCTGATTCCTGAAGAAGGTTATTTTGTATTTTATAATAATCCTAAGTCTCCAGAGGGTGCTGTAGAGAAAGTAGCTGGTTCTGGCAGCGATCGGGAAAGGTTTTTTATTGATTTTTCCCAACTCAATCCGTTGATTGAAGAAATTATTTTTGTGGTGACGATTCATGAGGGAGTGGAAAAAAATCAGAACTTTAGCCAGGTGAGTGAAGCCTTTATTGCCGTGAGCGATCGCCAAAATCATCAACCATTAGTTCGTTATCAATTAACGGAACGATTTGCTTCAGAAACTGCCCTAGAATTCGGACGTTTATATCACAAAGATGGCCAATGGCGCTTTCATGCCCTCGGTCAGGGCTATAATGCAGGATTGCAAGGATTTGTGGATCAATACCACCATCAAAGAGTAGATCTTTCTCCAGTTACTCCGCCGCCGCCACCGGTTCCCAGCCAGAAGCAAAAAGCGATTGAATTGCAGAAAAAGTTAGAGCGGGAAGCTCCTGGATTGTTTGATTTAGTTAAAAAAGCAGATATTGCTTTGCAGAAGGCGAATTTAACGGGACATCAAGGTCAGGTTTGCCTTTGTCTGGATGTTTCAGCCTCCATGTATTCTCTCTATAATTCTGGAAAAATTCAACAATTAGCTGAAAGAATTCTCGCCCTTGGTTGTCGATTTGATGATGATGGTGCGATTAAAATTTTCCTATTTGCTGGTAATTCCCAAGAGATGGGAGAAATGACCATCGATAATTTCCATAACTTTATTGGTCAAGCTCGTAACCGATATAATGGGGAAGGGGGGACAATGTATAGTCCTGCGATGCGAGGGATTAGAAATGCCTATTTTCCAGATTGCCACGGAGGGGAGCGACTGTCTCCAGTGAAGAGAAGTACTCCGGTTTATGTGATGTTTGTTACGGATGGTCAACCCTTTGATCAGGCAGAGTCAGAGCAGCAATTAAGATGGTCTTCCTATGAGCCGATTTTTTGGCAATTTATGGCGATTGGCAAGTCGAATAAAGATGGGCAAAATAAGCGTAAGGGATGGTTTGGCTTGGGGGGTGGCAATAGTGAGTTTGAGTTTCTGGAAAGTTTGGATAACTTAGGTGGAAAATATGTGGATAATGCGGATTTCTTTAGTGTAGAAGATCCAGGGGCGATCGCGGATCAAGATCTCTATGACCTCCTGATGACAGAATACCCAAATTGGGTAAAAAATGCTAGAAATCATGGTTTGTTGTCCTAAATCCTAAAATTAGAAAATAGATGATGACTAAACCGGTAGATCGCTATCTTCTCTTTTACAAACCCTACAATGTTCTCTGTCAATTTACGGATGAAAGTCCCTATACCCAAGGATCATCTCCGAGAAAAACCCTTAGAGACTATATCCCTATTCCTGATGTGTATCCTGTGGGACGTTTAGACCAGGATAGTGAGGGACTGTTGCTGTTAACTAATAATGGTATCATTCAGCATCGATTAAGCGATCGCCGTTATTACCATCCCCGCACCTACTGGGTACAAGTAGAGCATATTCCTGACGACAGCGCCTTAACCCCCCTGCGCCAAGGCATTCTCTTAAAAGAGGGCAAAACCCGTCCGGCTGAAGTGCAAATGATTGCTGAACCTCCTCTCCCTCCCCGCTATCCTCCCATTCGCCACCGCGAAAATATTCCCACCGCTTGGTTAGAAATTACTCTTACAGAAGGACGGAATCGGCAAGTGCGGCGCATGACAGCCGCCATTGGTTATCCTACCTTGCGATTAGTGCGGATTTCCCTAGCAGGATTACATTTAGGGACTCTCACTCCTGGTGAATGGCGAGATCTGACTTCAGAAGAATATCACAGGATTAAAAAGAAGTGACATCCCACTAGCTTTTTTCTCCGATTTCCTCAATTTGGTAAAGCATTCTTTTCCGATCCAGGCTCTTCAAAACCAGTCCCGAATCCTCCATAGTTTTGATGGTTTTCTGATCGGGGAAATAAATAAAGACATCACTGTAGTTATTTTTTTCCTGAGCAAAATCTACCTGTTTCACCCAAGTTGGATCGATTTCACGATTAAACAGTTTAAAGTCAGTATCGTCTTTGACTAAATAACTCAATCCGAGGAGAAAACTGTGAGTCGTATCAGAAATCACTAATGGCTTTTGAGATTGATTAATCATTGGTGCGACTTGCAAGTTAGCAGCATTAGCCGTTTGACCTTGGTCGAGATAATCCCAGGCAGGAGAGTTAAGAATTACCCAACCTGAGCCGATTCCAGCCATGAGTAATCCGGCGAAAACAGCTTTCCAGAAATATTGTTCCCATTTGTGTAATGAGAAATGAATACTGTGAGCAATAAATTGGGCGATCGCCAATTGCACAAACAAGCCACTCGGCAGTAGATACCGTGTTTGCAGAGAGCGACCTCCCCCAAACAGTAGATCAGGAACCGCTAAAGTTATGGGGACAATAATAATAGGTAGCAAGACAAACAGCCACACTTTTTTAGGCGTAAATCGAATCAAACAATAAATTGATAATCCGAGCAAAATCACCATCAAATAATTAAAATAAGATTGTCCTTTTCCACCCTTTTCATCCAAATCTAAAAACTGATTACCAATTTGACTAATGAAGCTTTGAACCATAATCGAAAAATTAGATTTTCTCGTTTTTACCCACTGAGTTTTTTCTTCAATTTCCTCAATACTTGTCAGAATTACAATCAGCCAAGGCATGAAGACAGAGATAGCAGCAGTCAGAGTCCAGAGAAAGGATAAAAGTTGCCGCCTATTCTTCTGAAAGACTACTAGAAAAACATAAATTCCATGGCATAACGCTGTAAACACAAAGAACAAATGGGAATAAAACCCCACTACTAAAGTAATTGCATAAATGATCCAGCTAGAGCGGCTATTTACTCGCAAAGCTCTCAGCAGGGATGCATTCGCTAAGGTGATAGCTAAGAGCCATAGACTGTACTCTCTGAGTCCCTGAGACAGTAAGATTTGGTAAGGAGAAATGCCCACCAAAGCCACACTAATCCAAGCTGTCACGGGTGATTGAAAAATCTCTTTACTCAACCAAAATACACCGAGCATAGCCATCAGTCCAAATAGGACAGATAGCACTCTTCCCCAATAAGGCGATCCAAAGATCTGCATCCAAAACCGAACTACTAAGTAATAAAGGGGGGTATGTTCAGAATTTTGAGATAAGGCAAATACGGTCTCTCCCACTCCTTGATAAGATGGGGGAAGTTGGAAATACTGTAAATCTTTTTTATCAATAATTTGGCCCGTAAAAAGCTGTGCTACTACCTCTTGTCTGGTGTACCCACCAATTCTATACAATCCTCTTACTTCATCGGCATTATAGATTTTGGCATCAAGATGCATAAAGGAACAGTAGATTTTGATAGCAATGATGACACATACTATGGCTTTGAGTCCTACAGATGTATCAATTTTCTGTGCAGGAATAGATTGTACCTGAGCAGAGATGACAGAAATCAGATGGCGAGATTTGAGATAAACTATTCCCCAACTGATTATGCCTAGAATAATGGCTAATGCCAATATCTTTTTGATCAAACCAATATAAACAAAGGTAGTAATTTCTGCCTTTCTAAACACGGACAATTTAGCCTCAGTGAGTGGGGGAATATCGATGGTTTCCCAGGTTTCTCCTCCATTTTGAGATCGATAAATTTGATGGGTAGCCGAGCCAAATCCGTAAATTGTTTTGTCTTTAGCATAAGCAGGAGAGAACACTAGAGGTCTGCCGGAGGATGGTACATAACCCATGGTGGCGAAAGGGATTGTAGGATCGGCGATCGCCTTAAATGTTTGACCATTATCAGTGGTTTTGAATAAACCATAACCGCGAATACTGACGATAAAGGTCTGATCTTGCTCGTAGTTGGGAGAAATGGCGACAGCTTCTACATAAAGTTCGGTTTTTTCCGGGATGATAGTATTGATTTGCCTCCAATTTCTACCAGCATCTTTGGAGATAAACAGTCCCCTATTCGTTCCCACTAATACAGTTTGATCCTGGGTATAGTTAGGAGAGAGGACAATTTGTAGTTTTCCTTGCTGGGCGATCGCCGTGGCAGCAGTAACCGCTTGCCAGGTTTTGCCGGCATCCTCGCTCTTGTAGACTCCTTCTTTACCCGAAGCGTATAAGGTGCGATCATTAACAAAATTCGGAGAAATCACTAAATAGGGGCCATAATTCCCCTTAAACATTGGCCTTTCGCCGATGACAGTAAATTTTTTGCCTCCATTAGTTGACTGGTAAATATTTTTATCCTGACCTGCTACATAAATTGTTTTGTCTTTGCTAAAATTAGGAGATATGGCAAAAGTCAAGCCTCTGATTTCTTTAGGCATAGGTACTAAATCCCAACTTTCACCTCCATTAGTAGTTTTAGCTATTTTTGTCCATAAAGTAGAGGCGATAATCGTCCGATCTGATTGATAAGTAGGCGAAAAATTAATATCAAAAAATCTCCGGGGATCGTAGTTTGGATCTACCTCGATAAAATCTCGTGTGAATAAGGGTACTTCTAATCCTTTATTCACAATTTTCCAGGTAGCTCCTCGAACATTACTCAAATAAACTTGACCTACATAAGAAGCCAGTGCAATGGTTGAATCATTTTCATAGTTAGGGGACACAGCTAAGGCAACGATAGTATTCCTGAGTAAAGTATCTAGGTTTTGCCAATTATTTCCCCAATCTTCTGTTTTGAATAAACCATCAAAACCAGCTAAGAAAACTGTTTTACCATCTGGCGCGATCTCCAGATCGCCGAAATTAGGTGCCTTCATTTCTTTAGCTTGTTCGTCGGTTTTTAAGCCTTTAGTGTAAGGTTGCCAAGTGTTCTGATTAAAAACGAAGAATCCTCTGGTTGAGGTAGATAAAAACAGAGATGGGGTCTGATTTTCTCTAGAGGACACTTCTAGATCTAAAATAGACTCTCCTATAATGGTTTGGCCCAGAGTTTGCCAATCCTTACCACCATTAATGCTTTCCAATACTTTACCGGTGTTAGTCCCAATCAGGATAATGGGTTGACTCTCTTGTTTTTCTTGTTTTGAGTAAATTTCTAGAGTTAATATTTGCTCAGATGCTATGAGATTTTGCGCTAGGGAGTAAGGAACCCAACTGTTCCCACTATCTTGAGAGATCCATAATTTTCCTTTTCGGGTTCCCACTACAACAAAATTGTTATTCGCTGCTAAGATTTCTAAGCTAATGATTTGATCATCCGTAATGGTTAGGGTTGATGTCCAGGTATTACCAAGATCGGTAGTTTTGTAAATGTTGCCCTGTTGATCTGATGCGAGTGCTAACTTTGGAGAAGCCTCTAATAATAAGATATTCAGGTTTTTTAATCCCTGATTAATGGTTGTCCAACTGTTACCTTGATCGGTGGATCGGTAAATGCCATCTCCTTCGGAGGAGGCTAATATTGTTTCTTGATCGCTAGAATTACTGGGAATAATTTCAATATCCGAAATATTTTCGTCGGTTTCTAATCCTTTCACTAATCTTTGCCAAGATAGTCCGCCATTGGAGGATCGAAAAAAGTTTCCTCTGACTACAATATACAGAGTTTGATTATCTTGGTAGTGATGAGATGCCTTAATGGTGGTAACGACATCGTGGGGGCGGTGGGCAATGACAGGGGTTTGTGAAAGGATAATGGTGAGTATGAGGATCAGACTGAGGGTGATCGCTCCTAGAACTACTGTTAGCCTAGGGATTAATTCTTTCTGCTGAGATAGTCTTTTAAGATGTTTATAGAATTGGGGATATTTTTTAGCCATAGCCTAATTTTCGATAGAAAAAACTGAGATCAAGAATGTTTTTTAGATCAATCTTTTGTTATCTTAATTTTCCTCAATTTCCGATGGAGCGGAATGCGAGGGGTAACTGAAATATCATAGCTCAGAAAAGATAACAATAATTGAAAACCTAAAATAATGGGTAATGCTGCTAACATCACGGTTCCTGCGGTAGCAGTTTCTCCAGTAACCAAGCTTTTTAGCCAAGCTACAGCACCAAACCCTATGCCAAAAAGCAGTAAAGGAAGACCAAAGAGCAGTTCTAAAGAGGCAATGGAGAAGCTACGCAGATAATAGTTATAGCAGATTCTTTTCAGGCAATTGTAGCAGTTGCCCCACAAAAATGGTAAAAAAATTCGGAAAATTTTAAGATTACTGTTTTCTTCTCCATAGCAGGAGGGCATGGGAATGTCCATGACAACGGCTTGTATCGTATTGAGGCGAAAGAGCAAGTCTGATTCAAAGAAAAATCGTGGGCTGAGTTTACTGAGAGGAATGAGTTCTAAGACAGAATGGTGAATGGCTGTATAGCCATTGGTGGGATCAAATAACTCCCAATAACCTGATGATAGTTTGGTGAAGAAGGAGAGTCCTGCGTTTCCTAACAGGCGCATGACAGGCATTCCTTGTAGGTGTTCAGGATGATAAAAGCGATTACCTTTGGTATAGTCAGCTTCTCCTGAGAGAATTGGGGCAATTAATTGGGGAATGAACTGGGGGTTCATTTGCCCATCACCGTCGAGCTTAATCAGGATCTGTGCGCCCTCTAAAAGGGCGTTTTGATAGCCCGTGATAACGGCTCTACCAACTCCTTGATTGTGAGAATGATAAAGGACTTTAACGCGGCGATCGCCTGTATTTTCTTCAACAAAAAAACCGGTATTTTCTGGGCAACAATCATCCACAATGTAGATATTATCAACTTCTTGACCAATTTCACTTAACACTGATAAAATTTGTTTTTGCACTCGATAACAAGGAACTATAACGGCGATTTTATATTTCTCCATAGTGCAATTAATAATTCATAATAATCAAGCCAGCCATAATTAGAGACACGCCAATAAAGTATCGACTATCAACTTTTTCGCCTAAAAATAAGCTACTTAGCAAGGGCACAATCACAAAGGCTAATGCCATAAATGGATAGGCTTGATTGAGAGGTGTTGATCTCAATAGCCAGATCCAAAACAAGGTAGCAGAACCGTAAATAATTAAAGCAAGCCATAGATAGGGATTGAGGAGATAGCCGATCTGCTGGGAAGGATGAACCTGACTAAAGTTTGCTGCCAACTTAAAGAACAGTTGTCCTATACTAATACTAAAGACACAGATCACCAGACAACTGGCAATTTTCCAAGTCATTACTACACCATTTGACAATGATTTTGAATTTTACCTGAAACTTTCATACCCATTAATTTGATTGTTGTCTTAATTGTTGAATATCCTCTAAAGTTAATCCGGTTTTTTGACTAATTGTGCGATCGTCAAGTAGATCTAAAAGTGCCTTTGCAATTTCTAAGGCTTTTTCTCTCATACCTTCTTGGCGACCTTCTTCTCGACCTTCTTCTCGACCTTCTAATTTACCTCTCAAAACTAAATTACGTTGATCTTCAATAAACATTTCTCGCTTTTCTAGATCTTCTAATTCCGCACGAGTTAAATTAGCTTCATTAGCAATCACAAAAGCTTGCTCAATTTCTGTATATTCACTCATTTGGTCTGGAATCATATCTAAGGATGGTGCATTTTTCATGAAGTAAATCCATTGATCAGTAATTGTTTCTAACTGATGTAACTCTTTTTTAAATTTAGGTAGTTCTACAAAAAAAAGTTCGATTTCTGGATCTGGATAATCAAAAAAATTCTTAGTTTGTTTGAAGACAAAATGAGAGATAACATCTTCATCGTTCTCAAACATTTCAAAGTCGGTAATTGTCAAGGCTAGGACGGGTTTTAACTTAGAATAGCCTTCTCCTTTACCCAGTTGAGTTGCGTAGGTTTTGGCAGCATTATAAATTACTCGTTTAGCAAAAGAAGATACATTGAGAACTTGCATCTCAATGATCACAATTTTGCCATCATTAATTTTAGCTTTTACATCTAGGTAAGTGTCTTTCAATCCTGAAATTTTTGGTGCTAAGGCAGGATCAATGATTTCTAAATCTTCTATAGTGGGTTTGCCTTCATAGATTAAGGCATTAAGAAAGCTTTTAAGGATATTTTTGCTTTCGGATGACCCGAATATTCTCTTAAAGGCAAAGTCTGTTTTAGGGTTAATGAATTGCATAATTTAGCAGGAGTAGTAGTGAAGCTGAAAGAGGATTTAAAAATGTTTATTATTTAGTGTATAGCAAATAACTTATTTTGTCAAATGTGTATTTGACATTAAATCCATTACTGGAAAAAGGCAGTTGAGAGTGAGTGATAGTAGGAGTTTGCTTGAAGAGAGAATGAAGTGCGATCGCTCAAGCATAATTCATAGTCAATCTTCACCGCACCCATCCCCAAAGGTTTACCCATTCCAAATTCCTCGAATACTACTCCCAGGAATTATTGGCTTCTGAGTAGCTGGATCAATAAAAAAATTAGCTCTATTTTGCTTTATATTGTCTGGTAAGTCGTTAAAAGCTTTCTCACTATGTTCTATAAAATCCTCTGGACTCCAAACCACAACGAGTATAGATTGGAGATTCTGTGGTTAAAGTGCATTCAATTCTGCCAGTTTTCCGATCGCAATGATAGCGATCGCCAGTTGGTAACTCTTGTGCTTCCACTACTTTTTCAGGTAATTCTACAAAATTATAAGGGGCGATCGCTCTACGTTTTGGATCGGTAATATTATCAATATGCTTAGGACTTATTTACTTATCCTCCCAATATTTTTTAGATAAAAGTACATCAGTTTGAACATCAAATTGGCAAGTTTCAGGAAACTCTGTTTGTTTATATTCAGGAGCAACAATATCTAAAGCATCCGCATAAACTTCTGCCAATATCTCTGTGAAATAAGGTTTTAAGCTAGGAGAATCTTTCAATAAGCCTTTCAGTTGTTTGCGTTGCTCTACAATAGTGACTTCCCAGTCATTGAAATTTTCTGGACTATTGACATACATTCGCTTGAGAATATGAGCCAAGAGTACCATCAATCTATTTCTTAATTCTCGGCGATCGCTCTTTCCCAAACTCTCCACCTCCTCAATTAAATTCTCAAAATCTAGATGCTCCAGATCCCGCTTTTTAAGTTTAGCCACAGTATCTTCACACCAGGCTACAAAATCTTGCTCATAAAGGGTATCATTTTTGGGTATTATTTCAGCCATGATCTTGCTCCTTTTTAACGATACCTGTTGTGTCAATGACAGTTACAGTAAATTTACTCATTTGTCTCCTGGTCAATATTGCGAATCCATTCACCTACTTTTAGCGTTACAATAGCTCAAAAATCGCTGCTGCAGCGCGATCGCATACTCCCGACGCTCCCAAAGCTTGCCGCATTTGCCGATAACCTTGTAACGTTTCTGCGCGGCGCTCCTCATTCAATAACAAGTCTAATGCTGTAGTGCTGATGGTTTCGGGAGTAGCATCCTCTTGCAGAAACTCCGGCACAATCGGCTTCATCTCTACCAGATTCGGGGGGGCAACATAGGGTAATGAGAGTTTGACAATATGACGGGCAATCCACGCAGTAAACGCGCTTAATCGATACATCACTACCTGGGGAATATCGAGTAAGGCTAACTCTAGATTCACTGTTCCTGACTTGGTAATGGCTAAATCTGCGCCTGCTAAGGCTGCGGGTGCGAGTTCATCAACAACTGTTGCCCGTATGCCATATTCAGCGATGGCGGCTTCAATTTGAGGCCGAAACTCTTGCAGAGATAAGGGTACCCAAAACTGGACGTTTTCTTGCAGTGCCGCTTGGATCTGCACAGCGGCTGTAAACATGACGGGCATGAGATATTTTAATTCCTGCCGTCGCGATGCGGGCATTAAGGTAATGGCTTTCATCCCATCGGGTATGGCCAAGGTTTTCCGGGCCTCTTGTCGCGATGGATACTCTCGCATTCGGTCAATCAAGGGATGACCTACCCAAGTGACGTTGAGTTGGTACTGTTGAAAATATCGCGCTTCTTCTGGGAATATGGCTAGGAGTAGGTCGGTGATCTCGATGAGCTTGCGGCGATCGCGTTGATTCTGAGACCAAACCCACAACTGAGGGGCAATATAATACACTATCGGTACTTGGGGCAAATGGCGGCGTAAATACCCACCGATACTCAAATTCGGCCCCATGTAATCAATCAGCACAATTAAATCCGGGGGATTTGCCACCAGATAGCGTTTCACCCGCTCCTGAATCTTAAAAGTGGGCAAGACAAATGGCACTGCTTCCCATAACCCCACCGATCCAATCCCTTCGGTGGCATCGAGCAATGTTGCTCCGGCTTTGGCCATGCGCTGTCCCCCTAGGGCGATAATCTGGAGATCTTGGCGATGTTGTTGGCTATGACGCTGTAATGCTTCTACCAACAAGGCTCCTTGCAAGTCTCCTGATACTTCACCGGTGCTAATAAAGATGGTGGTCATGGGTTGGTTACTCTTCTCTGGAGTCCTTTAATTTTGTGCCTGGAATGGGGCCACGGCGATCGCTCTGACGAACCGATAATTCTAGAAACTGGCGTAAATGCTGCAACTGCTCTGTTTCTGGCAAAGTAGATAGCCGTTCCAACCCTTGAGTAAACATCATTTCCGAACGATACAATAGCCGATAGGCCTGTTTGAGTACCGTCAATTCTTCTGCACTTAACCCAGATCGTTTTAAGCCTACCAAATTGAGCGATCGCACCCGTGCCGGATTCCCCTCCACCGTCATATACGGCGGCACATCGCGATCGATGCGACTCATTCCCCCCACCATCGCCATTTGGCCAATCCGCACAAACTGATGGACACCCAACAACCCACTAATGCGCGCCCTCGATTCCACATACACATGGCCCGCAAACCCCGCATAATTGGCAATAATCACCTGATTCTCAATTATGCAATTATGGGCAATATGAACATAACCCATCAGCAAATTACCATTGCCAATCACCGTCGCTTCATCAGCACCCGTCGCCCGATTAATCGTCACATATTCCCGAATACAATTATCATCCCCAATTTTGACCCAACTCTGAGCACCTTCGTATTTTAGATCTTGAGGTGCCAAGCCAATGGCTGCGCCGGTAAAAATCTGATTCCTCTCCCCAATTTCTGTCCATCCTTCAATCACTACATGGGGGCCAATCACTGTCCCTGCGCCGATTTTTACATTTTCTCCAATGACGGCATAGGGGCCAACTGCCACGGTGGGATGGAGCCTTGCACCTGGATGAACGACTGCCGTTGGATGAATCAGTGTCATTATTGTCTTCACGCTCAACTATTCACGCTTCAAATGTCCCCTGTCAACTGTCCCCTGTCAACTCTCCACTGATAATAGAAAACTTGAATTCCCCTTCCACTGCTAATTGACCCTCGACTTCGATTTTGCCATCTATCTGGCCAAATCCCATCTTGGGTCGTGTTTTGGTAATTTCGGCGGTGATAATTAATTGATCTCCGGGAACGACGAGGCGACGGAATCTGACCTTATCGATGCCAGCAAAGACAAAGAGTCCCCCTTTAAATTCTGGCATTTGTACGACTACAATTC
>CAZTRW010000106.1:0-13919 GCA_964616725.1 uncultured bacterium
GTCTTTAATGCTATTCTCATCGAAGGTGACCCTGTTGGCCCAGTCATGTTCTATGGATGCGGCGCAGGTGCTGGCCCCACTGCCAGCGCCGTAGTCTCTGATATCATCAGTATTGCTGCTATCCTTAAAACTGAAACTGAACCCATTCCCCATCCTCTCCTCAGTTGCACCCATCAACACTATTGCTCGATCGCTCCCATGGAGACGCTCACTACACGATTTTATATCCGCCTTCTTGCTCAAGATCGTCCTAAAGTAATTGGACATTTAGGTATGACTTTTGGTGACTATGGTGTCAGTCTAGAATCGGTGGTACAAATCGGTTTTCAAGACGATTTAGCAGAAATTGTGATTGTAACCCATGAAACTCGCGAACAAGAGTTGCGTAATGCTTTAGCAGATGTGCGTAACTTAGAGGCGATCAAGGCTATCCCTAGTGTCATTCGAGTATTACAATGAATAACGTTGTTAATTGTTCATGGTGAGGAAAACAGGAGATCGCCTTCAATCAAGGTATGGACTTCCCAATCCGTCGAGGTTTCTGGGTAATCGCTGCGATAGTGTCCCCCTCGGCTTTCCGTGCGAAAGGCGGCACTTTTCAGGAGAAGATAGCTAACCTCTAAAAGATTGAGGGTTTCAGCCGCTAGTTTTAATTGATTTTCTGCATTGGCTGAGGTAAATTCTACTGGATCATGAGGGGATAAATTAAGAAGATATTGGGCGATCGCCAACTGAGCAACCTGAGAGCGCCAAGCTTGCACCGTCTCCAAACCTTTGGTTAAAACTGAATGATGACGACAAATTCCCGCGCTGTGCCACATCAGAGCCGGTAATCTTTGCCGAATCCTCTCTAAACTCTCAACCTCTTCTTCCCAATCTTTGGAAATCTTCTTTACAGAAACAGGGTTTTTATTTTTATCCCTAATTGGCTCGATGTCCAACTCTTGTAATTGAGCCGCAAACACGATACATTCCAATAAAGAATTACTGGCTAAACGATTGGCTCCATGGACTCCTGTACTCGCTGTTTCTCCGATCGCATATAATCCAGGCACTGAGGTAGCGGATCTCAAGTCTACTGCCACTCCTCCCATCCAATAATGAGCCGCAGGCGCAACCGGAATCGGCTCTTGAAACACATCAATTCCCCATTGCTGGCATTTTTGAATAATATTAGGAAAACGATGGCTCACTTGATTAGGAGCAATCCCACGTAAGTCTAGATAAACATGGGCTGTAGCTGGATTGGGAGCCGTTTTCTCCAAATGATTAAAAATTGCCCGACTTACCACATCTCGCGGCGCTAGCTCTCCTCTAGGATCGTAGTCAAACGCAAATCGTCTTCCCTCCCTATCGACTAAATGCGCTCCTTCTCCCCTTACGGCTTCACTAATCAGAAAGTGAGGCGCTCCGGGTTGACTGAGGGCGGTAGGATGAAACTGCACAAACTCTAAATCTCTGAGTATGGCTCCTGCTCGCCAAGCCAGTGCTACTCCATCTCCTGTGCTGACGGGAGGATTGGTGGTTTTGGCGAAGATTTGCCCTCCACCGCCCGTGGCTAAAATGACGGCATTGGCTCTAATCCAGCGGATGTGATTTTGCCAAAGTAAGCTGATGCCTTGAATGCGATCGCTATTTTTCCATAAGCTTAAGGCGAATGCTTGGGATAAAACCTGAATATGGGGACATTCTGAGACTCTGGCAGTGAGAATATCAATAATGGCTCGTCCGGTGGTATCTTGGGAGTGAAGCACTCTGGAGCGAGAGTGAGCGGCTTCTAGGGTGGTGGCGAGTTGGTGGTTGTGGCGATCGAAAATTACGCCTAATTCTAGTAAGGCATGGATGGCTTTGGGGGCGTTATGTACCAGGAATTCTACGGCTGGGCGATCGCATAACCCCGCTCCTGCGTGTACAGTATCTTCCAGATGGAGTTGGGGAGAGTCATCAGGAGCCATAGCTGCCGCAATTCCTCCTTGTGCCCATTTACTTGCCCCGGTTCGTAGTTTGTCTTTAGTCACCAGTAAAACACGGTAGTGTTTAGGCAAGCACAAAGTAGCATAAAGTCCAGCCGCTCCTGAACCCACGACAACAATATCAAATTGAGCAGGAAGGGTTGATGAATCCGAAGTCAAGTCGTTCACAGCCGTAGCTTACTCTAATAGCATAGGGAAAAAATGTCAATCTTGAGAAATCCTCAATCCACGGTTGTCTTTAATTCAGTTGTATTAGGAAGCACTAAGTATATTCCTACCAAGATCGCAGCAAATCCTAATAAGTTTAGTAGACTCAGACTTTCAGAGAATAGGGCAAAGCCGATGACAGCAGTCACCACAGGACTGAGCAAAAAAATAGTCGCCATCAATACTGAAGATAACCATTTCAGCAGATAAGCAGTCAAACTATGAAATACAACAGTAGTGATAGCCAGAAGAATTAGGGTGAGCCAAGCTTCTCTAGATTGGGGTAAGAGTTGATCACCTGTGATGATGATAATCGGCAAGCATAACACAGTGCAAGATGCTGATGTCCATAGGACAATCCAGGTGGTGCTCAGGTAGTTTCGTAGTCGTTCGATCGCCATTAGATAGATTCCCCACAAGAGAGCAGAGAGGAGCGCTAATCCATCACCGCTGAAGTTCATTTGATGATGCATATCGCTATAGCCAATGACTATTGTTCCTAGGGTAGTAATTCCTACTCCGATCACAAATTTACTACTAAACTTTTGCTGAAAGAATAGCCAGCTAGCCAAAGTCGCAAATCCGGGAGAAAGACAATGAAGGACTTCCGAATTAGCGACTGTTGTTTGATCAATTGACCAAGCCCAGAGGACTTGTGTCCCCACAAAACTAATCGAGACAATCATTAAAATAATCAACAGTTTTTTGGGATAAATATTCTGGGTAATTATCGGTTTTTGGGGATCAGATAATAATGTAAATAGACTCCAGGTTACCATGATTACAGTTGCTATCCAGAAGCGATTAAAAATAGTGCTATTAGGACTAAGGGAGTGTTCAACAATACGAATAAAGATGGGTAAAAAAGCGACAAGAATTGCGCCTAGAAAAGCCAGGGCGATCGCCATCTTCATTTCTCGAGCGTAGCTTTTTGGTTCTAAACAATCTAACTGGGAGGTCATAAACGAGTAAAAAGGTAATTGACTTAACTGTTACGCAACGGCAAACTCAGTATGGGCTCTCATGTCAGGGGATTTGAAACCCAAGACAATTCGCTCTTTCGGAATTCCAGCTTCCAGCAGATCCATCGCGACTCCATCTTCTGTACCATCCCGATGAATCCAGATTTTTCCGTTGATAATTTCTAGATGAATAATACAGCCATGGACTTGACGAATATCTTCCCAACCCACGATCATTAATAAGTAGCGATCGCGCTCAACATCAAACACACAATTTCGTGAAATTTCCCCGTGCGCGTAAGGAATCGCTGCATAATCATCAATATTTTTTTGAATAATCTTTCGGTCTTGTTCTAAGCTATCCATTTAACAATTATCTCCTCTTTACTCCTCATGTTCAGGAAATTTCCAGATCAACGACGACTCTATGACAATTCTAGCATCCGTTGTATCGGTCGCAGAGCTTTAATTCGGATCGCTTCTGGCAAAGTGATTGCTGGGGTACGGTTTTTCATCGCTAAATAGAGTTTCTCCAAAGTATTCAATCTCATGTGAGGACATTCATTGCAGGCACAATTTCCCTCTGGAGGAGCAGGAATAAACCGTTTTCCAGGGGTATATTTTTCCATCTGATGAATGATTCCAGGTTCAGTCGCCACAATGAATTCTTGCACAGGACTCGATTGACAATATTTTAACAGAGCAGTCGTTGATCCAATGTAATGAGCATGGCGCAATACGGAGGTTTCACATTCGGGATGAGCAATTACCTGTGCTTCTGGATGTTGTACTTGCAGTTGGATAATTTTCTTCTCAGAAAATGTCTCATGCACCATACAACTCCCTTCCCACAAGACTAAATCTCTTCCGGTTTTTTCCATCACATATCGCCCCAAGTTTTTATCGGGAGCAAAAATGATCGGTTGATTGGGAGGAATTTGGTTCACAATTTTCACTGCATTGGAACTGGTACAGATAATATCACTGAGGGCTTTAATTTCCGCAGAGCAGTTAATATAAGAGATGACCAAATGACCGGGATAAGTGGCTTTGAATCGGGAAAATTCAGCGGGGGGACAGCTATCGGCTAAGGAGCAACCGGCTGCTAAATCAGGCAATAATACGAGTTTATCGGGATTGAGGATTTTTGCCGTTTCTGCCATAAAATGAACCCCTGCAAAGACGATGACTTCGGCGTTAGTTGCTGCTGCTTGTTGAGATAAACCTAAGGAATCGCCAATATAGTCGGCAATATCTTGAAGATCAGGTTCTTGGTAGTAGTGTGCTAAAATAACGGCATTTAATTCTTGTTTTAGGGTGGCAATGGCGGTAAAGAGATCGGTGGGAAGAGAGGGGAGGTGAGAGGGAGGATTGAAGGCAGTAGTAAACATTTTACTGGGTTTCTGAATGAGTTTTGGTTAATATTAGCTTAATTTATTGAATCTGGGGAATTTCAGTGGTAAATTAGGGCATTGGTCTTCATGGATTGGGATAATGTCACCGGAAACCTCTAGCCTTCAACCTCAAGGGGAAGAAAATCCCTCGTTTGTGAAACGGCAAACGCTCAAGGTGGTACGATCGCTGATTATTGGCTTACAGGCGATCGCCAAATTCCTCGAAACACCCCCGCCTGCTGATGCTCAACCCCGGTTTCCCTGGTGGCATAGAGTGTTAGCCTTGGTGCGAGAGCGATTACCTCTACCTTGGCGAGAGAAACTCAATGATTTTGACCTGGGTTCGGGTATTGTAGTAGCAAGTGCGATCGCTCTTTTCTTCCTGACCTCCCTCATCCCCAAAAGCTCCCCCCAAATCCCCTCAGTTTCTCCGCCGGAACCTACTCTTTCCAGCCAACCTATCGAACTGGCTCCAGAAATAGCAGAAGTCATTGAATCACCCGTAGCAGAAACTCCACTTGAAGAGATTCCTCCAGAAAACCCAGAAATCACCCCTCCCTCTCAACCAGAAAATACTGTTCCTGTACCTTCTGAAGAGGAAGAACCCGAAACTCCTGAAGTTTCTCCTCCGGTTGAGAATCCAGCACCACCTCCTCCTGTACTCACACCAGAACAACAGCTAATTCTGACTATTCAAAACCAAATCTCTGCATTTACTCGCCAATATGAGGAGGGTTTAATTAATTCTCTGCAAGCTGACTTTTTGAACAGTATCTTAATGGTGAAAGTCGATCAACGATGGTATGACTTACCGATGGATCGTCAAAAAAATCTTGCTGATGATATGCTCAAACGTGCCAGCAGCCTCGATTTTAGCCGCTTAGAAATTACCGATCTTGAGGGTAATTTGTTAGCTAGAAATGCAGTAGTCGGCAATAACATGGTCATTATCAAGGCAGAAGAGTTTGAGGAAAGCGAGGGGGAATAGGATTCGCCCCTAGCCTGTTTTATCTCTAGGAAGTGGCTTCTACAGGATAAACGCTTACTTTTTTACGATAGCGGCCGTTACGTTCAAAGGTTACTACACCATCAATCAGGGAAAATAAGGTATAGTCTCGACCCATACCGACATTTTTACCGGGATGGAACGAACTGCCTCTTTGACGGATGAGAATATTGCCAGCGCGGACTTGTTGTCCACCGTAGCGTTTTACACCGAGTCGCTGGGCGTTGGAGTCACGCCCGTTGCGGGTACTTCCAGTTCCTTTTTTGTGTGCCATGGTAGTTTTGCGATCGCCGTCGCTTTCAGATAAGATTCAGTGAACAAAATCGAGAGAGTTTAAGCGTCAGCACCCACTTCAGCAGGGGTTTCTGAACTCACTTCTGTCGCAGTTTCATCAGACGCTAACACTTCCCCATTCAGGATAATCGAATTAATCATCAGGCGGGTGCGCTCTTGGCGATGTCCCCGTTTCTTACGGGTTTTCTTTTTCGGCTTCATTTTATACACGAGCACTTTGCGATCACGAAAATGCCTCAGTACCGTTCCTGCCACCGTCGCCCCCGCCACCAGCGGTTGCCCCACATAGATATCATCCCCATGGTGAACATACAACACCTGGTCAATAGAAACCGTTTGTTCCGGCTCCACTGCCAGCAGTTCAATGTCATAAAAACGACCAGGTTCAACCCTAAGTTGTTTACCCCCCGTTGCAATAATTGCGTAACTCATGCCAATAGTTTCCTTCAAAAATGCCGTACAGGTAGCCAGAACCATCTAGCCTTTGAAAACGCTTGCACCTGATCCGAGCAGGGATTAAGCAGACAATCTCTTATTATCTACCTTTAGAGACTATTTTGTCAAGCTCAATTCTCCTCAAAACTCACCCTCAATCTGACTTAACTGCGCCAAGTCAAAGGAATTTCCGCCGCAATTTGGTAAATCACAGGCAGCAAAGACACGCTCGGAACATACATCTTTCTACCTGACTTTCATCGCCTAAATCTTGATCTAACTAATTTCTGAGGTTTGAGTCTTCTACCATGAAGGCGATCGCTCCTCGATTTTCAGTAATATCACGGACAAGAGACTGGATCTGTTGTACATTATCAGGGTTAGGCTGAAGCAACCCAGGTTCATCATCTTGCATGGTAATCGTCACTACAATCGGATGAAAATGGTGGCGACGGCGTTCTTTGGTGATCGCCTGCTGAATCCGTTCTAGGAGTAAAATTAGGGAAGTCCCTGGATGTTGATTGGCGATCGCCCGCTGCTTCTCTTGACATTGACCCAACAACGAGAGACTATTCAAAACAGAAATAGCCTGAGTCGTTTCCGGGCGATCGGCAAACAGCATCGTAATCATCACATCATTCCACTTATACTCCCGCACACTCTCTTGGTAGTGCTTTTGCCGCTCCTGAGCGTATTTTTGAGCAGAATTTGAAAAGTTTCGGCACAGCAAAAAAAATCATGACCATTGGGAAAAGACTGTATATTGTCACTATAGTGAACATACCACAGGATTGGTCAACGCTGGCACCTGATCCCAGCGGCAATTAAGTAGGCAACCTGCCACTGTCTACCCTTAGAGACCGTTTTGTCAAGTGCTTTTCAAACGAAAGAGAAGAGATTATGACTGGAAGTAAATTAAAAATCTCTTAAAATTTAATTGAATCTCAAGGAATCTTGATACAGTCTAATAGTCCAACTCTGGCAATGTCAAGCTGCCCAACATCATGGCTAACGACTTCTATATTCCCAAAACAATTTCTCCCGAAGCTCAAGCAATCCTACAACAATTTTCCTTTGCTGCTCGCGACTCAGTTGTTTTTCCAGAACCTGATGATTTAGAAGGGTGGAAAAAAGTCCAACAGATTGCCATTGAGCAATTCCAACCCATTAAAGATCAAGCCCTTAAAGAATTTGAACCCACCTTAGAAGAAAAGACTATGGGGGGGGTGCGTATTCTAGATATCAAGCCAAAAGGATGGAAAGACAATGGTAAATTGCTCGTCTATACCCATGGCGGTGGCTATACTCAAGACGATATTTATTCTACCTTAATGTTTAGCGCTTCTGTTGCAGATAGAACAGGGCTAAATGTTATTTCTATCGATTATACTCTGGCGCCTTTTGCTAAACACAATCAAATTTCCGATCAAATCATTGTCGTATTTAAAGCGCTAATTGATCAGGGGCGTAAGCTGTCGGATGTGGGACTTTTTGCAGATTCTGCTGGAGGAGGACTCGCTTCAGGAAGTGTCCTGAAAATGCGCGATCAGGGAGTGGGAATGCCTGGTGCTTTAGTATTGTGGTCTCCTTGGGCAGATATCGATCAAAATTGTGGAGATAGTTACTTCACCCTCAAGGATATTGATCCTCTGTGTAACTATGAAAATGAACTGCGTAACTGTGCTTTAGCGTATGCCGATCCCCAAGACTGGAAAAATCCCTATGTTTCTTCGGTATATGGAGACTTTGCACAAGGGTATCCTCCGACCTTAATTCAAGTGGGAACTAAGGAGATTTTCTTGAGTAATTCGGTTCGTCTTTATCATGCGATCAATAATGCTGGTAAAACCGTAAAACTGGAATTGTATGATGGGATGTGGCACGTCTTTCAAGGCATCTTTTATAATCTACCAGAATCGGTAACTGCTCAACGGAATATGTCTAACTTCTTTAAGGAACATTTGAAGTATTAGGGGAAGGGTAGAGTCTCTAGCAGAAAAACAGTGTAAAAATATGTTAAAATTGAGTTAGTGAACACTCAAACTAGACAAGGAATCAAGTTTGAGTGTCTCTAAACTTGATTTTTTGTATGGAGTTTTGCCCCGTATGAGTACCCCCGTAGATCGGATCGTGCCCACGGACTTGAGAAATGAGATGTCCCGGTCATACCTAGAATATGCGATGAGCGTGATTGTAGGTCGGGCGCTTCCCGATGCGAGGGATGGACTCAAACCTGTACATCGTCGGATTTTATACGCGATGCATGAATTGGGATTAATGCCCGATCGCCCCTTTCGGAAATGTGCCCGTGTCGTCGGAGAAGTGCTGGGAAAATACCACCCTCACGGGGATACCGCAGTGTATGATGCCTTGGTGCGCATGGCTCAGGATTTCTCCATGCGATCGCCCTTAATCAACGGCCATGGTAACTTTGGCTCCGTAGACAACGATCCCCCAGCCGCCATGCGATACACCGAATGTCGGTTACAGGCGATCGCCACCGAAGCCATGTTACAAGACATCGAAGCCGAAACCGTAGACTTTATCGACAACTTCGACGGCTCCCAACAAGAACCCATCGTCCTCCCAGCGCGAGTACCCCAAATGCTCCTCAACGGATCGGCAGGGATTGCAGTGGGTATGGCAACCAACATCCCTCCCCACAATTTAGGAGAACTGATCGATGGTTTAGTTGCCCTCATTGAAGAACCTAGTTTAACAGACCGGGATCTCATGAGTTACATTCCCGGGCCAGACTTCCCGACGGGCGGGAAAATTCTCGGAACCTCCGGTATCGAAGAAGCCTATACCATCGGACGCGGTTCCATTACCATGCGGGGAATCGCCGAGATTGAAACCATTGAACACCGAGGCCGACCTTCACGAGAAGCCATAATTATCACCCAACTCCCCTATCAAGTCAATAAAGCAGCTCTGATTGAACGCATCGCCGAACTCGTCAATGACAAACGCATTGAAGGGATTTCTGATATTCGAGACGAAAGCGATCGCGATGGAATGCGCATCGTTGTCGAACTCCGCCGCGATGCCTATCCCAGAGTCGTTCTCAATAACCTCTACAAACAAACCCCTCTACAAAGCAATTTTGGGGCCAATATGTTAGCCCTCGTCAATAACGACCCCCAACTACTCTCCCTCAAAAAATTCCTCACCGTCTTCCTGGATTTTCGCGTTGAAACCATTACCCGACGCACCCAATATGAACTCCGCAAAGCAGAAGAACGCGATCATCTCTTACAAGGTTTACTGATTGCCCTTCAATTTCTCGATCGCATTATTGAACTAATCCGTCGAGCAGCAGATACAACCAGTGCCAAAACCGAACTCATGGAAAGCTATTCCCTTTCTGAACCCCAAGCAGATGCCATTTTACAAATGCAATTACGGAGATTGACTGCCTTAGAAGCGGGAAAAATTCGTCAAGAACATGAAGAATTACAACTGAGAATTGCTGACTTAAAAGATATCTTAGCCCATCGGCCCCGTATCCTAGAAATCATTAAAACCGAGTGCGCTTACCTGAAACAAAAGTTCGCCACTCCTCGCCGGACTCAGATCGAAAGAGCCGAAGGCGATCTAGTTGATATGGACTTGATCGCTAATGAAAAAGCGGTGATCTTGATTACCGAACAAGGCTATATTAAACGGATGCCTGTTGATACCTTTGATGCTCAAAGTCGCGCCACCAGAGGGAAATCAGGAGCGAAAATGAAAGAAGATGATGGCATTGAACATTTCCTCACCTGTTGTGACCATGATAGTCTTTTGTTTTTTAGCGATCGCGGCGTAGTTTATCGCCTCCTCGCCTATCAAATCCCCAGCGGATCACGCAACTCCAAAGGCACACCCCTCGTCCAAATGCTACCCATTCCTATCGACGAGAAAATCACCTCCATTATCCCCGTTTCCGAATTTAGCGAACACGAAGATTTAGTCATGCTCACCCAACAAGGCTATATCAAACGCACCTCCCTCGAAGCCTTTAGTAACATTCGTACCAATGGTTTAATCGCCATTTCCCTCGAAGAAGGCGATCAACTCCGATGGGTCAGACGTGCTACAGAAGAAGACAGTATCATTATCGCCTCTCGTCACGGAAAAGCCATTCATTTTAGAACCAATAGCCAACAATTGCGTCCCCTAGGACGCACCGCGCGCGGAGTCAGAGCCATGAAACTCGATCCCACAGATAGTTTAATTAGCATGGATATTCTCCCTAGTGCTGTATTGACTGAAATGATGGTAGAAGAAGGAGAAGAAGAAGATACTCCTCCCATCGAAAATGAAGAAATCGAAGCCATTTCCACCTCTGGACCTTGGGTTTTAGTCGTCACCACCAAAGGCTATGGCAAACGAGTTCCTGTCAGCCAATTTCGCTTACAAAATCGCTCTGGAAAAGGAATTATTGCCACTAAATTCAAATCCCATAAAGTCAATGATGAATTAGCCGCTCTTCGCATTGTCCATGAAAACGATGAATTAATGATGGTCACTTCTCGTGGGATTATTATCCGGCAAGCAGTGAATGCAATTTCCATTCAGTCCCGTGGTGCGACTGGGGTATTGGTGCAACGACTGGATGGAGAAGACGCGATTGTAGCCGTTGCCCTGGTTCCTACCCAAGGGGAAGAGACTACCGATCAAGACTTAGACGCAACGGCGGAAATCGACACCTCCCCCCCCTTACCGGAATAATGCTCACTCTGCTGGGGAGGTTCGGGGAGGGACAACTAGGAGGTGATCATAGCAGATTAACCAAGATAATCTGCTTCTGCTTCCAGCTGACGGACTAATGAGGCATCTCCTTTGGCACGAGCCACCTCTAGTCTATGCTGTAGGCTTTTCCGCAGGTTTTCTTGATGGGTTTGAGCGGCTTGTTGGAGTTGTTGACGTTTTTTGTTCATGGTAAGCAGTTTTTTGTTTTTATCTAGTGTACCTGTCTTTGTTCTAAGATAACCGATGGGGAGGAAAATCGTAGTTAAAGTTACAAAAACTTAAAGAAGAGAGGGCGATCGCCCTCTAGAGGCGCAATGACTTACAATTATTAACAAAGAAGTTCTCAGGATTTCCGTGGATGGCGATCACACACCAACAACATGGCAAAAGTAAAGGTCGTCCCCTTGTGATGCTCACCGCTTGGGACTATCCCTTCGCCCAACTACTGGATGAAGCAGGGGTTGATTTAATTCTGGTGGGGGATTCCTTAGCGATGGTGGCCTTAGGCCATCCCACCACCTTACCCGTCACCCTAGATCAAATGATTCACCATACCCAAGCCGTCTGTCGGGGTGTGAAACAGGCGTTGGTAATTTGCGATCTGCCCTTTATGAGCTATCAAGAAGGGCCGCTACAAGCGCTACAATCGGCAGGACGGGTATTAAAAGAAACTCCAGCCGGAGCGGTGAAGATGGAGGGAGGCTACCCAGAGATGATTGAAACGGTCAGTCGTTTAACCTTGAGTGGCATTCCCGTGATGGGTCATGTGGGCGTGACCCCTCAGTCAGTGCATCGACAAGGCTATCGCCGCCAAGGGAAAACGGAAGAGGAAGGAGAGCGTATTTTACAAGAGGCTGTAGGGTTAGCAGAAGCGGGAGCTTTTGCGATTATCCTGGAAAATATTAATCATGAGTTAGCCAGTAAAATCACTGATACTCTGCCGATACCAACGATTGGAATTGGCGCAGGATCTCACTGTGATGGACAGGTTTTAGTGACCAGCGATCTATTGGGATTGTCGGCTAAAGTGCCACCGTTTGCCAAAGTTTATACTAATTTGCGGGAAACAGTAACGGCAGCGGTGAAGGCGTTTAGTCAAGATGTGCGCGATCGCCAGTTTCCGTAAGTGGGTATGCTTTATCTACTCATTGTTAATTACTACTCAACGGCGTTGATTCAAACCCTTTTAGAATCGATTCCTCCATCAGATCTAGCCAAGCTAAATTTAATTATTGTCAACAATTCTCCTGGCGATCGCACCGTGGCATCCCTCGGCGCTGGGTATTCTCAGTTAACCCTACTGTCTCCAGAAGAAAATCTCGGGTTTGGCAGAGGCTGTAATCTAGGATTAAACTGGATTTACCAGCGTAATCCCCAGAGTTTAGTGTGGTTAATTAATCCTGATACTACCTTAAAAGAGGGGGCGATCGCTACCATTAAAACCTGTTTCCAAGCCTACCCCCACCTAGCGATTTTAGGCACAGGCATCGAAGACACTCACGGCAACTTGTGGTTTAGTCGAGGACATTTTAATCCCTGGCTCGGTTCCCTTCCCCATCAAAATCCCATCCTCCCTCCCACCTCCCCCATTATTCCCTGTCGTTGGGTTTCTGGATGTAGCCTAATTCTCAACTTAGCCCAATTTTCCTCCTGCCCTGAATTTGATCCCCACTACTTCCTTTACTATGAAGACAACGACTTGTGCGAACGCTATTTCCAGCAAGGATATCTGATTGCCGTCACGCCAGCTATTTTAGTAACCCATCAAATTTCTGCAACCAGTCGCCATCTGCCCACGAAATTTCGCCACGCTACCTACAGCAAACTCTACTTTCTGCAACAACATGGCACCCGTTTGGCTTTAATCTTGAACTTAGCCTATCTTCTCTCTAAAATCCTCATCGATCTAACTCGGAAAGACTATCCCCTTGCCCTAGGACGTTGGCAAGGAATACAAAAGTTTTGGACACAATAGGAACACCCATTGATTTCAGAGAAAATCAATGGGGATTTAAATCCGTAGGAAAATTAGGATCAAACACTTGCTCTAAGGTATAAGGGCAATTTTCAGGTAAATCTCCATAATCTAAAGAAGTTTCCTGAACCACCAAATCCAAACCCGCCCGATACCCCTTAGACATTGCCTCTGGTAAATAGGGCTGTAAACTAGGATTATCTTCGAGTAGATCGGCTATTTCACGTCGTTGACTCTGAATCGTCACACGCCAACTTTTACTACGTTTTCCCGGTTGATAATACCATCTTAAAAGATGTCCCAGCAAAACACCCAGCCGATTTCGTAATTCCTGCCTTTGCTGTTTCCCCAAAGAGGCAATTTCCTCCACTAAATTCACAATATCTAAATGCTGAAAATCTCCCACCTGGAGTAACTTAGCTTGCTCCACTGTCCAAGCATAAAAATCTGTTTCATAAAGATTTGATGTCATTTTCCTGTTCCATTGTATGGGTCTATTGATGACAAAATAGGGGAGAACAACGGTTCGCCCCTATTGGTAGGATAGAAATCAGAAGATCTGCTTTTCCCTCGTCCGAGTATTTTTCAGGGGGGAATAAAACAGCCTTGTTAAAGTTTAGGGGGACGACGACGCTGAAGAAAATCAGGAATGTCTAATCCCTTGGGTTGAGGATTGAGAGGGGGAGGTGAAGAGGTCGGAGCCGTATAGGGTTGAGTTTGAGAGCGCTGGTGATAAACGGGAGGGCGCTGCTGGGTGGTTTGAACAACAGAGCTTGAACCGTCTCCAGAGAAGCCAGTGGCAATCACCGTAATGCGAATTTCCCCTTGCAATCGTTCATCAATGACTGCACCAAAGATGATGTTGGCGTTGGGATCAACGGCTTCGTAGATGACTTCAGCGGCGGCATTGACTTCATGGAGGGTTAAGTCATGGCC
>CAZTRW010000107.1:0-13862 GCA_964616725.1 uncultured bacterium
GTTCTCTATGAACCAATGCCTAAACCACCCTTAGAATTGTTGAACCGAGGAAACTTAAAAGGTATTGCCATGACCGTTCAAGATATTACTCGTGAAGTAGAACTTAATGAGGCAAAAAGCCAATTTATTAGTAATGTTTCCCATGAATTAAGAACCCCATTGTTTAATATCAAAGGATTTATTGAAACTCTTTATGAATATGGAGAAGAGTTAAGCGAGGTAGAACGTCGAGACTTCCTGGAAACAGCAAATCATGAAACCGATCGCCTCACCCGATTGGTGAATGATGTCCTAGATTTATCTCGACTAGAATCCAATCGTATTTATCATTTTGACGGCGTGTATGTCGGTCAAATTATTGAGCAAACCCTACGCACTTACCAACTCAATGCCAGAGATAAAGGGATTGAACTCTTACAAGAGATAGAACCCGATTTGCCCAAGGTAGTCGGACATTACGATCTGCTCCTACAAGTGTTAACTAACTTAGTCGGTAATTCCTTAAAATTTACCCAATCTCAGGGTAAAGTAATGATTCGCGCCTATCGTCCTCCCACAGCTAATCCAGTGGTGCGAATTGAAATTGCTGATACTGGCATTGGGATCGATCCTGAAGACCAAGGTGCAATCTTTGACCGATTTTATCGAGTAGAAAATCGAGTACATACTTTAGAAGGAACAGGGTTAGGATTATCGATTGTTCGCAATATTATTGAGAAACATAATAGTGTGGTAAAATTGGTGAGTGAAGTAGGGGTAGGGACAACATTTTGGTTTGATTTAGCCTTGTATCAAGAAGATCTAGAAGATGAATTCACGGGTTTAGACTTGCCTGTAACTGCCAATTCTGGCTTTTCTCCCTGTTAGCTTCAAAACACTGATTTAATTCGACGACATCGAAGATGCCCATTGATAAAATGAGGTAGTTTTAGCCACAGAGGCAACTTTAGCAAAGTAAACTTCTAGAAAATCATCATTAGGCAATAATCCCAAGGGATCGATCGCCAAGGTTTCTTTAATACCTTTCACTAAATACATATCAACCAAACCCTTGTGTTTTGCCAACACTTTCCCGCGATATTCACAATTAAAAATATCTTTAATCAGTTCATAGGTGGAGGCCGAAATATTGGTTCTACCAGGAATTCCTGATGATTCCATTCTGGAAGCTGTATTCACCGTATCTCCCCAAACATCATAGGCAAATTTATTACAACCAATTACTCCTGCCAGTAAAGGTCCTGAATGAATGCCAATGCGAATATCCCAGTAAGGCTGATTATGATAGGCTTTTTGGGCTTTCCGCAGGTACATAAAGGTTTGAATTTCTAAAGCAGCAAGTACGGTATCAATGGCATGAGTTTGATTGGGGGTGGGGATGCCTCCAACACACATATAACTATCACCAATTGTTTTGAGCTTCTCTAGATTATATTTATTGATCACGCGATCAAAGTAGGAAAAACAATAGTCAAGTTCTTCGACTAGTTCTTCGGGAGATAGTTTTTCGGTGATTTGGGTAAAGTTTTTAAAGTCAGTAAATAAAACTGAGGTGGATTCATAATAGGTAGGCTTAACTTTCCCGGATTGTTTTAGCTCATCGGCTATTTTCTGGGGGAGAACATTGAGGAGTAGTTTTTCTGATTTTTGTTTTTCGGTGTCTAATTCTTGGTAGAGGCGATTAAGTTCGTTAAACCGCTCGGCATTGCGAATGGCTGATGATAGTTGGAGGGCGAGGAGATAGCCGATGCGAAGATCATCATGGGTGTAGGCGTTGGGGGATTTGGTAGCAAAGTTGATGGTTCCCATGACGTGGCGATCGCTTTCTAGGGGGATAATGATCTGAGAAGGATAGGCATCTAGACAAGCGGGTAGCTGTGATGATGTTGTAGAAGTCGTATCATCGCGCTTTAATTGGGGTTGACGGGTTTTCATTGCCCGGTGAATCAGATGAGTCTCTGTGAGGGTACACTCATCAAATTCTACGGGAGAGCCAAACAGAGTGACAAAATGACAGGCATCCTTGCTACAGATATAGACACTGAGATGTTGAAAATCGAGCAACCATTTGGCTTGCTTACCAACAATTCGTAAAATCTCCTCTAAATCCAGGGATTTATTAATGGCTGTGGCAATTTCATTAACTGCTGAAATTCGAGTCGAAAGGGCTTGAACTTCAGCAAGCAGTCGTCTGGTTGTTTTTAGTAGCTGCTCTCGATCTTGATCATCAAGCTTGCCGACGCTACTCATAGTGCATCAATTTCTAGCCCAATTGCATCTGTATATTGATTCACTGAGGTGAACAGGTTTGCAGTGGCAATAATCTCAAATATTTCTGATAGATCGAGTCCTAATTCTTGGAGATGAGCGTAGTCATTTGAGGTTAATGCTTGAGGAGAGGTGGCAGCTTTTAAGCCGAAACTAATTACCGCTTTTTCTCTTTCAGGAAGAGGACAATTGTCAAAATCTGATACCAGGGTTTCGAGGATTTCTTCGCTAATTCCTAGGGCAGATAATCCATGCAAATGGACTTTGAGGGCGTACTGACTGTTATTGGCTTGGGAAATGGCGACACCAATCATCTCTTTGAGAGTACGAGGCATATCTCCTTGTAGGATGGTAGAGCGAAATTTTTTCCAGGTAGATTCCAGGAAGTTTGGGTGAATTGCCATGGATTTGAAGAGGTTGGGTACGATGCCAAATCCTAGTTCAGCCAGGATCTCTTCGTAGATGTCCTTGGTTTGAGGATCGGTGATTGTGTCGTATTCTTGAAGGGGAAAGGAAGCCATGGTGTTTGGTTGTTTTTAGTTGGGAAAGGTGGAGAGAATTTCTCTTTTTCCTTTATAACGTAATTTGCACTGAAGGGAGTGATTCTTTACGTTAATTCTTGTGGTGTAGTTTCTGGTGCTTCTATTAGCGATCGCCAAGGAAAACCCGATGATCGCGAAAATAACCTTGATCCTGGGGCGTAATCAGGGCAAAATTGACTAGGAAGTGGTATTAATCTGTGGTAAAATTTGGTAAATTTTGGGAGGTATAAAAACGTGACCTATTCTTCTGATGGACAAGAGCAGCAGTTGCAGGCAGAAAATATTCGTCTGCGAGAAGAATTAGCCTTAAGAGATCAATTGGTACAACAGTTATCTCAGGAACTGTTCCGATTGGTGAAAGGGAATGTGTCGTTTATGCCTTCGGAGCAACTGTCGGAAAGACAAATGGAACAATTGCGATCGCTCCAAGAACAGTTGCACAATGTAGAAGAACAAGTGAGATTTTATCAAGAGCAAATTCAAGCACGAGATACGGAAATTTATCAACTGCGCCAATCGGTACAAGAATTAAGCGATCGCTCCAGTATGTTAGAGCAAGTTGTCCAAGAACTTCCTTATCTCTATCGTCAAAAATTTGCGGAACGGATGGCTCCAGTACGGGAAAAAGTGGCAATGCTCCAACGGGAAAATCGCCAACTCCATGCGGAACTGCAAAGCGTCAGTTATCGTTTGGCAATGAGAACTCGTAATCCTTCTCGGATTGATTTACCTAACTTTTCAGTGATGGGAGAGAGTTGATCGCTAAGATTCAATAGGAAGTAAAAACTGAAACATTACTTGCTGGTCTTCGAGAGCATACACACTCAGGTGACCTCCGAGAGTGTGTAAGAGAGATTGGGAAATGTGTAAATATAAACCCGGAGGAAGATCGAGTAAAGAAGGACTCAATAAATCTGGCGATCGCCCCTGCTGCATCTCCGCAATCAGGGTAGACTCAAAGGTGCTCGCCCCCACAATCGACAAATCAAATAAGGCTGTCTTCACCTTCACTTGGGGAGGTAATTCAGTTCGAGATATCCCATTACACCAAATATCAACCTGAGCTTTTGGAAGTGCCGCCTTACACACCATCCCCAAAACTTCCTGGAAAATCAACTCCAATTTCATCGTATCCCCAGTAAGATTAATCGCTCCCGGTTGTCCCTGAACCCGAATAAACAACTCTCGCTTTTTCACCACCGGATCTACCCGCTCCAAAGAGCGCTTAATTAAGCTCACCAAAGGCATCGTCATCTCGTACTGTTTAATTTCCCATTGCTCATCTTTAAGCATTTCCCCCAAATGCCCCAGGATAGTATTAACCGATCGCAACCCCTGTTGATAACGAGTCAAAGTCAGAGCATCTTTAGGCGTACCTAAACTACTGAGTTTTTTGAGTTCCATCGTCAATTTCCGATAAGTGACTTCGCACCGGCGTTGTTTATACCAATTCAACTGTTGGGACTGATGATGATGGGTTTGAAACTGACGGGTGAGGTGATTCATCCGTGCAGACCAAGCCACTTGTCGAACCACAATGGTGAAAGTAGTCAGATAACGATCGGCCCACAACCGTCCGGGAGTATCCGCCAATAAGACGATTCCTGTCGGTAGAGCCTGGGGATCACCTTGAAAGGCGATCGCCGCAATTGCCCCAATATCCGGCCCCATCAACCACTGTCTCGTCAAGGGAGACAAGGTTTTTCCCTCAGTGGTATACACGCCTGAACTAGCTAATATCGCTTGGATCAGTGGATCGTGACGCAGATCAATATGGCCACTGCTGATGATGCTAAACTCAGTAGAAGCCACCACGGCACTGGTAATCCATCCCCGTTCGGGGTGTTCTAATGTCCAAGTCACCTTCAAAGCCAAGGGAACCCGAAATACCTGGGCAATTCTCTCCAGAGCCTCCTCTTCGAGACGCTCTGACTGTTCGTGAGTAATCGCCATTTGTCCCCATCGAATTAACTCTTGCAGTTGTTCCTGCTGTCGTTGCTGGCTATGCAGTTGCCATTGACGCAGAATTAAGCCTAACTGTTGAGCCACCACCCGCACCAACTCCAACTCTGTGCCTTCCCAGGTGCGAGCCACATCATGGGCAACGATCAGCACGCCTTCCATACTCTGACTAGCTGCCGTATTGCTAATGAGTAAACTGCGAATCCCTACCTGAGTAAAATGGGAGCGCCAACTCTTCAACTGTTCATCTTCTTCCCAGTTTTCGATGGCAATGACTGATTTTGCTTGTTGTAGTTGCCGCCAGTCTTGGGGTTCGGGAATAGGGAGGGGAGAAGTCAGGGTCCGCCGGTTAGCCGGTTGACTTTGACAGACAATTTCAAAATGATTTTTATCGCTGTCATATAGTAACACTAGGAAGCGTTCTACTCCTAGGCGATCGCACAACAAATGGGCACAATGATCCAAAATATGCCGCCAATCTTCCTCCGAGGAAATCGATCGCACCAACTCTGAAGTCAATGCCTGATCTTTTTTTGCCCGCTCCACTGCCTCTTCCATCGCTTCTAAAGGAGTCATCAAAGCAATTAACTGAGCTGCTCCCCGCACATAATTGCGCTCTGCTTCCTCCCAAATCCGAGGTTCATTGCCTTCAGTGGCTAAAAATCCTAGTAATTCATTCTGGTAGATGATCGGTGCTGCTAACAGGGAGCGAGACTTAATTTGTTGCATCAGCCGACTGGTGGTATCCGCTTTGAGGGAACTGCGCGCCTCTCCTACTGACACCAATTGATCTGCCACCAAAGCTTTATAAAAGCCAATGATTTCTTGGACAGTAATGCCAGAGGCAGCTTGATTGGCACTGCTTTGGGCGGGTGTTCTCTGAAGATTGCTGGTACGTCGCCAAAAGTAGCGTCTTTCTCGCTCAAACCAATAGATGTTGGTGCGATCAGGGCTGATAAATTGGTGAGTTTTGGCGACTACCGCATCTAAGCGCTGTCGAAAATCCGAGAGCGATCGCAATTGATCTAATAATTCTAACAGCGGCTTATCTGGGCGTTTGGCTAATTGCCGATGCCAATTAGCTTCCACCTGACTTAAGGTGGCTGCCAACTCTCCAAAAATCATCGATAACCTGGCTTTTTCATCCGAGCGAGGTGAGGTTCCCCACAGAGTTGATCCCAAAATCACCACCCCAAAACACAGAGCGCGATAGCGTAGGGGAAACACAATCGTCCCTTGAATTTGGAACTTCACTGCTATTTTGCGCCATTCTCCGGCGCGACGCTCTTCCCGCAAATCGGGAACGCCAGCGGGTTTTTGTTGAATCACCACTTGCTCAAAGAGATCCCCTGGAGTCAGAGAAAAGGTTTGTTTGAGCACAGTGCGATCGCCTCCTGATGGAATACTGCCCCCCTTACCAAACAAGCGGTGTTCTCGGCGATCGTACAAACCAATCCAAATCAAGTCATATTCAAATTCTGTTTCGAGGTAATTGAGGGTAGTATCGATCAGAACGTCCAGATTCTCCTCTTCCCTGAGAGTTTGGAGAGTCCGACCTAGACTAACTAGCTGTTTTTCCGTGTCTTTCGGTATAGACTGTTGAGGCATAGACCGTTGAGTATATCACTGCGGGATATAAGGTAGGCGTGTGGATCGTGACTGAGGAAGGGGTGAAGAGGTGAGGGAGTATCAATCCCCAGAGTTTCCCCCCAAATCTTGAGGGAGGATACCTCTCCAGAGAAATCTCTCCCTTCCCAAGGTATCAGTTTCCCGTTCGCAGTACATAATCCTGGAGATAATCCTCATCTGAAATGAATCCGATCTCTGTTGAATTAGTAGCCAATCTATGCTTGAGAAACTCCTCTTTGCGGGACTTAAAGTCGATCCCGAAGATCTTCATCACCTAGTCATGGGCGGATTAAGTTGGCTCTCTCACCAACGAGGGATGGCAAGAGGCAGTCATTGGCTAGAGCACCCTTTTAGTTGCACCTCTGATCGTCTCAGGCAAACCCTGTGGGGATTGACCTTTCCTAATCCGGTGGGATTAGCCGCCGGATATGATAAAGATGGTCTAGCCGTCGGTGTTTGGGATCGTTTGGGGTTTGGGTATGCGGAAATGGGTACCGTTACCTTCCATCCTCAACCGGGGAACCCTCGTCCTCGTTTGTTTCGCTTAAGTCAAGATCGGGCTGTTCTCAACCGTATGGGCTTTAATAATCAGGGGGCTGATGCTTTGGCGGCACGTTTGCAAGATCTGAGCCATTGTCCTTTCCCTCATCGGATTCCCATTGGGATTAACCTGGGTAAATCTAAGATAACACCCCTTGAACAGGCAGCCGGAGATTATCGCGATAGTTTTCGTCTCCTCAAGGATTGTGGAGATTACTTTGTCGTCAATGTCTCTTCGCCGAATACCCCAGGTTTGCGATCGCTACAAGCAGCGAACCAACTCAGTCCTATTTTACAAGCTCTCCAAGCAGAAAACCAAGAGCATAAACCTTTGCTAGTGAAAATTGCTCCGGATCTGGAACCAGAGTTGATCGCTGAGGTGGTATCCCTGGTGCAAACCTATCACCTTTCTGGGATCATTGCCACTAATACTACCGTGGATAAAAGCCAACTGCACACTCGATTTAACCCTAAAACGGGAGCGGCGATCGCCACGGAAATGGGTGGAATTAGTGGACTTCCCCTACGCCAACGCTCCACCGAGGTGATCCGCTTGATTTGGCAACAGACTCAAGGTAAATTGCCTATTATTGGTGTGGGCGGGATTTTTACCCCAGAGGATGCTTGGGAAAAAATTACGGCTGGAGCCAGCTTAATTCAAGTCTATACTGGATGGATCTACGAGGGCCCTTGGATGGTCAAACGGATCTTAAAGGGGTTGCTGCAAAAATTAGATGAGCAGGGATTAGCACATCTTCAAGATGCGGTGGGAAATGAAAATTCTGTTAGTTGATGATGAAGTGGCTTTAACCCAATCTCTCAGTCAAGTTCTCAAACGGGAAGGCTATGAGGTAGATTGGGCTACTGATGGCAAAACAGGAGAGCGTTTAGCTCAAACGGGAGAGTATGATCTGTTGGTTTTAGATTGGATGTTGCCCTATTGCTCTGGATTAGAAATTTGTCAGGGATTACGATCGCAGCACTCAGTCACTCCTGTCTTATTTCTCACAGCTAAGGATACTTTAGATGATCGGGTGATGGGTTTAGATAGCGGGGCTGATGATTATATGATTAAGCCTTTTGAGCTACGGGAGTTTTTGGCGAGAGTACGCGCTTTACTCCGCCGTTCTTCTGGGGTTAATTCTCCGTTTTTGCAGGTGGAAGATTTGAGGTTAGATTTAGAAAATCAACTGGGCGATCGCCAAGGACGCTTAATTCAGTTTTCCGAAAAAGAATGCTGTCTCCTCGCTTATTTCATGCAACATCCTGGCCAACTCCTTACCCACGAAAAAATTTATCAAGAATTATGGTCTGCCCAAGAAATCCCTAATAGTAATGTCCTCGCTGCCCAAATTCGCTTATTACGACGGAAAATTGAATTTCCTGGAGAATCCCCTTTAATTCATACTGTTTACGGCAAAGGATATCGTTTTGGGTCTCTGAAAACTTGAGGATTTTTGAGATTTTTTAAAAAAATACAGCGTTTTCGGCAAAACACTAATTTCTGTGGACAACTTTAATAAGGTATACAATCGCCACAAATATCAGGCAGGAACCCACCGCAATAACTTGCTCAGTCAATCTTGGCGGCATCACTAAGATAAAACCACGATCTTTGATCAAGGATGAAAAACTAGATACACAAAAAGGAATCAAGAATAAACGAAATCTTTGCCAAGGATCGCTTTTTCTTCTGGGAGATTTTGAAACACTCAGGGTGAGGGCTAAACCAATAATTAAACTAATCCCCAGGGAATTTAGCCAAATAGAAAGTGACGGATCAAAGTAGAAATACACATTGACAAGATACCAGATTAAATAGCACCAAAGAATGACTTTCCCTCTGGGAAGCTCAACAAAATATCCAATCATCTGAGTCTTGTGTGTTTTAAAATTTAGACTTGCCACCCTTTCAGGACATATACTTATCCAGCAGAAAGCTGAGTTTTTGCCGAGTGGGAGCGGGAATATGCTCTGGGCGAGTTAAGATAGCATATTTAAGAGCATCGTGAGCTTCTGATTGAGGAGGATGTTCATGAATTCTCCTAACAGTTTCCTGAATCACTTTCTGAGCATTTTCTGCATTACGATATAGGTTGTCTAAAATCATGTCTACAGTAACGTGATCGTGGTCTGGATGCCAACAATCATAGTCAGTGACTAAGTTTAAGGTTGCATAGGCAATTTCTGCTTCTCTCGCGAGTTTCGCTTCGGGTAAATTAGTCATACCAATCACGGTTGCTCCCCAACTGCGATAGAGTTCCGATTCGGCTTGGGTAGAAAAGGCTGGCCCTTCCATGCAGACATAAGTACCGTGGCGATGTAGAGTGATTTCTGGTAAGTTTAAGCTTTCTACAGCTTCTGCTAAAATTTTGCTCAGTTGCAGACAGACCGGATGACCAAAGCTAATATGGGCAACCACTCCTTCGCCAAAAAAGGTAGAGATGCGGTGTTTTGTCCGGTCAATAAATTGTTCAGAAATTACGAGATCGCGGGGTTTGACTTCTTGTTTAAGGGAGCCTACGGCAGAGGCGGAAATGAGATATTTCACGCCTAATTTTTTCAGGGCATAAATGTTAGCCCGAAAGGGCAGTTCTGAGGGCATCAGATGATGACCTCGACCATGACGTGAGAGGAAGGCGACGGTTGTACCGGAAAGTTGGCCGAGGATGAGAGCGTCAGAGGGGGAGCCAAAGGGGGTTTCCATCTGTATTTCTTGGATGTTTTGGAGGGCTTCCATCTGATAGAGGCCGCTTCCGCCAATGATGCCAATGGTTGCTTGGGTCATGGGAAGATGGGAGATGAGTTTTTTGTACGATCGCCACTATTATGCAGCAAAATTTGGTTACAATACCATAGACCATGATATGCGATCGCTCTAACTGTGAATTCTCTCTCAACTCTCAACTCTAAACCAGGACGCAAAACCTCCACTCAGATTTTTTTGTCTACATTCATTACGATTTTTTTGGCGGAAATTGGTGATAAAACCCAGGTAACCACACTCCTAATGACTGCCGAATCCCATTCCCCATGGATTGTACTCATCGGTGCCGGGAGTGCTCTGATTTTAACCAGTTTCCTCGGCGTTTGGCTGGGTCAGTGGTTGGCAAATCATTTGACTCCTATTTTACTGAATACTTTATCGGGGACAGTTTTATTGTTGATTGCCCTGGGGTTATTGTGGGATATGCTACGGATTTAGGGCTGAAGATATGGATTGGCAGTTATTGGGTTTGAGTTTTGTAGCGGTATTCTTATCCGAGTTAGGCGATAAGAGTCAGGTTGCGGCTATTGCTCTAAGCGGTACGTCTCGTTCTCCTCGCGCAGTGTTCTTGGGGACAGCGGGAGCGCTGGTGTTAACGAGTTGTTTGGGGGTGATCTTGGGTGAGGGAACGGCAGCTATTTTGCCAACAAAATTGTTAAAGGCGATCGCTGCTTTGGGGTTTGCTATTATGGCAGTACGTTTACTTTGGCCAGAAAAAGATATCCCTAAAGATTTTGATGAGGACAGTTGATTGCTCACTGTCAACTAGTCATAGCTTCTATCGCTACACTGAATCATCACGGCAAAGACTGTATATCAATTTAAAACACTGGTAATGCTAAAGTAAATCCCGGTAAGATCGATTCTCCTGATAAAGTCGTAGGGAGTGTTCTCATTTCTACCGGTTGATTTTGACGATATATCTCCACTTGCTGGTTTTGTGGATCGATTAACCAACCTAATTGTAAACCACTATTGAGATATTCCTGCATTTTTTCTTGCAGTTGATTTAAGGGGTCAGTACGGGATCTTAATTCGATGATAAAATCTGGACAAAGAGGGACAAATTTCTCTTGTTCTTCTAGGGTGAGGGTTTCCCAGCGCCAGTTAGCGATCCAAGCTACATCTGGCGATCGCTTACCCCCATTGGGTAGCATAAAAATGGTTGATGAACTAAATACTTTCCCTAATTGGGTTTGACGATTCCAAATGACTAAATCTGCGTTTAAATCTGATTCTCGGTTCCCGCTGATTCCACCCACAGGAGGCATAATGATTAATTCTCCTTGGGCAGTTTGTTCCAGTCGCCAATTTTCATTAATTTGGCATAGTTGATAAAATTGCTCATCGCTGAAGTTGACTGTTTTTACGTTTAAAATAATCGGCTCTGTGGCGATCGTCATTCTACAGAACTCCCGGTTAATATTTGAGAGACAGTATAATCGCGATAATCCTTTGTATTGCTGGCGCGATCACGTGGTAGTTCTCCAACACCATTATCTGCATATTTGAGGTAGTCTTCAAGGGTTTCAAAATGAGGTTGCGTAGTTATCATAAGATCAATTTAAAACACTGGTAATGCTAAAGTAAATCCCGGTAAGATCGATTCTCCCGATAAAGTCGTAGGGAGTGTTCTCATTTCTACCGGTTGATTTTGACGATATATTTCCACTTGCTGGTTTTGTGGATCGATTAACCAACCTAATTGTAAACCACTATTGAGATATTCCTGCATTTTTTCTTGCAGTTGATTTAAGGGGTCAGTACGGGATCTTAATTCGATGATAAAATCTGGACAAAGAGGGACAAATTTCTCTTGTTCTTCTAGGGTGAGGGTTTCCCAGCGCCAGTTAGCGATCCAAGCTACATCTGGCGATCGCTTACCCCCATTGGGTAGCATAAAAATGGTTGATGAACTAAATACTTTCCCTAATTGGGTTTGACGATTCCAAATGACTAAATCTGCGTTTAAATCTGATTCTCGGTTCCCGCTGATTCCACCCACAGGAGGCATAATGATTAATTCTCCTTGGGCAGTTTGTTCCAGTCGCCAATTTTCATTAATTTGGCATAGTTGATAAAATTGCTCATCGCTGAAGTTGACTGTTTTTACGTTTAAAATAATCGGCTCTGTGGCGATCGTCATTGTTGAAAAGTTTATAGAATTTTTTGGAGTCATCTTCATATTAACTCTCCCCTGATGCTGTCGCTGAGGCGGGAGGAGCCACTTGATTCAACCATTGTTGTAGTTCCTCTCCTTCGAGAACTTCTGTTTCTAGAAGTCTTTGAGTAATGTTTTCCATCAGTTCTTGATTTTGGGAGAGGATAGCGAGGGCATTTTGATATCCATCGGCGATGATTTCTTTGACTTCGCGATCGATGGCTTGAGCGGTTTCGTCACTGACAATGCGGCGGGTGGGAGCGCTACCATTGTTGAGAAAGTTATTTCCTTGCAGTTTTTGATAAGCTAAGGGCCCAAGGGCTTTGCTCATGCCATAGGTGGTTACCATTTGTTCTGCAAGGTTGGTGGCACGTTGTAAGTCATCAGCAGCTCCGGTGGAAATGGTACTGAAGATAAGTTCTTCGGCGGCTCTGCCACCCAGAAGCATGGCAATTTGATCTCTTAATTCCCATTCTTCCATGAGAAAGCGGTCTTCTGTAGGGAGTTTGAGGGTGTAGCCAAGGGCAGAAAGTCCACGGGGAACAATGGAGATTTTGGCGACTTTGCTGCCACCAGGCATTAAGGCTCCTACGAGAGCATGGCCTACTTCATGATAGGCGACTCGGCGTTTTTCGCGATCGCTCAGTACTCGACTTTTCTTCTCTAACCCGGCAATCACCCGTTCAATGGCTTCTTTGAAATCTGCTTGGGAGACTGCTTCGCGGTTATTCCGTGCTGCGAGTAAAGCGGCTTCATTTACCAGGTTCGCTAAATCTGCTCCCGCAAATCCAGGGGTTTGGGTGGCAATTTCTTTGAGGTCAATATCTAGGCCGAGTTTAACTTTCCTAGCATAAATTTCTAAAATTGTCAAGCGTCCTGACAGGTCAGGGCGATCGACCAACACTTGGCGATCGAATCTACCGGGGCGTAAGAGCGCTGAATCCAGGGCTTCCGGGCGGTTGGTGGCTGCCAGGACAATCACGGTAGCATCTCCCACCCCAAAGCCGTCCATTTCCGTCAGCAGTTGATTAAGGGTTTGTTCCCGTTCGTCATTGGAGCCACTTTGAACGGCTCCACTGGTGCGGGATTTACCGATCGCATCTAATTCATCAATGAAAATAATACAAGGGGCTTTTTTCTTCGCTTGCTCAAACAAATCCCTAACTCGCGCTGCCCCCGTACCCACAAATAGCTCCACAAACTCCGAAGCGGAAATACTAAAAAACGTTACTTTCGCTTCTCCAGCCACCGCTTTCGCTAAAAGAGTTTTGCCCGTACCTGGAGGACCAACTAATAAAACACCTTTAGGAATTCTGGCACCAATTTTCTGAAAGCGATCGGGACTTTTAAGAAACTCCACAATTTCCGCCAATTCCACTTTAGCTTCTTCTACCCCAGCCACATCAGCAAAGGTAACTTTTTCAGATTTTCCTTCCACATAAATCTTGGCTTTATTTTTGCTAATCGCTAAAGATTGGGAGTTGCCGCGATTGAGGAAAAACTGAAACGCTGCCACCAAAATAATGGGAGGAATCACCCAATTGAGCAGAAGGGTAAACCAAGTATTTTGCGGAGGAGCCGCTTCAAAAATTACCCCTTTTGCTTCCAGGCGTTTGACTAAATCAGGATCAAAGAGGGGGGTAGTAGAAAAAAGAGGACCCCGTTCCCCATTTTCTCCTTTGAGGAGATAGCGAATTTCTTTACTGCCAATTTGAACTGCAAATACTTGACCCTGATTAACTTGATTGATAAAGTCACTGTAGCGTTGAGTGGGAGGTTTCTGACGGATCAATTGAGGGAGAATATAATTAGCAGAGACAATGACCCCAGCGATTCCCACTAACACCCAACCAATTTTGGGGGGACGGGGCAGTTTATTTTTGTTTTTAATACTCATAATTGACCAATGTTATTCAATAATTTGGTGTAGGGGGTTCGGCAAAATAGAATAGTTGCCATTTTCCTTGGATTTGACCAAACTGGAGTTGGGGAC
>CAZTRW010000108.1:0-13856 GCA_964616725.1 uncultured bacterium
CATTACAGTAGATGGAAAAGTCAAAGGAATGAATCAAGCGATGCTGGATTCCCTAGGATATACCCAAGAAGAAGTGATTGATATTGACTATTTATCTACCTTTGTGCATGAAAGCGATCGCCCTAGTTTTGATCAAGTTTTTAACCACCATGCCCATTCATTAGATCCCACTTCTCATCAACATCGAATCCTCACCAAAGAAGGTCAAGAAATTTGGATAGAATGGCATGGACGCTCCGTTCCCCATCCGAGTACCCAGAAAATTGACTACTTTTTTGGTTTCGGAATAGATATCAGCGATCGCCGTCGCCGGGAAACAGAAATTCATCTCATTTACGAACTAACTAAAGCAGTCAGTGACTCAGAAACCTTTGAAGAAGCCCTATCAGTAACCATGGAACTTATTTGTGAAACTATCGGTTGGGATATGGCAGAAGCATGGGTACTTTCTCCCGAAAAAGAAGAGCTAGTATCTAGTCCTGTCTGGTATAGTCAAGCGAATATCAAACAGGAGAATTGGCAAAAAATTAAACGCTTTCGCGAAGCCAGTGAATCGATCAGCTTTCCGCCCAATATCGGTTTGCCAGGGCGAGTGTACTCCTCCCATCAACCAGAATGGGTATTTGATGTGTCTCAACAATCGGAAGAAATATTTCTGCGCAACAAAGTAGCCATCGAGTCAGGAATTAAAGCTGGGTTTGGAATGCCAATTATCGCTCAAAACAATGTCCTCACTGTGGTTGTTTTTTTTAAGCAGAGTGCTCAAAAAGAAGATCCGAAGCTTATGGAACTCTTCTCGTCAGTAGCAATGCAAATTGGATCGGTTTTTCAATCAAAACAATCTGAAGTCAAATATCGTAGTATTTTCGAGAATTCCATGGAAGGAATTTTCCAAACTAGTCCAGAGGGTAAAATGATTGGAGCCAATCCAGCTTTAGCTAATATTTATGGCTATAGCTCTCCTGAAGAATTACTCCAGTATATGAAAAATGTCGAACATCAGCTTTATGTCAATCCTCACAAAAGACAAGAGTTTAAAAATCTACTCAATTACCAAGATTCATTATCTAATTTTGAAGCAGAAATTTATCGACGGGATGGGAGTAAAATTTGGATTTCTGAGCGAGCGAGAGCAGTCCGAAATAGTCAAGGAAGATTGTTATATTACGAAGGTTCTGTGGTGGATATTACGGAACATAAACAACAGGAACAACGACTGCGCTATTATGCCTCCCATGATTCTCTCACAGGATTACTCAATCGAGCTTATTTTCTCAAAGCTTTAGCCAAAGCCAATACTCGCGCACACCAAGAATCTGATTATCGATTTGCAGTATTGTTTATTGATTTAGATGGTTTTAAGAGTATTAATGATAGCATGGGTCATTGGGTCGGCGATTTATTATTAATTGCGATCGCCTGGACTTTAAGACAATGTATTCGCAGTGAAGATATCCTCGCCCGATTAGGGGGAGATGAGTTCACAATTCTCGCCGAAAATATTGACAATGTAGAAGATGTCTTTAAGATTGCCCGTCGGATTCATGAGCATCTGAAACAACCCTTTAAATTGGGAGGACATGATGTGTTTATGCAAGCGAGTATTGGCATTGCTTATAATCTGGCGGAAAGTCAAGACGTAGATGATGTCCTCCGCAACGCAGATATTGCCATGTATCGAGCCAAAAAACAGGGCAAGAACTGTACAGTAGTGTTTGATTGGGCGATGCGTCAAGAAGCCATGGAACGAATGCAGATTGAAACCGATTTGCGTTTACTCCTATCGTCAAACAATCATCATCAACTTGATTCGGGACAACTTCAGGTTTATTATCAACCAATTGTGGCTTTAGGAACTGGCAGAATTGCTGCCTTTGAAGCCTTAATTCGGTGGCATCACCCCCAACGAGGTTTCATCCCCCCCTCCCTGTTTATTCCCGTGGCAGAAGAATCGGGATTAATTGCCGAGATTGGGGAATGGGTTTTAGCACAAAGTTGTCAGCAGTTGCGGGAATGGCAAGAGCAATTTGCTCATTTAGCGCGGTTAAAAATAAGTGTGAATTTATCGAGTCGCCAGTTAAATTCTCACTTATGCGATCGCATTGATCAGATCCTAGCAGAAACAGGTCTATCTGGGAAATATTTGAAATTAGAGATCACAGAAACAGCGATTATGGAAGATCCCGAAAGTGCGATCGCCATTTTTCAAGAACTTAAAAAACGCCACATCCAATTATCCATTGACGATTTTGGTACCGGATACTGCTCCCTCGGTTACTTACATCGTTTTCCCGTCGATAGCCTCAAAATTGATCGCTCATTTATTCAGAAAATGTCCCAGTGGGGAGAAAACGCCGAAATTGTCTATACCATCATCACCCTCGCCCATAGTTTGGGTCTAGAAACCATTGCCGAAGGCATTGAAACCACTGCTCAAATCCAGCAATTGCGAGGCTTAAATTGTACCTTTGGACAAGGATATTTATTTGCCAAACCCTTGAGTGCTGAAAACGCCACTGAGTGGCTCTCGCGGGAAAAAAACTGGCTCGCGATCGCCAATTTTCCCCCCCTTTAAAGTTAAACTGGATAAAAAGACCTACATGATCTATCTACTCATGACTAATCGTCTGGCCCAATCTCAAAGCCTGTATCTTCGCAAACACGCTCTCAATCCAATCGACTGGTGGCCCTGGTGTCACGAAGCTTTAGAGGTGGCCCAACAGGAAAATAAACTGATCTTTTTATCCATTGGATATTCTAGCTGCCATTGGTGTACAGTCATGGAAGGAGAAGCCTTTAGCAATGCAGAAATTGCGGCTTATCTCAATACCTATTTTGTCCCCATTAAAGTAGACCGAGAAGAGCGTCCTGATCTAGACAGTATCTATATGCAAGCACTGCAAATGATGACAGGACAAGGGGGATGGCCATTAAATATTATTCTCACTCCCCAAGATCGGATGCCGTTTTACGGAGGAACCTATTTCCCGGTGGAACCCCGTTATGGCCGGCCAGGGTTTTTGCAAGTGCTACAAGCTCTCCGTAATTTCTATGATACAGAAACAGAAAAATTATATAGTCGCCAACAGGCGATCGCTGAAGCCCTTCAGCAAGCCACCCTCATCCCCCCTACCGGAAAATTAGAACCAGAATGGTTACAAAAAGGACTAGAAGTCAGTGCTGGCATCCTCAGCGCCCGCGAGATCGGGCCCAGTTTTCCCATGATTCCCTACGCCGAAACCGCCCTCAGAGGCAGTCGTTTTGCTTGGCCTGATCCCCCCCCCTACAACACCCTAGAAGTGTGCGCTCAGAGAGCCTATGACCTCGTTCTAGGAGGCATTTTTGACCATGTGGCGGGCGGATTTCACCGCTACACCGTCGATAGCACCTGGACAGTGCCCCACTTTGAAAAAATGCTCTATGACAATGGTCAGATTCTAGAATATTTAGCCCACGGGTGGCTGGCAGGGATTCAAGATCCAGCCATTGAACGGGCAATTCATCTCACCGTTCAATGGCTCCAACGAGAAATGACCGATTCCCGGGGCTATTTTTGGGCAGCCCAAGATGCCGATAATTTTACCTGCACCACTGCGCCCGAACCAGAAGAAGGGGATTTTTATGTCTGGGAATATGAAGAGCTAGAGGAAGCATTGACTTCAGAAGAATTTAGGGAATTAACGACTCAATTTGCCATTACTCAGACTGGTAATTTTGAAGGGAGAATTGTCTTACAGCGTACCCAACTGGGTTCTCTTTCCCCCATCTTAGAGCAGGGATTAAAAAAGTTATTTACCCACCGCTATGGTACGGAGCCAGCGGCTCTAGAAACCTTTCCTCCCGCACGGGATAATCAGGAGGCAAAAACCAAGCGTTGGCCGGGACGTATCCCTCCCGTGACGGATACTAAAATGATTTTATCCTGGAATAGTTTCATGATTTCTGGGTTAGCAGTAGCTGCTCGCGTTTGGCAACGTCCTGATTATCTTCACCAAGCCATTCGAGGGGCGAATTTTATTTTAGAGCATCAATGGGTGAATGGTCGCTTAACTCGTTTGAACTATGAGGGGGTTCCTTCCGTGTTAGCCCAAGCAGAAGATTATGCGCTGTTGATTAAGGCATTATTGGATATTCAGCAAGGAAGTATCTGGTGTTCTCCCTGGGAAGAAATTGCTGATTTAGAGGCTAAGTTGGTGTCGATTCAACAGGAGTTTGATGAGTTTCTTTGGAGTGTGGAATTAGGGGGATATTATAATAGTGCCAGAGACAATAGTGAGGATTTGATTATTCGAGAAAGGAGTTATTTGGATAATGCGACTCCTGGGGCTAATGGAGTGGCGATCGCCAATTTAGTTCGTCTCTTTCTCCTCACAGAAAATCTCGATTATTTAGATCGCGCAGAACAAGGATTACTCGCCTTTAGTGCCATCTTAGAAAAATCTCCCCAAGCTTGTCCCAGTTTATGGACAGCCCTAGATTGGTATCGTCACCATACCCTCGTTCGGACGACGGATCAATACCTAGAACCCTGGCGAGGAGTGTATTTACCAACAGTGATGATCAAGAAAACTACTGAGTTACCCCCTGGGGCGATCGCCCTCGTTTGTCCAGGACTTTCCTGTCAAGAACCCGCCCAATCCCTTGCCCAATTTCAAGAGCAATTAATCGCTAGTCAAACCCGCCGTCAATAAATGAATTCTCACCGCCGTAATCCTGTGATTCTCATTCATGGGATTTTTCGCAAAGCCTATGTTTTTGATAAGATGGCTCGATATCTACAGCAACGAGGATGGGAAGTGCATCGGTTTGATGTTCTTCCTAACCATTCCTTCGTCGGATTAGATATTCTTGCCCTCCAAATCAAAGACTATATCGATTGTCATTTTCCCCCAGAACAATCCCTCGATTTAGTCGGATTAAGCATGGGAGGATTAGTGAGCCGTTACTATGTACAACGTCTGGGAGGAATTCACCGAATTCAGCGTTTGATTACCATTGCCTCACCCCATCACGGTACTTGGTTAGCCTACCTATTGCCCTCAGTCGGTTGTAGACAAATGCGCCCTGGCAGTCAATTTTTAGCTGACTTAAATCAAGATCTCCAATCTTTATCTCTTCTTCAGGTTATCTCTCTTTGGACACCGTATGATTGTATTATTATCCCTGCCCACAGTTCAGAAATGCCTATTGGTCATAATGTCAAGCTCTCTGTATTTCCTCATCCCATGATGGTGAGGAGCGATCGCACCTTAACCGCCCTCGAACTCGCTTTAACAGATACTCTTGATTCTTCCTCCTAATGGTTATGTACAATACCAAGTTACTCCAAAACACTTCCCAGCAATTACCCCTGCGTGCCATCTTAATTATCCCCTTTGTCTTGCAAGTATTTGCTGCCGTTGGATTAGTCGGATGGCTCTCCTTTCAGAATGGACAAAAGGCAGTTAATGAATTAGCCACTCAGCTACGCAGTGAAATTAGCGATCGCGTTCATGAGCATCTCCATTACTACCTATCCATTCCTCATCACGTCAATCAAATGAATGTTGATGCACTTGCCGCAGGTATTTTAGATTTGAATGACCTAAAAAGGCTAAGTAAACTATTTTATAAACAATTAAATTTCTTTAATTTTGGCTATATTAATTATGGCAATAATCTGCGGGAATTTGTAGGTTTAGGCAAGGTAGGAGATCGAGGAGAACTCAAAGTAACTCTGATCACCCGCGCTGATATTCAGCACCTATTTAATTATCGCATCGACGCTCAGGGCAATCTCACAGAACAGCTAAAAATGACAGACATTTCCCAAAGAGAGCATCCTAATGATGAACCTTGGTACAAAAATGCCATTGCTGCTGGCAAACCAATCTGGAGTGACATTTATCACTGGACTGCTTTTGGTAATGAAGTGATCTCTATTTCTGCTAGTTACCCCGTTTACGATCAAACCAATACACAGATAGGAGTTTTTGGAATTGACCTGATTTTATCCCATATTAACGACTTTCTCCACACCCTTCACATTGGCGAAACTGGCAAAATTTTTATTGTAGAACGTTCCGGTTTATTGGTAGCTACCTCCAGCGATACACCTACCTTCAAAGTGATAGGAGATAGATCTCAACGGCTAGATCTGTCAGAAAGTGAAGATCCTTTAATTCAAAATACAGGAAAATTTCTGCGCGATCGCTTCCCTGATTTTACCACTATTAATACCATACAAAATGTAGAATTTATAGTCGCAGGCAAAAAAAACTTTGCCAAAATTTCTCCCTATCAAGATCAATATGGCTTAGATTGGCTCATTGTGGTAGTTGTCCCCGAATCCGACTTTATGGCACAAATTAATGCCAACACCAGAACCACAATTTTCCTGTGCTTCTTAGCATTATCACTGGCTGTTTTGGTGGGGATTCTTACCTCTCGTTGGATTACCCGACCTATTCGAGAATTAAGTCAAGCCAGCCAATCCATTTCCCAGGGATATCTCGATCAAAAAATTCACATTAAAGGAATTAAAGAACTGCACATCTTAGCCAATGCCTTCAATCAGATGGCTGCTGATTTAAAGGCTTCCTTTAAGGCTCTCGAATCCAGCAATATTGAACTAGAAAAACGAGTTGAACAACGGACAAACGAGTTAAACATCGCTAAACAACAAGCGGAATCAGCCAATCAAGCCAAAAGTGATTTTCTTGCCAGCATGAGTCACGAACTGAGAACCCCCCTCAATGGTATTCTTGGTTATGCTCAAATTCTGCAAAAATCCAAAGACCTTAATCCCCAGCGTCACGGCATTCAAGTCATTCAGCAATGCGGTTATCACCTATTAAATTTGATTAATGATATTCTCGATTTATCCAAAATAGAAGCTAGAAAAATGGAACTTATTCCCAAAGAGTTCCATTTTTTATCTTTTCTAACCAGCATCGGGGAAATGATTCGAGTTCGGGCTGAAAATAAAGGTATAGAATTTACTTATCAAGGCGATCCTAATCTGCCTCCTGCAGTAGTTGCTGATGAAAAACGTTTGGGACAAATCTTAATTAATCTGCTCGGTAATGCGGTAAAATTTACTGATAGGGGTGGAGTTACTTTGCGCGTAGAAGTGGTTAATAGGCAAGAAGATCGGGTAGGGGTTCGCTTTACTGTGGAAGATACTGGTGTGGGGATGAGTCCGGCACAACTTGAGAAAATCTTTTTGCCTTTTGAGCAAGTGGGTTCTGCTTCTAAACGGAGTGAAGGTACGGGTTTAGGACTGGCAATTTCTCTACAATTGGTAGAGATGATGAATAGTACCATTGCAGTGACTAGTACCCTCAATCAAGGGAGCCGCTTTTGGTTTGAGTTAGAATTGCCGATCGCTAGAGATTGGGTAAAATCAGCAGCGATCGCCGAATTTGGTAAAATTATCGGCTATACTGGCGATCGCCGTAAAATCATGGTCGTAGACGACAAAGAAGTCAATCGCTCCGTCGTCACAGAAGTCCTCCACACTTTAGGCTTTGAATATGCTCAAGCTACCAACGGCGAGGAAGGCTTCACTCTCGCTCAAGCATTTCAACCCGACTTAATTATTACCGATTTAGTCATGCCAATTTTAGATGGATTTGAAATGACTCGGCGCTTACGACAACATCCCCATCTCAAAAATCTAGTGATTATTGCCTCATCAGCCAGTGTCTTAAAAGAAGATGAATTCAAAGGTTTAGAAGCAGGATGTAATGATTTTTTACCCAAACCCATAGAAATTGATCGACTATTAATTTGTTTACAAAGACATCTGAAGCTAGAGTGGATCTATGAATCCACAGATGATCCTATCACCCCAGAGATAACAGAATTTAATGTCCCGTCCCAAGAAATATTAACCATCATTTATCAAGCGGCTCAAATTGGAGATATTGAAGCGATTGAGCAGGAACTACAACAACTCAAAAATACCCATCCTTCCTACACCCCATTTGCTAATCATCTTTTAGAATTAGCCGCCGAATTTGACGACCAAGAAATTCTGAAACTGATTAGTCAATATCTCCCTCACTAGAGACTACATAGCTCCAGCATTCTTTTGAAATAAAATCAAGATGGTTTTCAGAATCAGTTTAATATCATGGAGTAAGCTCCAGTGCTGCTGATAGCGTAAATCCATCTGAATGACTGTTTCAAAATCGCGAATAGAAGATCGGCCATTCACTTGCCATTCTCCCGTCATGCCTGGTTTGACATCCAGCCTTTGCCATTTGGGAATTTCGTAGCGTTCAATTTCATCGGGAGTAGGCGGACGAGTTCCCACTAAACTCATTTCTCCTTTTAAGACATTCCAAAATTGGGGTAATTCGTCTAAGCTGGTGCGGCGCAAGAATTTACCCACGCGCGTGACTCGCGGATCATTTTCGTTCTTAAAAAAGGCTCCTTGGACTTCATTTTTGACTTGATCTTTGAGAGCTTCAGCATTAGTAACCATAGAGCGAAACTTCCAGATTCGGAAGCGTTTTCCCATCCAACCGCAGCGGATTTGGCCAAAGAAAATCGGGCCGGGATTATCCAGGGTAATGGCGATCGCAATGGGAAAAAACAGAACCGCCGTAATCCCTAAACCTACCATCGCACCGACAATATCAATTCCCCGTTTAATGGGCGATCGCACCGAGGGATGGATCTGGGGAGTTTCCTGCGTCACATGACCTTTTTGGGGCGGCAAAACCGCTTCCGTTCCCCCATCAATCGTAAAAACTTCCTTCAGTCCAGTTAACTCAAAGGCCATCTTCACTTGAGGATGCAAACTCCAAATCACCAATTGAATTTGATGAGCCCGAGCGACTTTGAGACTGCCCACCAGAGCACCAATACCGCTACTATCAATAAACGTCGTTTGTCCTAAATCTAGAATAATCTGATGGTAGCCAGAAGATTGTTCACAAAGATCCTTAAAATAGTCCTTAAATGCTACCGCTTGAGCCACAGTAAAATTTTTGGGTAACTGAACCAAACAACACCCGTCCAAGGCAGTAACACAAAACTCAGGAGGATTCACTAGACTATTCATAAACACCTCAAGGGTTGTCTACTTAACCGATCTTCTCACACCCAGAAGAACACGAACCACAAAATTGCCAAGGGATCTTCCACAGTACGGAAACTCAACCCACCTTTTTGAGAGACCGTTTTAAGGACTCATCTGCTACAGTCAGTAGAGTAGAGCGAGAAATCCGCCGAGGAGACTGAAGAAATCTGACGAGATCTCCGGGACTCCAGGCGATGGGGACTCCCGCCAGTGCTAAGGCATAGCCTAACTCGATTTGGCGATCGTCAGCATATTCTTTATAGCATTCAGCACGAGGAACTAAAATATAAGGCTTATTGGTTTGATCCAGCCACCAAAGGGTTTTAGGATCGCAGTGGCTAATCATGATGCGAGCTTGACTACTCCACTGGTCTAACGTACCTTGGGAAATGTCAGGAAAGCTACGAATCACAGGTTGGTCTGTCTTCACACCAGGTTTCTCCTCTTCTGAGTATTCCTGTGGAGAAGGCCAAACCGTACAATAACCATATTGCACAACCACTTCTTCATGGATCAAACCCCGTTTGAGGAGAATATCCAGCCAAGTCATGAGACGATTAAAAGGATAGGGTTCTGTGCCAACAGTTGTTAAAATCATTCTGTTCGATTTGGTTTCAGACTCTACTTGCACCCGCGAAATAACTCTGTATTGTCCTTAGATTAGCAGGATTTGGGGGGATTTCAGCGTCAGGGATGATTTTCCCTTCGATCCGGATCAAATTAGGGTCACGAGAATAGTGTATCCTATCAGACTAATCTCCTGGATCGCGACTTCTAGCTCACTTCTGTCAATTACAACCATGAATAAAGTTATTAAAATCATTCAACCTGCTGGTATTCTCGATAGCACTAAAGCTTCTCAGTTTCGAGATGAGGTGCATGGTTTAGTACAATCAGGCGCTAATCTGATTTTGATTGATCTCAAAGATGTCACCTTTATTGATAGTTCTGGATTAGGTGCTCTCGTGTCAGCGCTGAAAACCATTCGCTCTGCGGGAGGACAGTTGACCATTTGTTCAATTAATGAGCAAGTGAGGATGTTGTTTGAACTCACTAGTATGGATCGGGTGTTTGAAGTATTTAAAGATCGAGATGAATTTGAGAAAAAAATACAGCAGCCACAGGAGAGTTAATTTACCGGTGAGGTGAATTTTGGGGGGATTTGAACCGATCCTTGGCTCCTTGGAAGGCTTCGCGCATGACGGATTGAATTTTTTGAGGATCGGGCTTTTTTCCTCCCATTAAATCGCCAAAATAAACGCAAGCGGTTTCACCGAGGGCAAAGGTATAGGTGGCTGCCCAGGAAGCGGCGATCGCACTCCCGAATCCTGGTATAAATTTCACCAACTCTCGCCCAATGGCTTGAGCTAAAAAGCCTCCAGCGATCGCACTGACTACTCCTCCTGCCTGAGAAACACTTAGAGGTTGGTTATAAAGTTTGCCTAGCATCCCCACCATCGAGACTTGTAAAGCTGTTAAAACCGGCATGGTGGCAAAGGGCAACGGGATCGCCGACACGGTAGCCGCCATGATGGCAAACGCCATACTGTATCGTCGTCCCACATCACGATAGATATGGCCGAGGTGCTGACTGATTTGCCCATCCAGGAGAGCATACATAGCGTGAGATTCAGCTTCAGGGAGCAAATCAGCTAGGGTATCGCGCAGGCAATCTAGACCATAAAAGACGGGGGTATAGCCATCTTCTTCTAGGGTAAAATCGATCCAAACCGTGCGATCGCAAAGTCCCTGAAATCCTTCCCCAATGGCGATCGCTGCCCGCTTTACCGACTCCCACTCTGGAGGATAAGGGGGATGATTTTCCTGGGAGGATGGATACGCTTCATGCAAACAAGTAATTGCCAGTAAACACGGGATCTGAGGATAACGCTGACGTAGCTTTTGCATCACTTGGCGCAACGTATCTGTGGCAAAATCATTTACTTTTACCGTCAGAATCAACACCCTAGCGCGAGTGGTTTCCCCTTGGAGATCCTCAATCAACTCCTCAATAATTCCTGCCGTTTCCTGTTGCCGATCCCCCAATCCCACTGTATCGGTAAAAATTAATAAAGGTAAGTCCTCCGAGGGATAGGCATAGCGTTGGGTATGCTGGGTATGGGGGCGAAATCCTTGACCGACAATTTCAGCAGAAACCCCAGTTAACCCTCGAACAATTGAACTTTTGCCGGTTTGGGGTTTCCCAATCAACAGTGCCTCTGTGGTGGGTAATTCAGAGCGTACCCGCTCCAGAATGGCAGCAACTTGTTCTTCTCGGACAGTAAACCACGTCAGCATGACACGGATCAAGTAAAACTTATCTGTTGTTGGAGATTGTGAAGAGTTTTAGCAACCTGTCCCTGAGCCAGCAGCGATCGCGATCGCTCAAAACCTGCCTCTAACGTATCACAATTGCCACAGCGCCACAGATAAAACCCTCCATTCCACACCGCAGGCGCTAACAAAGGAGTCATTTCCTGGTTCAGCACCGCCTTCAGGTGAGCAATCGTCTCTGCCGCCGACTGAAAAGGCACGTCTTTGTTCCCAAAGCCATAATCTCGCCCATGCACACACAGCCGCTCTAGGGAAATTTCCCCGACGGGAGACACAGGACTCAATCCCAAAATCGCCGTACGAGACAGAGGCAAATCCCCACTCCCCTCTAGTCCCTTAATCGTCGTTAATTGATGAATACCGCGCAAACTTAAGGCTTCTCCCATGAGAGTTTCTGTGGGAGGATGGACATAGCCAGTCACCAGGTGGACTGGGCCAGCATAGGGACACCAAAGTAATTCCGCCGTGGCTAGGGGAGGACGTTTACCAATTTCCTCGCGAAAGGGAACCAGTTGATGTGCTTCGGGAAAATGCTGGGGAAGATACACAAAGCCTAAACCTGTGCGCTCAAACACCTGCTGGGTTTGCTCTAGGGTGAGGTGTTCCCAGTTTACACCGATTCCTTGCCACAGGGTGATTAAGGGGATGCCATATTTTGTGGGCATGGTGATCCCGCCGTGGAGAATGGTGGGTATGCCTACGGTAATGAGTATTAGGGCTGTTATGAGGTTAACCGGGACAAAGCGCGATCGCCCATCGTAGGGAATCCCTAAACTCACCGCCACTTCTCCCTCTTGGCGAGGACGTAATTTCGGCCCCATCTGGTGATAACTATCTAACATACCTGCCAACTCTTCTCCTGTGGGTCGGCGGATACGATGAGCAATCATAAAGGCACCTATTTGAGCCGGAGTTGCTTCTTGACATAACATCATCCGGGTAGCTTCTGCTGCCTCGGCACGGGTGAGCAGTTTTCCCGTATGCAGTCCACTGCCGACTTTTTTGAGAAGTTCTCGAAAGGAATTGCTCATTTAATTGATCATTAATATTGGATAATTGTCAACGGTTAATTGTCCACTGTCAACTCTTTAGGAGCCAAGGTAGGTGATCCTGATGGGGAGTCGCTTTCCCTGGGGGACATGAAACGCGATCGCGAAAACTGGGGAGGAATGTATTCTAAAACTAAGGCGCGGAAGTTTTCAATCGGGGGAATTTGCAGGCGATCGCGAGTGGTTACTAAAACTACTTGACGAGTTAAAGTTTTTCCTCCTTCACTTTCCTGTCCGCTGGCGGAAACTGCTGGTTGGATGGGACGGGCGGTTACCCCTGAGTGTTCACAGGCAATTTTGATGGCCGATTGGGGTAAAATTCCCAGGAATTCTCCTTGGCGAATCACTCCTCGAAAAGCATCTAAGGTATTGAGTTCTAAAACGGCTCGATATTGCAGATTGTACTTACTAAATTGTTCGTGCACCAATCGTTGCATTCCATAGCCATCTTTGAAGACTACTTGAGGATAGGCGGCGATCGCTTCCCACCCTAACACTGTCTGTTTCGCTAACGGATGCTCGGCTGCCATTAAGACTTCAATCGGTTCTTCAAATAGGGGATCGACAATTAATTCGGCGCTGGCAATCAGAAAGCGATTTTGCATAATAATCGCCAAATCTACTAATCCATCTTTGAGCACTTTTAAGGCGCGATCGCTGCCTAAGGCCGTTACTCGTAATTGTACTTGGGGATAAGACCAACAAAATCGCTGCAATACCAAAGGTAACCCATAGGCACAGAGAGAAGGAATGGCTGCTACACACAGTTCCTGTTGTTTTCCGGCTAATAATTCTGACACTGCTTGTTGTGCCGCTTGCCACTCTTGGCAGATCCGTCGAGCATGGGGAAGGAGTACCTCTCCGCCTACAGTTAATTTAGCGATTGACGAACGATGAAATAAAGGCATCCCCAAATCTGCTTCTAACCCCTGAATCTGGCGACTAATGGTTGATTGGGTGACTCCACATTCCCGTGCCGCTTGTTGAAAATTCCCCGTTTTTGCCACCGATAAAAAGGCTTGTAATTGCTCTAAACGCATAGGCTAACGAGCCTATCCCCAGTCTAAGTGATGTCAAGACCTTAGCGAACCTGAAAACAACGTTTAGTATTGGGTAATACAAAACTTGGGGCGATCGCTCGGTTAATCTTTTGTATCGCCAGAAGTCCGAAACGTCTTACTTGGTTACTCCTCTCGATCCAAAACTAATAACTAAGACAACAGTTTTCCCAAAATCAGACCCATGGGGTAGGCGATGATAGAGCCAAGGGTACCACAGAGAATGGCAGGAAAGATGAGGGTTTCCCAGCGTTGAGCCACTGCCATGGCAACTCCGAGGGTAGGGGTTCCTACGGTAGCACTAGAGGCAATGAGGAGATCGGTAAAGTTGAGGTTGAGGAGTTT
>CAZTRW010000109.1:0-13839 GCA_964616725.1 uncultured bacterium
GAGATGCCAACCGTAGGGGGTGAGGATGGGGGCGATCGCCGGGAGAGGATAGGCGGAGAGGTGGGTGGGTTTTTCTGGGGAGGAGCGCTCTGGAGACCAGGTGACTCCAGGGACAAAGACTAATTCGGGGTTGGTTTGACAGCCATTGATTTCAAAGAGGGCATCGGGGGGAATTTGGTAGAATCGGGCGATTTCTCGCCAGTTTTGACCGGGGGGAATGGGGACTAAAATGCCGTTGTAGGGGGGAATGACGATTTGTGTGCCCACGGGAGCTTTTCCTTCTCTGAGGGGGCGATTGAGTCCCATGAGGGTGGAGGGCATGATGCGATAGGTTTGGGCGATGCTGGCGAGGGTTTCTCCGGGTTGGATGGTATGGTAAATGAGTCGGTTGAGGACGGGTTCTTGGGGACAGAGTTGATCGGGATTGGGTTGAACGGGAATAAAGGGGGTGCTCTGGGCTTGAGTGGGGAGGCTGATGGTGGTGAGGATCAGGGCAAGGGATAGGGCTTTCATCGGCGATCACTAGTTGGCTTGAGCTTGCTTTTTTGACTGTTGTTTGGCTTTTTGTTTCTCGCGTTTTTCGGCGGCTTTGGCGGCTTTGGCTTGGGCGATCGCTGCTAGAGCTGCTTTTTCTTTTTCTTCGGCAATTTTATCGAGATAATAGTGGTAGTTGCCGAGGTAAATCTGAAATTCACCGTCGCGAATTTCCACAATCTTATTGGCGACTTGGGAAATGAAATAGCGATCATGGGAGACAATAATGGCAGTGCCGTCATAGTTCCCAAGAGCCTCTTCGAGCATTTCTTTCGCCGGAATATCGAGGTGGTTGGTCGGTTCATCAAGCAGTAAGAGGTTCGCCGGTTGCAGCAGCATTTTCGCCAGGGCTAATCGGGCTTTTTCTCCACCACTGAGGGCGGCGACTTTTTTCTGTACGGTGTCGCCACTAAAGAGAAACCGCCCTAGCAAAGTTCGCACTTCTTCATTTTTCCAGTCGGGCACTTCATCATGAATGGTATTCATGACGGTTTTGGTTAAGTCTAGGGCTTCGGCTTGATTTTGTTCAAAGTAACCGGGAATTACGTTATGTTTGCCTAAGGTGACGGTGCCTTCAATGGGCTGTTCCGCTCCGGTAATCAGGCGTAAGAGGGTGGATTTACCGCAACCATTGGGCCCGAGAATGGCGATGCGATCGCCTCGTTCTACCAATAGAGAAGCGTCTAAAAATAGGATTTTATCACCGTAGTAATAGGTTAATTTTTTAATATCTACCACTTCTCGACCGCTGCGAGGAGAATGGGGAAAACGAAAATGGAGTGTTTTGAGATCGCCCGTGGGAAGCTCCAAGCGCTCAATTTTTTCCAGTTGTTTTTCTCGGCTTTTGGCTTGGGTGCTGCGGGTGGCACTGGCGCGAAATCGCTCAATAAAAACCTGTTGTTTTTCCAGTTCTTTTTGCTGATGTTCGTAGGCGCTCAGTTGGGCAGCTTTTTGCTCGGCTTTTTGTTGCAGATAAGCAGAGTAATTGCCTAAGTAAGTTGTGGATACCCCTCGTTCCGTTTCGACAATTTGGGTACATAGCCGATCCAGAAATTCTCGGTCATGGGAAACCAGTACCATCGGGATGGTGAGACCTTTGAGATAGGTTTCTAGCCATTCAATGGTTTCTAAGTCTAGGTGGTTTGTGGGTTCGTCTAGTAATAGCAAATCAGGAGATTGGAGTAAAATTTTACCCAGTTGAATCCGCATTTGCCACCCACCAGAGAAGGCACTGACGAGGCGATCGCCATCTGCCGGTGCAAACCCCATTTCTGGCAACATTTTCTCAATTTGCGCTTCTAAGCCATAACCATCTAACGCTTCAAACTGTCGTTGATACCTATCCAATTGATGAATTAAGTGGTCTAATTCATCTAAAGTAGCTGTCTGCATCTCGTGCTGAACGTTGGCGATCGCATGATGCACTTCATTCGCCCGATTAAAAACCTTCCAAAACTCCTCCCGTACCGTATCTCCTGGATTCACATCAAATTCTTGCGTGAGATAGGCAATTTGCAGATTAGCTGGACGAATAATTTCCCCCGAAGTCGGTTCCATCTCGCCAGCAATAATCTTTAACTGAGTCGATTTTCCCGCCCCATTCACTCCCACCAACCCCACCCGCTCTCCAGGTTTTACCTCCCAGTTAATATCCTGGAGTACAACCCCTGTAGAATAGATTTTACTAATATGCTCTAATCGCAGCATGAAAACCTCCAATCAAGGGTAGCCAAGTTCCCCACGTACAGATAGCGATCCTCCTGCGGAGTCGCTTTGCGAACAAAATCTGTGAAGGGTTCATAATTCTTAACCATTATACCCGGTTTGTCCGGCTTACCCCCACCCACTGCCGAGGAATTTTCCCTCAGACTGCCCTACCCATTGCACCCCAAAAGGTGTTCTTTGACACCCAATAAGTGTAAACTGAATCTCAGTCAAATCTGAACTCCTAGTTTCAGAGTCTGAGGTCTTCCTGTAATTACCCATCCTCATTGTTAAATTTGATCACGGCTATGGCACCATCATCCAACTCAACTCCCCCCATTCTGTCCAATCAATATTCGCCAACGACGATAAAAATTTGTCTACACCTCAAGGAAACCCCAGAAAGTCAGTCCATATCCACCTTGATTGAATTAAGCCGTGTGCCCATGATGGGAGAATTTATCCAAATTGAAGGAAACCTCTACCGTGTGTTTGTCGTTTGTCATCAAGCCAATTTCCAAGGAGTTCACGCTGCCGTTGCCGCCGTCAAAACCCCTTGGCACTCCTGCGAAAGCTTAATTCAAACTCAAGATCCCGTGGAGAGTTAACAGCGCCGCCAATTCCCCCATTCCTAAACTCGTGATGATCCTGAATACACCAAACCCCGTGACACATCAAGGGTGACAAACTCTCCGTCTCGAATTAACTCTGTCGCTTGGCGAACCCCCACAATCACCGGAATCCCTAAGCGCAAGCCAATAATAGCAGCATGGGAGGTGGTACTATCAGCCTCAATCACAATCGCCCCTGCCTTCCGAATCGCCTCAATAAAATCTGCTCCCGTTTCTGGAGCCACCAAAATATCCCCTGGATGGAAATGAGCCGCCTCAATACCATTCTGAGCCACCCGAGCGCGTCCACTAATTAACCCTTGACCAATTCCAATACCTTTACCTAATACAGCAGTAACAATTTGAACCTTGATTAAATCCGTTGAACCAGGCACTCCCGCTAAAGTCCCAGCAGTCATCACCACCAAATCCCCCTCTCGGAGTAAATGTTGCTCTTGAGCCGCATTAATCGCCGCCTGAAAAGTTTGGTTTGTGGAGGGTAAATCGAGAACCAACAGGGTTTGTACTCCCCAAATTAACTGTAGTCGGCGCGCCACAGACACTTGAGGCGTAATCGCTAAAATCGGAGGCTTGGGGCGAAACTTAGACACATTCCGAGCTGTTGCGCCCGTTTTCGTGAGCGTCATAATGGCAGCAGCGTTAAGCTGTTCCGCAATCCGGCTTACTCCTTGAGAGATGGCATTAGGGATCGATTGGCGGGTGTCGGTATCCGCGTTACGGGTGTAGGGTTCTTTTTCGATCCGCAGGGCAATTCGAGCCATAGTTGCTACTGATTCTACCGGATATTTACCGACAGCGGTTTCATTGGAAAGCATGACTGCATCCGTGCCATCGAGGATTGCATTGGCTACATCCGAGATTTCCGCGCGGGTGGCGCGAGGAACATTCACCATGCTATCGAGCATTTGAGTAGCGGTAATCACAGGAATTCCCAGGCGGTTAGCCGTGGCAATCAGCCGTTTTTGGAGCATGGGAACATCTTCGGCAGGAACTTCTACCCCCAGGTCTCCACGAGCCACCATTACACCATCAGATAAACTGAGGATGGCATCCATTTGCTCGATCGCCTCATGTTTTTCGATTTTGACAATCACGGGCACTTGTTTGCCCGCCTGAGAGATAATTTCCTTGATTTCTAGGACATCTTGGGGATTGCGAACAAAGGAAAGCGCTACCCAGTCTACCCCTTGATCTAAACCAAAAGCGAGGTCAATTTTATCTTTATCCGTTAAGGCCTTGATCGAGAGGTAAACCCCAGGAAAATTAACCCCTTTGTTATTGGAGAGAGTTCCCGGTACGGTGACGCGACAATGGAGTTCGTGGGTTTGGCGGTTCACCTCTTCCACGTTCATTTCGACGCGACCATCGTCAAGTAAAATAGTTGCGCCGGGAGGAACTTCTTCTGCGAGAGCATGATAGCTAACAAAGCTAATGCTTTGGGTGCCGAGGAGGGGTTGACTGGTGAGGGTAAAGCGATCGCCTTTTTTAAGGATCACCGAGCCTTGTTCAAATTTCCCCAGGCGAATTTTTGGCCCCTGCAAGTCTTGTAAGATCCCTACCGGTTGATTCAGCTCAAAGGAGACTTGTCGGATCAAGCGAATGTTACGCTGATGATCTTCGTGGCTGCCGTGGGAAAAATTGAGTCTGAGGGTGGTTGCTCCCGCTTCGATTAGCTCTCGAAGCACTTCTACGGAACTGGTGGCTGGACCAATGGTAGCGACAATTTTGGTTCGGCGGGGAGAACAGGGCGATCGCATGGAGAATGGCTCGATACTATAAAAGTCGTTGTTTATTGTACCGATAAGGTTGAACCATCAGATCGTTTTGCCCCTGTCACCGACATAAATTATGATATCCTGAGCCAAGATTAATCCTGATTTCTTCTCTCCTATGGCACTGTTGGATTCAAAAGGTCGGTTATTTGGTAAGCTATCCCTTCTCGATCTCGGCGCTCTGCTCGTGATTGTCCTCGTTTTATTTGGGATCTTCTTTTATCCAGGCACAACCGGTTCGGTGGCTCAAGTCGGCATCGAAACGAAACCAGTCGAAGTTGACGTGATTGTGCGCGGATTAAGCATTCGTAACCCAGAAGCCTTGATGGCAGAATTTCTCAAGACGAAGAAAACCACAATTATTATTCGCAATCAACCCTATGGCACCGTCAATATCAAATCGGTAGAGCAATTAGATCGTTCCGTGGTTGTGCCTCAACCGGATGGTAGTGTGAAAGCTTTACCCGATCCGCGCGGCGGTAAAACCTATGCAACGGATATGCTAATTACGTTAACTGGGAATGCTCAAATTACTGAGAATGGAGTGGTGTTGGGGAATAGCAAACTGAAAATAGGAACCCCTGTGGAGTTAGAAGGGTTGACCTATAATTTCAATGCCAGTGTGATTGAGGTGCGCACGCCGTAGAGCGTCAACTACCCATCCAATATTTATAGGCAGCATAAGCGAGGGTGGTGACTCCAATGGGGATGGCGGTTTCATCGACTTCAAATTGAGGATGATGGAGGGGGTAATTGGTGCGATGGGGATAGCCTACGCCGAGGCGAAACATGGAGCCGGGAGCACACTTGAGGTATAGGGAAAAGTCTTCTGCGCCTAGGGAGGGTTCGAGCAGGTTAATGACGCGATCACTTCCCCACGCTTCTTTAGCCGCTTCCTCAATTAATTGAGTTATTTTCGAGTCGTTTTGTACGGAAGGCACTTGACGACGGTAGATTAACTCATACCCGGCACCATAGGAGTCACACAGGTTTTTCACAATGCCTTCAATCCATTGAGGTAGGGTTTCGCTGGTTTCGGGATGGAGCGATCGCACGGTTCCCACTAGGGTAACGCGATCGGCAATGACATTGGGGGCGCGACCACCATTAATCTGACCAAAGGATAACACCACCGGGCGTAAGGGATTTTGAGTCCGACTAATTGCCTGTTGGAGGGTAGTAATCACCTGAGCGGCAATCCAAATGGCATCTTTGGCTTCATGGGGGCGAGCACCATGGCCCGATTCTCCCCGAATTACCAATTCTAGTTCATCTGCGGCTGCGGTCAGTGCTCCATAGCGCACCCCAATTGAGCCAGCAGGGATAGTCGGATACACATGAACCCCAAAAATGGCATTTACTCCGTCCATTGCCCCTTCTTGAACCATCCAGTTGGCTCCTTGCACGATTTCTTCAGCCGGTTGGAAGATAAAGCGAACCATACCGGGTAAGGATTGGGGCAGTTGGGAGAGAACCATGGCTGTTCCCAATCCTAAAGTCGTGTGGACATCATGGCCGCAGGCGTGCATGACTCCAGGGTGGCGAGAGGCATAGTCGAGGTGTGTGGATTCGGTAATGGGTAAGGCATCCATATCGGTACGGATGGCAAGACAGCGGGGATCGGTTTGGGTTCCTGGTAATTCGGCGATCGCTCCTGTTTTTCCCACTTCTTCTCTCACGTGCAATCCGGCTGAGGAGAGGACTCCGGCTACATAAGCAGCCGTTTGATATTCTTGGCCGCTTAGTTCTGGGTGAGCGTGAAGATGGCGACGAATTTCAATCAATCGAGGGGTTAACTGACGAACAAGGTCTTTAATGGTTGAGAGCATATCTACAGTTGTAAAAGATTTTATTGTAGAGTACAAATCTGCAATAAAATCGCCCTTTCTAGAGAAAGAGCGATCGCGCAGCGACTCCGAAGGAGTATCGCCAAACCTCTCAGATCGATTTATACGGTCGCGTGTTCTGTCGCAGAAATGCCCAAATTTTGTTGAATTTGTAGGGCTTGACTAAAACAGGCGATCGCCTCCTGATAGCGCTGTAACTCAGCTAAGGTAGTGCCTTTATTCCTCCAGGCTTCATAGTCATTGGGTTCGATTTGAATGGAGCGATCATAGGCAGAGATAGCTTCTTCGTAGCGGTTTAATTTCTCTAATAACACGCCTCGGTGTCGCCAGGCTTGATGATTTTCCGGTTCCAAAGTAACCACTTGATCGTAAGCATCTACCGCTTCTGCGTAGCGTTGCATCCGCTCTAACATTTCTCCCCGTGCCGTCCAAATTTCGGCATCATCGGCGTTGAATTGTAGGGCGCGATTATAGGATTCTAGGGCAGATTCATGCTGTTTTAATTGGGCGAGAATCGTTCCTCGATTAAACCAAATGGAACTAATTAAAGAAGGGTCTTCTGACTGTTCTTGAGAGTGGAGAGAAAGGGCGCGATCGTAGGCGGCGATCGCCGCTTGATAGTCTTCCAACTGTCCCAAGGCATTCCCTCGATGAAACCAAGGTTCCAGCCGATGAGGATCTAAAGCGATCGCCTGATCGTAAGCAGTCATGGCTGCTGCAAACTCGCCTAATCGCTCTAAAGCCACTCCCTGATTATGCCAAGCTTCTGAATCTTCTGGTCTTAAGGCGATCGCCTGCCGATAGGCTTCAATCGCTTCTGAATAGTGCTGTAATTTCAACAAATTATTGCCCCGACGATACCAGACTTCTGCATCCTGGGGATTCAATTCTAAAGCGCGATCATAAGCCTTCAAAGACCCTAGCAGATCCTCTAAAAAAGATAAAACCAACCCTTTTTCATACCAAACTTCCGACTGTTGATCCTCGATTCGGAGGGCTTGTTCATAAGATATTAAAGCTTCTTCATAGCGGTGGAGTTTGACCAGAGTTTTACCCCGCTCATACCAAGCTTCAAAGGATTGGGGTTGGTTTTCTAAGACCTGATCGTATAAAGCCACTGCTTCTGCATACAATCCTTCATCAGCCAATAAATTGCCCTGATCAACATATTCCTCAGCCGTGATCAATAGCTGGTTTTGCTCCAGTTTTGACCAGTCTAAGGATAAAGTTGGATCGCCAGAATCTTCTGCATCGACAATATCATGTAAAAAGTCAATTTCAGAAACTCCTGCGCCTGAGCGGGGATTGACCAGGGCGCGAATTTTCTGAAATTCCGTTTGCAAATCTGTACCCAAACCTTGCAGTTGTTTAACTAAATCTTCTCGAACTTCTCGAATGATAATGGCAGACTGTTTGAGTTCTAAGGCTTCCTCATTAACGTGCTGATATCCCCGTTGCCGCTCTGTCTTGGCTGTTTCAATTTGTTGGGTTAAGTCTTGAACTAACTGACGAGCGGTTTCTGTATACTGTTGGAGATGGGTTTCAGATTGATTGAAGTCTTCAAGACGACGATTGACTTCTGTGACAATTTCTTGAATCATGCTGCTACGCAGGAAGCGAAATAAAATGGCACCTCCAGCAATACAGAGCAGTATTAAACCCATCAATTGATTGAGGCGATCGCGAATGCGATCAACTTCCGCAAATCTCATTTGCAGTTGCATCTCTTGGCGTTCTCGCTCTTCTGCAAACTTATCATTGACTGTTTCTTCAATCACTTGTTTGAGTTTCTCAAAATCTTCCTCCGATAATCGGGAACTGGGGGGGGGAGTGGTTGGAGAAGGTTTAGGTTGGGGTTTGGTTTGAGCAACCGGAAGGGAGGTGGCAGGGGTACCCTGAGCCACTCCTATCGAGTTCAAAGAAACCAAAAGAGCTAAAACCCAGATTGAGAGGCTAGTTACACGCATAATGAAGAGTACAACACAGTGGTCTAAATCGTAATACCAGATTCAAATGACTCATCCGGGTAAAGGTTAAGATTAAATCTAGGGTGCGCTTAAAACCATGCAAGATGAATCACAACTATGACCCAAGTCGATAACCATTTACCTGATGCTCTCAGTGCTGTTGTACGAGAAGGCGATCGCTTTTCTATTTCCGAAGGGATGTCAAAGCGCGTCTTGTTAGCTCTATTACGCTGCGGAGGGAACCACAGCGCTAGTTTAGCAAATTGGACAGTCGATGAGTTTAATGGGGGATTTGCGGCTTGTTTTGGCGGTTCTGAATTAGCCAATCGCCCCCGATTAGAGGATCTGTTGCTCCCTTCAGACTATCAATCCCTTGAGCACTTTTATTCCTGCCACCTGCTGTATCAGCTTCTGAGTCAAGTGCTCAAGCAGTTACAAAGCCACACCACGACTGATCCGCTATTATGCGATCGCCTCCAGGTTCAAATTCGCGAGCTAGAAAATTGGATCGCCACCCCTGTAGTAGTTCAGTTTCAGCGGCAGCATCAAGAAGCCGGCTGGATACAACTTTGGCTCAACTCCGATCACCTCAAAATTACTGGTGTTCATCCTAAATTGGATGAATGGACTGTTTTTAGCCGACGTTTAATGGGGGAAGATTTATTTACAGATTTGCAATGGCTAGAAAACTATACAGTGAGCGGGGAGTTACTGATTGAAGGAATTGAAGTGACTCAGGCTGAACAACGGCAGCGCTTAACCCAATTGCTCATTAGCCCTGACTCTCTGCTCGAAGGGAATAAAATGCAATCGATTAATTATCAGTTGCAAATTCTGTTTCGGGCTACCCATTTCATGATTTTGAATTCCGATACTCAACAAGTGCGAATGTTGGTGGGAAAAGCCTGTGGTACGGTAAAAACTTATATTTTTCCCCGAGCCTCTTTGGATAATCCTCATTTTTTACAGGCTCTGGAAACTAATCAAATTCTGCGCGTGGGGGAACTGAGTTCGGAAAGTCATAGTGACTGCGAACGTGCCCTTTGGCAAGAGGGAGTACGTTCTTTGTTGTTGATTCCTTTGCGCTGGGATTATGAAACCACTGGCACTATGCCGGAAATGCTGAGGCTGATTGGTTTGATTAGCGATCGCCCCCATAATTTTACTACTCAAGATTGCCGGTACGCCAAAGAACTCATCCCCGCTTTTGCCTGTGCTTTTCGACAAGCCAATAAACATCAGCTTAACTCTATTCATCCCGCCGTTTCTTGGCGTTTTACCCAAGAAGCAGAACGACGGAGTTGGGGATTTCAACCCGCTCCCATTGTCTGCGAAAAGGTTTATCCTCTGTTTGGCATTTCTGATATTCGTGGCTCTTCGAGCGAACGAAATCGAGCGATTCAAAGTGATTTGATTGAACAGTTTGACTTGGGATTGGCTATTTTAGATGCGGTTGATCATTATCAAGAAAGCCGTTTGATTCAACAATTAAAAGTTGATTTGCAAACCTATAAAAGCCGCATTCAAGAGAAAGTTACTGTTGATTCAGAGGTCACGGCAGTTCAGTATTTACAAGACCATTTAGAAATTTATTTTGACTATTTTAGTCACTGTGGTTCGATGGCAGAAAAAGCGGTGGAAATGTATCGTAAAAATGTGGATAACGATCGCCACTCTGTGGATCGTGCTCGCCAAGCCTACGATCGCATGATTGATCAAATTAATAATCAACTGTTGGAAAATTGGGAGCGTTGGCAAAGCAGAATGCAAAAGATTATTCCCCATTATTGCGATCTGGAATCAACGGATGGGATCGATCACATGATTTATGTGGGGAAATCGATTCACCACAGCTTTACGGATTTCCATTTGCACAGTTTGCGTTATGAGCAACTTTGTGCTCTTTGTGATGCAGCTCGGATTGGTTTGCGACTTTATGAAAGACACAATATTCCCTTGCTGTTAACTCATTTGATCTTGGTTCAAGATATCACCATTGATATTTTTCACGATGAAAATACGGAGAAGATATTTGATGTTCAAGGCAGTCGTGATACTCGCTATGAAATTGTCAAAAAACGAATTGATAAGGGAGTGGATGAAGAAACTGGCGATCGGATTACGGCTCCAGGAATGCTAACCATTGTTTATTCTACCGATGATGAGTGGAAAGAATATGAAAATTATCTGGAATATCTACAACGAGATGGCTGGATTAGTTCCGAAATAATCTCTGGTTCTGTAGCTCCCCTGCAAGGAGTCGATGGACTCCGTTACGCGAGAGTGCAAGTCTTACTCGATTAATAGTTGGGGGAATGGGTAATGGAAGTTCTTCCCATTCCCCTAATTCTCTTGATTTCCCCGAATCAAATAACAGAATAGAGTTCTAAATTGAGTTTCGCGATCGCGTTTTTGATCAGCTTGCGCTAGGGAATAGGGAATAGGCTTTTGGTACATAGCTTTGAGGATTCAACACTGTACCTCATAGCAGCGCTTCGCGCTGTAACACTTCCACCACTGACTCTGGCGCACCCGTGAAATGACCAACCGATAAAGTCATGGTGAATAAATCCTACAAAACTAGCCATCAATATCACCTTCCATAATCAGGGCGATCGCCTCCTTCGTATTTTCCTGAAATTCCCGAATATTCACCCGACGCAACAACAAAGTCGCCAAAATTAACCCGCACGCTTGTACCACAAATACCAAACCATAGGACAATACCGGCACAGAAAATAACTCCTTACCTAGATTTAAAACTGCACCACCAAGAACCGTTGCGCCGCCTCTAGCCATCGCCTGAGCTAATCCCCAAGCGCCAATAAATGTTCCTGCGGTTTCTGCGGCAGTCAGATCCAACATCAGACTGATGGCTCCTGCCGTTAATACCCCAGAAGTGAGACCAAATAAAAATAAACTGAACATCAAATCTTTAGGATTAGCGGTGAAGCCAGAATAGAGCAGGAACCCAGAGCAAATTCCTGTGGCAATACATCCGCTAAAGCAAGTGCGCTGTTTTCCCAATCGAGGTACAATCAAAAAGCCAGTTGATCCAATTCCGATTAAGGTTCCCATCCCAAAAAAAGCATTGAGTTGAGTAGTTTCAGAAATGGACATCCGAAAGACTTCCCCACCATAGGGTTCTAACACGGGATCTTGCATGAATAGGCTGGTACTCATGAACAAGAGAAAGGCAAAAAATAATCCGGTTTGGCGACTGGAAGTGAGGATTTTGATGGCATGGCCGAATGTAATTTTGTCTTCTCGGTTGACGGTGGTAGAACGAGCATGATAGAGGGAATATTTGTTTTCAATTCCTAGGGTAGCAGCCATGCTAATTAAGGTTACCAAGGCAGGAACGATGATAAATAGGCGGTTAATTGAGGCTTGAAGTGCTGGCAGGGGAGCATCTAAGGCTAATTGTTTGAGCAAGGTGCTGCTGAGGATTGCGCCAATAATAATCCCAACCATGAGCATTGACCAGACGATGCTAACGAGTTGGGAGCGGTTGCGATCGTCGGAAACGTCGAATAGGAGCGCGGCAAAGGGGGTAGAACTAGCGCTGAGGGCTAATCCGTAGAGAATAAAGGTGAGGACGAGGAGGGTGGTCCATCCAGAGGCAAGAAGATTCCATCCGGTAGTGGTGCTGTTGCCCAGTTGCCAAACGATTTGGAGGGCAAGGAAGGAGGTGGTAGTGAATAGGAGGGTTCCTAGCCAGATGTATCCAGTACGATGGTATCCTAGGAGGGGCTTGGTATCGGAGAGTTGACCAAACCAGACTCGCGCTGGGGAGACGAATTGATGGGCGGCGATCGCCCCTGATGCGATCAGAGCCGGAACCTTAAGCTCATCAATCATCACCCGATTAATAACTCCCAAGGTTAAGACCGACATAATTCCCAAACCCATTTGGAAGAGTCCTAAACGGAACATAGTCAATAATTTAACCTGAGATTGCGCCTCGCCCCTTTCCATAACCCTATTAGCTGATTGATTGAACAACAAACTGTGAGGTCGATCATGAGATTTTCGCCCTCTTCCGTCCCATAATAGTCTCTTGTGGGTTGTTTTGAAATTAGATTTACCGTTATGCCTAGAACTCCAGACGAATACGCCGTACACTTGCTCATCACTGGGGGGCACAGAGAAGTGGTTCGCTTTCTGACAATCAAGGATTTTCAGAAGTGGTACGCTGGTGAAGTGGTGCCTAAAAACGATAGCAAGGATTTTATTAGCGTGCCGATGAAAACTGCTGAAGGGGAATATATGGTGATTCGTCCCTCTAGTATTGTGGCGATCCGGGTGGAGCCGGTTTATACGAGCAGTATAGATCGCACACCTATGGATGATGAATAAATCCTGTGATGAAACGAGTCCTGGCTTTCTGCGTGTTGACGGCTGGACTGGGCCTTATGCCTCCTGTGTGGGGGCACACTCAGGTTCCGGTGAGTCCACCTACGGTGCTACAAAGAACGCAGATCTTGGAGAAGGAACTGGGTTGGGACGATCGCCTGTTTGAGCCTTCAGGCGATCGCCAGGCACTGTTAAGGGCAATTGACTACAGTTTGCAATACTTACAAACGCCTAAAGCAGCAGAAGATTATAGAAAATTCAATGATCCGAGGATAAGTCGCCATACTCCTACGGAGTCGCTGCGCGATCGCGTGCATCGTTCCTTAATTCGGTTTCGCCAGCTCCTAGTTGCTTCTCGGAGTGCGGCGGAACTCCAAAGCGCTGTCCGTGAGGAATTTGTATGGTATCAGTCTGTCGGTAAAGATGGTCAAGGCACAGTCGGGTTTACCGGCTATTTTGAACCAACTTATGCCGCCAGTCGGTATCGAACCGCCGAATATCGCTATCCTCTTTATCATCGCCCTAGAGACTTGGAGCAGTGGACTCAACCCCATCCCACGCGCCAACAACTGGAAGGAATAGATGGTTTAGGCAGTGAGAGTCCCTTGCAAGGAACAGAGATTGCCTGGTTAGGCGATCGCCTCCAAGCCTTTTTAGTCCACGTCCAAGGCTCCGCTCAGTTACAATTACCCAACGGCGAAATCATGACCATCGGCTACGCCGGCAAAACCGCCCATCCCTACACCAGCATTGGTAAAGAATTAGTCAACGCCGGAATATTTTCCCTAGAATCCCTCACCCTACCCAAGCTCATCGCCCACTTCCAACAATTTCCCGAACAGATGAGCCAATACTTACCCCGTAATCAAAGCTTCGTCTTCTTCAAAGAAACCCAAGGCCAACCCGCCACAGGCAGCTTAAACGTCCCCGTAACCCCCGCCCGCTCCATCGCCACAGACAAATCCCTCATGCCTCCAGGAGCCTTAGCCGTCATTCACGCCCCCCTCCCAGAGCGCAACCCCCAAGG
>CAZTRW010000110.1:0-13829 GCA_964616725.1 uncultured bacterium
CAACAGAACTCTCAATCAACGGTTAAAACCATCTATCGGAGAAGACAGACACCATGGGATACGAACAAGCGCCATTACCCTATGCAGCGGATGCTCTAGAACCCCATATCTCAGCGAACACTTTTTCCTTCCACTATGGCAAGCACCATGCAGCTTACGTCACCAATTACAATAAGTTGACTCAAGGAACGGAGTATGAAAACCAATCCATCGAAGCAGTGATTCAGGCAACCGCCGGAGATGCCTCCAAAGCTGGCATTTTTAATAATGCGGCTCAAGCTTGGAATCATACGTTCTATTGGAATAGCATGAAACCCAATGGTGGTGGTACACCCACAGGCGCTTTAGCCGATAAAATCAATGCTGATTTGGGCAGTTTTGAACAGTTCAAAGAGCAATTTAAAACCGCAGCGGGAACACAGTTTGGCAGTGGTTGGGCATGGTTAGTGCTCGAAAATGGAATCTTAAAAGTAACCAAGACGGGAAATGCAGAAAACCCTCTCCATCAAGGACAAGTGCCTTTATTAACGGTGGATGTTTGGGAACACGCCTATTATCTGGATTTCCAAAATCGTCGTCCTGACTATGTGACTACTTTCTTAGATAGTCTAGTCAATTGGGAGTTTGTGGCAGCCAATCTTGCCAACGCTTAGTAACCAGTGCCAGAAAGCAGGGAGGTATTTCCTGCTTTCTGAGAAACGGATACGGATAGAGAGATCTTAGGAATGAGGGGGTTTGACACCGAAGCGAAAGAAAGATATATTTTGTAATCAAAATCCTATGTTACTCTCTTGAGGAAAAAATTGAGAAGCTTAAACCCTATGAACAGGATGTTAAAAAGCTACCTCAAATATCCTCTCAAAAGGCTTCCTCTACAATTGATACTGATAGTACCATTTACACTGCAAATACTGACCCTTTCGAGTGTAGTGATCTATTTTTCTCACAAAAGTGGTAAATCTGCGGTGGAAGATTTGGCGAACCGCCTCTTAGTCAATGCTTCTAGAGAAATTGTTCATCATCTGAAACAAACCAATATTGTCGAGTCTGATCTCAGTGCGTTTTTGAGGGAATTACATTTTTCTGAATCTGGCGAAAGCTTTATTGTGGAAGGATCTGGTGATTTAGTGGCGATGTCTAGCCAAAGTTTACGTACCCAGGCGATCGCCCAAGCATTGCCAGAGCACTTGGGCGATCGCTACCCTCTGGCAGAAGAGCAGACACTCAGTATCAAAATTGACGGAGAAAAGGAATTTATCCGAGTTACCCCTGATCAAACGGCCAATGGACTAGATTGGTTAGTAGTAGTGGCGATCGCCGAGTCTGATTTTGCGGCAGAAATTCAGAGCAATACCCATCGCACCTTATTGCTGGTGGGAATATCTATCCTGGTGGTGATTGCGACTGGAGGGCTGACTTCACAGGCAATCGCCGCCCCGATTAAGCGCTTAAGTCAAGCCAGTGTGGCTTTAGCAGAGGGGACTTGGGAGCCTTCCCTGCCCCAAGAGAACCTGATTGCAGAAATTGCCCTATTGTCAGAGTCATTTTATGGTACAGCAACCCAGTTACAATCGTCTTTAGCCCGAATTGCCAAAACCTTGGCAGAATCAGAAGAAAAATTTGCCACCATTTTTCGGACTAGTCCCGATCCAATGGCGATCGTTACCCTCTCAGAAGCGCGGATTTTAGAAGCCAATAATAGCCAGCTAGAGTTTTTGGGTTATACTCGCGAAGAAATCATTGGTCATACCACGGTGGAGTTACAAGTTTGGGTAAATTTAGAAGATCGGCAACAGTTTCGAGAAATCTTGCAGTCAGTGGGTAGAGTCTCTAATTTAGAAGTCCCTCTCAAGAACAAGCACGGCAAGATCAAAACGGTATTAGTTTCAGCAGAATTATGCGAGTTACAGGGACAAAACTGTGCCATTGTCGTCACCAAAGATATTACAGAACGAAAACAACTGGAAATATCTTTACAGGCATCTGAACAGGAACTCAAGCGGATTTTGAATAGTGTCAGTGGGGCAATTACTAATTTCCAAGTTTATCCTAATTACCATTGGCAACTCAATCAAGTCTCTAATGGCAGTGAAATTATTTCTGGTTATACCCCTGCTGAACTGATGGCTGATCCAGAATTGTGGAATTCTTGCATTTATCCAGGAGATTGGGAAGCAATTGAAGAAGAGTTATTTGCCAATATTTTTTCGCAAAAAACAGGAAGATATGAATATCGAATTTATGATAAAATGGGTAATATTCGCTGGATTTATCAAACCAATAGCTCTACTTGGGATGAATATCAACAGTGTTGGATTGTGACCGCCATTTCCTTAGATATTAGCGATCGCAAACATCTAGAGCTAGAATTGCAACAAGCTAAAGAAACTGCCGAAGCCGCTAATCAAGCAAAAAGTACCTTTCTGGCTAATATGAGCCATGAATTGCGAACTCCCCTCAATGCTATCTTGGGCTATCCTCAACTTTTAATTGACAGTCCCCAATTGTCTTCAGAAGATCGCCGCTTTGTTGAAATCATTCAAGATAGCGGTGAATATTTGCTCAATCTAATCAATCAAATCCTCGATCTTTCTAAAATTGAAGCGGGCCGGATTACCTTTAATCCGAGCAACTTGAAAATTTCAGGATTGTTAGAAAACCTAGAAATTATTTTTAGAAATAGAGCGGAATTAAAACAATTAGATTTAAATCTAGTCTGCACTCGCCATATTCCCGATATTATTTACACAGATGGAGTAAAACTGCAACAGATTTTAGTTAACTTACTCAATAATGCTATTAAGTTTACCCCTAGCGGTTCAGTGGGATTAATTATCAAGCTGGTAGAGACCAATCAAGAAAGACTTCAGTTTATCGTGACTGACACAGGAGTAGGCATTGCTCCTCAAGAATTAGAGACTCTATTTCAGCCTTTTGTACAAACTAAAAGTGGTCAAGAAACTCAGGAAGGAACTGGATTAGGCTTAGTTATTAGCCAAAAGTTTGTAGAACTTTTAGGTGGGAAATTAATAGTTACCAGTGTACTGGGAGAGGGAACTCAATTTCAGTTTGACATTCCGATTACAGAACCTTCTAGTTTCTGTTCGTTATTTCAATCCACATTCGGCGAGGAGATCGCTTTAGCGCCGGATCAACCGCAATACAGAATTTTGGTGGTAGAAGATAATCAAGCAAGTCGTCAACTGTTGGTGACAATGTTAGAAAAATTTGGGTTTGATGTGCGAGAAGCAGTTGACGGAGAAGAGGCGATCGCTCAATGGCAAACCTGGCAACCCGATCTGATTTTTATGGATATCAGGATGCCAAAACTCAATGGCGATGAGGCTACTCAAATAATTCGCCAACAAGCCTCTGGCGATCGTGTAATTATCATTGCGGTTACTGCCAGTGCTTTTGAGGAAGATCGTAACCGTTTTTTAAATCTAGGTTGCAATGATTTTATTCGTAAACCCTTTAAGATTGATGAATTAATTAGAAGCTTAAAACAATATCTCCATGTAGAATTTGTTGAGGAAAAAATATCCTGTCTCTCTCCTGAAACCACCCTCACCTCCAACCATTTAACCCATCTTTCTGAAGTATGGCGCGCTCAATTTGAGCAAGCCATGGTCTATGGAGACTTTAATCAGATGCTCGATCTCGTTAACCAACTAGAGCATGAAGATCAAACCTTAATTACAGCCTTACGCGAATTAGTAGAAGGGTTCAAGTTAGAAGAACTTTTTGCTTTGTTGGATCAAATGTAAAGAAATAGTAAAGAAATCCTATAGATCTAGGGAGGAGAGTCAGCGGCTTGCCATTGACTATAGGGAAATTGGACGAGATTTGCATTAAAATAACGGGGGTCTTCGGAAACTTCTTGACCAATCCATGGGGGTAATTCAATATCTTGGTGGGCATCTTTTAGTTCGACTTCAGCAATAATTAATCCTTGATTGTCGCCAAAAAACTCATCAACTTCCCAAGTCACGTCTCCCCAGGGAATGCGATAGCGAGTTTTTTGGATTTGAGGGCGATCGCACAAATACTCCAGCATTTCTTGGGCATCTGCCAAGGGAATAGGATATTCATACTCTAAACGATGAATCCCCAAAGAACCAGAAGCTAAGGCTTTAATCGTCAAATAGCCTCGATCTCCAGCAATTCGGACTCGCACCGTCTGATTATTTTCTGTGCGAATATAGCCTTGACGGTAATAGGTTCCCGTCCCTAAATTTCGCCATTCTTCTCCCTTCACCAAAAATTTTCGCTCAATTTCAATTGCCATAATTCCTATCCTCTAAACCGCCAAAAACTCTTGAATAATATCTTGACTTAATTCACGAGTAGCTCCCGATGCAACAATCCCTCCTTTTTGCATTGCATAATACCAATCTGCTTGACGGACAAAGTGAAGATGTTGTTCAACCAACAGCACAGAAATCCCTGTTTTTTCGATAATTTTGCGGACAGCCGCTTCAATTTCCAGGATAATCGAAGGTTGAATTCCTTCTGTGGGTTCATCAAGCACCAGAAGTTGAGGACAACCCATTAAGGCACGGGCGATCGCCAATTGTTGCTGTTGTCCCCCACTCAAATCTCCTCCGCGACGAGATAACATCATTTCTAACACAGGAAATAATTCATAAATATAGGGAGGAACTTCCTGTTTTTTCCCAGCCCGTCCCGATTCCAAACCCAACAACAAATTTTCCTTCACACTCACTCTCGGAATCACTTCTCGACCTTGAGGCACATAGCCAATCCCTAATTTAGCACGGCGATCTGGAGAAAAATTCGTAATTTTTTCTCCCTGCAAATAGATATCGCCACTGCGAGGTTTAAGCACCCCCATAATCGTCTTCAGCAGCGTGGTTTTTCCCACACCATTTCGACCAATTAAACAGACCATCTCTCCTGGTTTCACTCCCAAATCCACATTGCGGAGAATATGGCTTTCTCCGTAATAGACATTCAATCCAGAAACTTTTAAGAGAGGTTCTTTCATTAATTCTTGAGTCATCAGAAATTCTCCTTAAGCATAGCAGCCATCTGTAGTATCAATGATCGGGTTCCGTCTCTTCTGGTTTACCGAGATAAACCTCAATCACGCGCGGATCATTCTGCACTTCATCAATCGATCCTTCACATAATACCGATCCTTGGTGTAAGACCGTCACTTTTCGAGCAATTTGACGCACAAATTCCATATCATGCTCAATCACAATAATTGAGTGGCTTTCCGCTAAACTTAAGAGTAAATCTCCGGTTTGTTCAGTTTCTTCATCAGTTAAGCCCGCCACCGGTTCATCAACCAATAAAAGATCGGGAGATTGAGCGACTAACATACCAATTTCTAGCCGTTGTTTCTCCCCATGGGATAAAAGAGCCGCTTGCAGATCTCCTTTTACCGCAAGTCCCGTAATATCTAGCAGGTGATTCACCCGTTGCCGCTCACTGACAGAAGATTTTCCCAATAGGGTAGCAAAAACATTTTTATTCAAGTTACAACTCAATTCTAAGTTTTCTCTTGGTGTGAGGTTCAAATACACCCGTGGGGTTTGAAATTTACGACCAATGCCTAGGCGAGCAATTTGATGTTCGGCTAGACGGCGGGTGTTGCGACCTTTGAAATAGACTTCACCTTCTGTAGGTTGTGTTTTACCGGTAATTACATCTAGAAAGGTGGTTTTTCCTGCACCATTAGGGCCAATAATGACGCGCAGTTCACCTTGATCCATGCTAAAATTAAGTTGGTTGAGCGCTCTAAATCCATCAAAGTTGACGGTTAGATTCTCAATTTTCAGGATAATGTTGTTCATGTTTATTCTTCAAATTGTTCCCGTTCTTCTTGGACTTCGGGGTTTTCTTCTAAGCTCGGATAGGTGATCAGTTTGCTATAGCCGAGGAGCGATCGCACCCGATTCCATCCCTCAGTGCGTATCCATCCGACAATCCCATTGGGTAATATCATCACTACAATTAGGAATAAGGCTCCTTGGAAAAATAACCAAATTTCCGGGAATTTTTCGCTCAGTCCACTGCGAGCGTAGTTCACTAAAACAGCTCCTAAAATAGCACCGACTAAGCTGGCGCGTCCTCCTACGGCTACCCAAATTACCATTTCAATCGAAAAGGCAATATCCATAGCTTTAGGAGAAATAATCCCTGTTTGTAGGGTAAACAAGGCTCCCGCTAATCCTGCTAAACCAGCGGAAATTGCAAATACTAATACCTTATAGTCAGTCGGATTATAACCAGAGAATCTAACTCGGCTTTCATCATCGCGAATAGCAATGAGGAGGCGGCCAAATCGACCGCTGGTTAACCATCGACAGAGGAGATAGGTGAGGGCTAGAAAAACTACGGTAAGAACATAAAATCCGATTTGAGTTTTGGGATTGGTTACTGAAAATCCCAGGAGGGTTTTAAAGTCTGTGAGACCATTAGTCCCATTAATTAGTTTTTGTTGACCATTGAAGAAGTTAAAGAAAACAATGGTGGCCGCTTGGGTGAGAATGGAAAAGTAAACCCCGCGAATGCGGTTGCGAAAGACGAGATAGCCCAGGATTCCGCCCAGAATTCCTGGCACTAGGAATAGGGCTAAAATGGCGATGGGAAAGGAGGCGAAGGGTTTCCAAAACCAGGGGAGTTGGGTAACTCCATAAAGGCTCATAAATTCGGGCAGTTGCATACTGGAGTCGGGAGGAAATTGGAGTTTGAGATGCATGGCGATCGCATAGCCTCCCAATGCAAAAAATATCCCATGTCCTAAACTTAATAATCCCGTAAATCCCCAGATCAAGTCAATGCCCAATGCCACAATCGCCAACGAGAGAAACCTCCCCAATAGATTTAATCGAAAGCCCGACAAAACCAGAGGCATGACTATCATTAACATTAGAGAAATTCCGACAATCAAACCTCCTTCAATCCCTAAGTTGCGCCGATGCTTTTTTTGTTGAGCCACTCGACCCACTTCTAGAATAGTTTCTGACATTTGATTTTACTTGAGTTCATTATCTAAAACAGGTCTCATCTTTATTGGTTTTACCCCAGCATAAATATTTAAAACTGTGTAACTTGTTACTCCTAATGCTCCGGTCTAGTATCCGATACTATCTTGGCCTTTGTGAAAGGTAAACTTAGAGCACAGATCGGCTTTAGGATCATGGGAAATTGAGGAGATCGGATTAAATGCTAAAGCAATACAATTGGTGGCACATACCTAGTAATTATTATACCGAAGTGCGCCACCAATAATCACTAGCGATCCGAGAAGTTCTGGGAAAGATAAAGAAATCACTTATGTAGAATACCACCAACAGTAGGGGAGAAACACCCTATTTTACCGATATTTGTTCCATCTCCACTACATAAAGTGCTCCTAACTCTTGTCCTTGAATCGGAATACTCTCATAGCGGACTTGGGCGCGAATGGTGAGGATTTCTCCAAGCGCAGGTTTTTGATTTTCCGAGAGGACTACCACTACTCCCGTATCGTCTGCTAACTCGTAGGCATGGCGATTGAGTAAGGGAATTTGTTTGATCACTTGGCCGTGAAGATAAACTGTTTCTGTGGTCAAGGGTGATAGGCTATCAATGGAAACCACAGAATATGACGGGTAAGAGATCTCGAAACTAGAATACTTTTGACTGTTACAGCCCCAGCAACTGACGATCAGCGCTAGTGCAGTCCATCGTAGGTACCATTCCATGGAAGTCGGGAGGTGATCCCCAAATTTACGTTTTGATTCTAACTAATGTTGCCAGAGTTAGGTAGAAGTGGTAAGTGAAGGATGGGGTAATCCTGTTTCCTAGTTGTGGAGGTGCTTTTATGGCTAACGATGGTGGTGTGATTCTGGATGGCAAAACGACTGCTCAAGGGTTGGAGCTGCAGTTAAAGAAGGAAATTGAGGCGTTACAGCCACATCTGTGTCGTCCTCCGGGTTTGGCGGTGGTGATGGTGGGTAATGATCCTGCCAGTGGTGTTTATGTCAAAAATAAGGAAAAGGCGTGCGATCGCATCGGTATTGCTTCTTTTGGGCAAAAACTGCCTGCCGACAGCCGTGATGAAGACGTAGCCGCCCTCATTGATTCACTCAATCAGAACCCTCAAGTAGATGGTATCTTAGTACAATTGCCCTTACCTAGCCATTTAGATGCGGTTTCTCTCCTCCATCGCATTGATCCGGCTAAAGATGTGGATGGACTCCATCCCGTCAATCTGGGAAAATTAATGCGCTCAGAATTGGGTTTACGCAGTTGTACGCCAGCCGGGGTAATGCGTCTGCTAGAGCACTATGGGATAGGGTGTGCGGGAAAATCAGCTGTTGTCTTAGGGCGTAGTGTTTTGGTGGGTAAACCCATGGCGTTGATGCTGCTAGAGGCGAATGCTACGGTGACGATTGCCCATTCTCGCTCTGGTGATCTACCAGCGATCGCTCGCACAGCAGATATTTTAGTGGCAGCAGTGGGTAAACCCCATCTAGTCACTCCCGATTGGGTAAAACCCGGTGCTGTAGTGATTGATGTGGGAATTAACCGCATCAGCCGCGAGGGAAAAAGCTGTTTAGTGGGGGATGTGGATTTTGAGGCGGTAGCGCCTATCTGCCAAGCTATTACGCCTGTCCCTGGTGGTATCGGGCCAATGACGGTAGCGATGCTGTTGCAAAATACCGTATGGAGTTACCGTCAGATGATACCTTAATTTGGAGAGATATCTCTCTTTTAATATAGATTACTGATGGTACTAACAAACGATATGATCTCTCCTGATTCGGCTGCTATCGGCGCTAGTCGTACGGCGATCGCTTTTGATATAACGACCTATTTAGGCGATCGCAAAACTCTCGTAGAAGCGGCTCTCGATCAAGCTTTGCCCCTCCTGTACCCAGAAACCCTATACGATTCTATGCGTTACTCCCTCCTAGCGGGTGGTAAACGGCTGCGTCCGATTCTATGCTTGGCGAGTTGCGAATTGGCTGGGGGAACTGTGGACATGGCAATGCCGACTGCCTGCGCCCTAGAGATGTTGCATACTATGTCCCTGATTCATGATGATTTACCAGCAATGGATAATGATGACTATCGGCGGGGTAAACTGACTAACCATAAGGTTTATGGTGAAGATATCGCGATCCTGGCTGGCGATGGTCTTTTAACCTATGCTTTTGAGTACATGGCTCGCCACAGTCAACTAGTTCCTGCGGAACGGGTTTTACAGGTGATTGTGCAGGTAGCAACGGCGGTGGGTGCTGCGGGTTTGGTAGGCGGTCAAGTGGTTGATTTACAATCGGAGGGTAAGTCGGATGTGTGCTCTTCTACCCTAGATTATATTCATTCCCATAAAACGGGTGCTCTTTTAGAGGCGTGTGTGGTGTCTGGGGCGATCCTGGCGGGTGCTTCTTTTGATCTGTTGGGGCGTTTGGCTGATTACGCTAAAAATATTGGGCTGGCGTTTCAGATTGTTGATGATATTTTGGATATTACGGCTAGTTCCGATCAGTTGGGTAAAACCGCTGGGAAGGATGTTCAAGCTAAGAAGGTAACTTATCCGAGTCTTTGGGGAGTTGAGAGGTCGAGACAGGTGTGTAATGAGTTGATTATGGAGGCGAGAGAGCTGTTGGAGGGTTATGGGGATGGGGCGCTGCCTCTGTTGGCGATCGCTGATTTTATTGTAGCCCGAAGTTACTAGAATATGAGGTATGCAGGTGGTGATTGAGATTCTGGGGAACCGGGTTTTACTGGTCGCCTTATTGGCTTGTCTGTGTGCTCAGGTAATTAAATTGGTGGTTAATTGGTTTACCAATCGTCCGTTATTGCTGCGGGCGCTGGTGAGTACGGGGGGTATGCCGAGCTCCCATGCTGCTTTGGTGTCTGCTTTGGCAACGGGGGTGGGGATTAAGGTGGGGTGGTCTAGTGCGGAGTTTGCGATCGCGACTACGTTGGCGATTATTGTGATGTATGATGCGGCCGGAGTCCGTCAAGCGGCTGGTAAACAAGCTCGCATTCTTAATCAAATTATTGATGAGTTATTTCAGGAACACCCAGAATTTAATGAAGATCGGCTTAAAGAGTTACTCGGTCATACCCCCTTCCAAGTGATTATGGGGTTAGTATTGGGGGTTTTGATTGCTTGGTTCGCCTGTCGTTATGTTTTCTAATTCCCCTCCTGATTCAGAAACCCAGCCGGTTGAGGTGGCTTTAGCGGTTCTTTACCGCCAGCATCGCTATCTGATGCAACTGCGAGATGATATTCCTGGTATCTTATATCCGGGGTTTTGGGGTTTGTTTGGCGGCCATTTAGATCCAGGAGAATCTCCAGATGAGGGGATCCGTCGGGAGTTGTGGGAAGAAATTAGTTATTGTCCTCCCCATCTCGAACATTTCGGTTGTGATGCTGACGGGGAAATTATCCGACATATCTATCATGGGCAATTGTCCGTGGAGTTGGAGGATCTAGTGTTGGGGGAAGGTTGGGATCTCGGGTTACTCTCTCCGGCTCAGGTGGAGTTAGGGGAGGCTTTTTCGGTGAAGGCAAATCAGGTACGTCCGTTGGGCGCTCCTCACCGACGGATTGTGTTATCGGTGATTAGCGCTGGGGTGGGGTAAGGAGACGCACTTGACGGGCGTTGACAAGAAGAACAGAAAAGCCGCGATCGCTTAAGGACATTAAGGTAGCTGCTGCCTCTTCTTGATCGCGGCTAGAGAGTGCCAGCAGATACGGCTTGCCCTCAAATGTCACCCAGCCTACAGGGGTTCCCAGGAGATTTTGCACTTGCCTTGCCAGTTCGGGTTGGTTTTTGTAGTCCACTAGGACAGCGAATCCTGTCCCTAGGGGTTCTGAGTCGGCACGTAGGTTTGGGGAGAGGTGGGCGGGTGACTGAGGGATGCCGGGAGAAGTGAGGACAAACGGTTGTAAGCCCGTGTTTTCGTAGATATATTGACTCCAGCGATCGCTCGTGGCGCGATCGGGTAAATGGCGAATATGGGTCACGATCTCCCCTTGGTACTGACACACTCGCGCAGTTCGATTGCTAGGGAGCAGAGCGTTAATCACTAATTCTTGAGTGGCGCGATTGGGGGTTCGCACCAGTACACCAAACTCTCCTGGATTCGGGGGACTACAAGGGGCTATCTGAGTCCATCCCGGCTGAACTGCGGCGATACTCCAAAGGAGTCGCTGCGCGATCGCCACCCCTATCCCCATCCCTCCTAAAACCATTAACCTCCTTGCACCCATACCCTCTACTCCTAATATCTTTTTTTTCCTAAGCTGAGGGAACTAATGAGGCTAGAGGATCGGGAATGGATGCTGAAGGAGCCTCAAATTGACCAGTCAGCACATATTCTAAACGGAGTTTTAGCCATGTGATCAGTTGTGGATCGGTAGAAATAATAGCTGCTGCGGGTTGGGGACATTTTTGTTTATGGGCAGCCAGTGCCGGTGCGTCTAAAAAGGCGGGTTGCTCTACTAACCAAAAATCAATTTCCTTTTCTTTTTCCTGGTAGTTACGAGTTCTCTCCCGTAAGACTTCTTCCAGGGGTTCTTCTTCCATGAGAAATTTTTTGCTAGCCAGGATGTAGTGGTAGGTGGTCATGATCAGTTTTGATAATCAGAAATTGGCGGTGCCATTGGTCATTGTATCAGTTGTGGGGGGATTTTGGGATATATCCCGATTATGGGGTTGTACCGAGCAGGGCGTGTTTCATCTCTCGAACGGCTCGTTCTAATCCTACAAGGGCGGCACGGCTAATAATGCTATGACCGATATTGAGTTCTTCGATACCGCTAATAGTGGCTACAGGGTGGACGTTCCAGTAGGTGAGACCGTGCCCTGCATTGACTCGTAAGCCTAGTTCCCTGGCTTTTTGACATCCTTGGATTAATAGTTCTAACTGTTGTGCCCTCTGCTGTTCTCCTTTGGCTTCAGCGTAGGTTCCGGTATGTAGTTCAATCCATTGTGCACCGGTTTGGGCTGCGGCTTGGATTTGTTCGAGATGGGGGTCAATAAATAGGCTAACGGGAATGCCTGCGTTTTGGAGGGTGTGCACGACTTGAGGAAGGCGGCGCAGAGATTTTCCAGGAGTATCGCTCCCACCGATGATATCTAAGCCTCCTTCTGTGGTCACTTCTTCCCGACGTTCGGGCACTAGGGTAATATAGTCTGGATGGATCTCGAGGGCGATCGCTACCATTTCTTCTGTCGCCGCCATCTCTAAATTGAGATGAGTGCGTACGGTTTGGCGCAATAATCGCACATCTCGGTCTTGGATGTGACGGCGATCTTCCCGTAAATGTACTGTAATACCATCCGCACCTCCCAACTCTGCTAAAACAGCGGCAGCAACGGGATCGGGTTCTACAGTTCTGCGCGCCTGACGAATGGTGGCAATATGGTCAAGATTAACTCCTAGAGTAGGCAACCCAGTCCCTCCGGTGATTGATGATTGTGTTAAGTTCTACTGTTAAGGGCAAATGCCCTACCCTGTCAACTATTGTGCATTTCCGCAAGCGGACCTGAATGGAGCATGACCATGACCGATTCCCTAGAACCGACCGTTTATCAAGGTCAATTTGGTGAATTTACCATTACTGGTGGCGATCGCCAAGGGGTGATCCTCTATCGTAGTGGATTAACGGTGGCGGCGCTGTGTTTGGCGATCGCCACCACTCTCATCCTTTGGCCCCATCATCCCCCAGATCTGCTCTCCTGGATTACCCCCTTATACTTTCTCTTCTGTCTTGCCCTCGGCGTGAGTTTACTCACCATTCATATCTATCTGATCATTCTCCATCGCTTGCTCCAGGTATTTCTCCTGATCGGAGCTATTTCTGCCCTCCTGCTCACCCTTAACCATCCCCAACCCCTTGCCTTCACGGTTTATCACCATCCCATCACCCTCCTGGGAATTGGCTTTACCTTTGCTGCCTTAACCGGCATTTACTTCAAAGAAGCTTTCTGTTTTAATCGCCTCGAAACTAAATTGCTAACTCCTCTAGTTCCCTTACTGCTCTTAGGCGTTTTATGCGGTTTTCTCCCCCTCCTTGCCCAAGAAATTCTTTTGGTCACTTGGTCAATCCTTTTTCTGATTTTTGTCGGGCGTAAGTTAATCCAACCCATTCCTCCAGACATTGGCGATAAATCTGTTTTCAATTACTTAAAACAGCAACAAAAACTCAATCCTACTAGCCCCTGAAATTCCTAAGAGGATACTGCCCAAGAGCGAATTTTTCCCACGGTGACTGGGGTAATATCGCTGACATCAATTGTAAAACGAAAGATCTGTTTTGCCCGGAGAGAGTTACCGGGATGAAAAAACTTGACTTTTACGTCTAAGCACTCACTACCATGGCGACAAAAGGGACTTTTTTCCACATTAATAGTCTCTAATGCCATGCCCATTCTGGTTGCTTCTAAGAAGGTTTGGGTAACTTGAAAAGCATTGGTGGCAGCAAAGTTGAGAGCGCGATCGCGTGGCTCTTTACCCCAGTTGCGGAACTCGTGATAGACTCGATTCAGGAAACTAGACAAACCACGGCGAATCATCATCAGTTCATCCCTCTCTTGACCCTCTAAACTTACTGCTTGTAAAGCTGCATCAATCAGGATATTCACATTCCAGCCGTACATTCCCCTAGGGCTATTGACCTTCACTACAGTAACCCTTTGACCAGAAAATAGCCTCACTTTCTCATCCGTGAGAATCCCTGGAAGATTAATCCGTTCAATATAATCAGGATGATCTGCTGGTAAATTCTGACCTGCTAACATCAATTGCAGCAGTTGATAGATTTCTGCACCAAAAGCTCCTACGGGCTTAAT
>CAZTRW010000111.1:0-13664 GCA_964616725.1 uncultured bacterium
GGCTGGGGGTGTGGGGGGCGTGTCCTCCCCAACCGAGGATTTGGAGTCCGTTGACGGTGGGGGAAAGGGCGGATACGGGAATGTCGAAGGTGGCAACGCGGCGATCGCCTAATCCATAGAAAGGAGGATATTCTTGATAATCATAGGCTCCCTTGACCGTATCATGAGCAATCTCATAGTTCTCTGGATTGTATTTGACGGGAGTCCAGTATCCCGTTTTGTTCGGTAGACAACCCGTACCAAACATTACCCATAATCGTTCCGTTGAGGAGGTTTCTGTTGGTACACCATTATAGTTAACTTTACTGTTTAATCGACCATAGGCTCCTGCTTCTCGGAGATGGTGGAGATTTTTTAAATATCCTTTTGCCATCCAGGGTTCTAGGAGGTTAGGATCGGCCGCATCTAAGCCAATGGCAATTACTGGTTTTCTCATGATTCCCTCCCAGATAACAGTAAGGTTTTCAAGAAGTACAAGGGGCTGGCGAAGCTACTCAGGTAAAATTCCATTTCGCAAGCGGCAATGAGGTCAGTTTTTATTTGCCATCGATACTTGAGCAGATGTGCCATGGCTCGCTTGAGGCTGCCGAGCATAATTTTCGCCATAATCCAGGGTTTTTCCCAAGTTTTTGCCCCAATCATCCGTAAGTGGCAAATACATAAACAAGACCCGCGAATTAGGGAAATTAAGTAGTCTTTTTCTAGTCGAGATTTGGGAATATGATGGGCTACTTTCATGTCTGGATTGTACCAGATTTCCCAACCGGCTGTATGGAGATATAACAAAGGTTCATAATCATCTCCTTGAATCATTGATCCTTTATTTCTACCAGCTAAAGTCGGGCGCGGTGGCACGCTTTCTAGCCAAGCGCTACGGCGAATTGCCCAGGCAGCAGAGGGAGGCAAAATTAGTTTTTCGGGGGCATATTGATGGGGCTGAGAACCTCTGTCTCTGAGGGCCAGAAAGGACTGAATTCTTTTGAAGTTTTCTGGGGGTGGGATTTCAAAATCTCCGTGAATTTGGCCGCCAAATGCGGCGGCTTGAGGATGGGTTTGGGCGAATTGGTAAGCGGCGGCAACCCAGTTTTCTGCAGGAGTTATGTCATCGTCTAGGAATCCTACCCATTCACTTTTGGCTTCTCGAATGGCTCGTTGTCTGGCAAAGGCGGCTCCTTGTTCGGGTTCTAAATAATAGCGGATGGGTGGTTTTTCTGGGCCGTTTTTTTGGGTCTCTTGAATGATTTGTGCGGTCTGGTCTTTGCTATTATTGTCGATGATGAGGATTTCCCAGGTGAGTGGTTCTGTGTTGATTTGCGATCGCAGCTTTTCCAATAACGAAGGCAACCGTTTTGCTCCGTTATAGGTAGGTATTGCTACTGTAAAATCAATCTGCTCCATAGGGAATCATTTATGTCCTGTTGTATGGATTAAACCACCTTAATCCGTGAACTAGTATTTTATTTTTTTATGCTCACGATTATAACCGTTTTTTAAGGATGAGGGGAATGATTTATATTGTTTTTAGAATTAGGCAAAACTTGGGCTATCATTTCTAATAGCCAGCCTTGCCAGAGATGTAAATAACGAGTCTTGAGCAGAAAAAAGGGGCTGATGAAGCTACTGTAGAGAAGTTGAGATTCACAGGCATAAAGTAAAGAAGATGACTCAGTTTCTCGGTGTCTGGATCGATGTTTGATTAGTTGATAGAGATCGTACCCCAAGCAGAGTAGGGTCATGGCAGGAATTTGCCACCACTGCCAACGGAGGACTCTTAAATGGTATCGGCTTAGGCCAATACAGCGATAAACTCCGAGAAGATAGTCTAGCTCTAACCGTTCTGGGGAGATCGCATGGCTTACTTCCATCTGGGGATTATACCAAACCTCCCAACCCCCCTTTTGAATATAGAAAACGGCTTCTAGATCCTCACTTGCCAGCCCTGCTGCTTTCCCCGTATGGTTTAGGACTAACTCAGGTGGCACTTGCTGTATCCACGCCTCTCGACGCACCACCAATCCGGCTCCAGGAGGTAATATCTTCTGCTGGGGTAAATAACGAGATGGCTCCGTGCCCCGATCGATAATCCCAATCATACAGGCAATTTGACTAATCTCTGGGGGCGGCTCTCCTGCAAACTTTCCCTGAATCCGACTGCCCCAAGCTCCTGCACCTAGATGACTCAAACCAAACTCGTAGGCAGCCTTTACCCAATTATCTGCCGGCCAATTATCATCATCAAGGAAACCAATTAACTTCCCTTGTGCTTCCCTCACGCCTCGATGTCTGGCATAAGCGGCTCCCTGTTTGGGTTCAAAACAATACTGTAGGGGAACTCCAGCTAACCACTCTGCTTGGGCTGAAGAGACTACTTGTGCTGTTTCGTCCTTACTATTGTTATCTACGACTAGGATTTCCCAACTTAAGCACTCAACCCCTTGCTGGACTTTAAGGTGTTGGAGAACTAATGGTAATCGCTTTGCCCCATTGTAGGTGGGAATGATAACACTCAAGTCTACCATAACTTTAGATTGGAGAATATTGCTATTTTAAGCGTCATTTCCCCGATCTTCAACAGAGATGGGCTGAGGGAGGGAAGAGGCGATCGCCAAATCTTAAGATAATCTTTAATTTTTCTATATCTTTCTTGCTTTATGATATGAATAATCCCTCTCGTGTAAATTTAAGTAAAATCATGCTAATTTTAATGAAAACTTAACTTCGTTTCCCTCTAGAGTCAACCCAACCTTTTCCAATGATAAAAGACGGAAACCCTGATGAATAAACCATTTTAATCTCACAGGGATCAATAAAAAACCATAGATCCCCAATTTTTAGGGATTAGTGACAATTTTAAAAAACAGCTATAATATCACCATTCTGTCTTGTAGCTCAAGAGAGTCTTTCCCCCAAAAAAACCTGGAGCAGACTCAACCCTTTAGTAAACAACTTTGTAAACTTATTTTTCAAAAATCATGAAAACTTCATTAGACAACGCTTTGATTCCAGCCGAATCGGTTTATTCCCCCTTGCCTGAATTCAATGTGCCCTTGATTCAATCCATCCCTTGCCCCAACTGTGGTAGCCCAGCAGAGCGAAAACAGTTAATGAAGCAGCAACAAACTCACGTTGAATGTCCCTCCTGTGATTATCTCTTGATTACTTGCAGCCGTACAGGGCGAGTCAAAGAAGCCTACGCTCCAGGAATTTCCTGGGGAAACCGATAGGAGAGAGTGGATAGTCAGGGCAGATTCCTCGTCTGCCCGAAACCCTACAAAGAACCGAAGAGTTCCTGATTCCCATTCCTCTAATTCCCGATCGTGGAGGCTCTCAGTTGTCCACAAGCAGCCTCAGCATCTAATCCTCGCGAATAACGCACACTCACAGCAATCTGCTCCTGTTGCAGAACATTCTGAAAGGTTTGGATACGCTCAGGGCTAGGACGTTGGTAATCCACCTCACTAATCGGATTATAGGGAATCAAGTTAACGTGAGTTTGAAAGCCTCGCAGGAGATGGGCAAGTTCCCTAGCATGGGCAGGGAGATCATTCACTCCTGCCAAGAGGATATACTCAAAGGTTACTCGTCGCCTCGTTAATTTCACGTATTCTCGACATTCATCGATCAGGTGAGGCAGAGGGTAGCGAAGGGCACTGGGGATGAGCTGTTCTCTCAGAGTTTGATTGGAGGCATGGAGGCTAACGGCGAGGGTGATTTGCAGTTGAGCATCGGCTAGTTGGCGAATGCGTCGGGCAATTCCTACGGTAGAGAGAGTAATTTGTCGTTGTCCAATGCCTACGTCTTGATTGAGACATCGTAAGGCTGTAAGCACGTTATCGAGGTTGAGGAGGGGTTCTCCCATACCCATAAAGACGATGTGACTCACTCGTCGTTGAAAGTCAGTTTGTACGGTAAGAACCTGATCGATGATTTCGTGGGGTTGGAGATGGCGTTTAAATCCGCCTTTACCGGTGGCACAAAAATCACAGGCGAGGGCGCATCCGACTTGAGAGGAGACGCAGACGGTGAGGCGTTTGGCAGTGGGAATACCGACGGTTTCAATGATTTGACCGTCGTGAAGTTGGAGGAGGTACTTAATTGTACCATCAGTAGCGATCGCCCGATGATAGAGTTGGGAACGACCGATCGCAGTTTCTGCCATCTCCTGTCGCCAACTTTGGGGAAATACCGTGATTTCCGAGAGCGATCGCGCCCCCTTTTGATAAATCCACTGGTGTAATTGACCACCTCGATAAGCGGGTTGTCCCCGATCTTGCACCCAAGCCGTTAACGACTCTAGAGATTGACCGAGCAAGGGAGATGATATAACTGGAGAATTGAGGTTAGACGGTTTTGGGGAGACAGACATTGATCATGAGTGTTGAAATTGGGTGGAATCTTCCTATTTCTATTTTGCCCTTAGCCTTTGAATTTACCTCTCCTGGCCCGATTATTTTTGAAATTGGTCCCTTGGCCATTCGCTGGTATGGCTTACTCATTGCCTCAGCGGTTTTGCTGGGAGTCACCCTCTCCCAATATTTAGGAGAACGTCGTGGCGTAAATCCAGAGGTGATCGGCGATTTAGCCATTTGGCTAGTGTTGGGAGCCATTCCTGGTGCGCGACTCTACTATGTGGTGTTTGAATGGGACAACTATATCAACAAACCCGGTCAAATCTTCGCCATTTGGCAAGGAGGCATTGCCATCCATGGAGCCATCCTAGGGGGAATGGTGGCAGCGCTAATTTTTGCGCGATTAAACCGAATTTCCTTTTGGATGTTGGCAGATTTAGTAGCTCCTGCTCTGATTTTAGGTCAGGCGATCGGGCGTTGGGGTAACTTTTTCAACTCGGAAGCCTTTGGCAGTCCTACCAATCTACCCTGGAAATTATTTATTCCCGTTGATCGCCGTCCTGTAGAATATCTAGAATTTGACTACTTTCATCCCACCTTCCTCTATGAATCTCTGTGGAATTTGATCATATTTGGTCTCTTACTCGGATTATTCTTGTGGTACTCCCAGCGTCAGCGTCCTCTCAAAGTCGGTACAATCTTTATGGCCTACCTAATTGGATATAGCCTCGGACGAGTCTGGATTGAAGGACTACGCACAGATAGTTTAATGTTAGGAGAGATCAGAGTTGCCCAGTTGGTAAGCCTAGGGGCAATTGCTTTAGGTATCCTCGGTTTAACCTGGCTGTACGGATTGGAGCGTTCTTTACCCGACGTGGTATCGACAATGGATGACCAATCTCTGTCATAAAAAAACCCCAGAGAAAAATTCTCTAGGGTGGGATCAGGGTGCATCTACCATTCCTTCATTGCCAGAACTCTGAGCACCGATCCGGAATATTCTGTTTCTCTTGATTGATTTTTGACTACCCCTAACGAGTGCCCAGTGCTATGACTGAACTTTCCCTTTCTTCGGCTGTTTATATCGTCGGAGCTGGTCCTGGCGATCCAGAGTTATTAACGATTCGTGCTCAGAGGATTTTAGCCCAAGCGGATGCCATTTTGTATGCCAATTCCCTAGTGCCTCACCAGGTGCTGCAAGGAGTACGCCCAGAGGCGGAGTTAATCCCGACAGGACATCAGGTTTTAGAATCGATTTTGCCGATGATGATTGAGCGGGTACGTCAAGGTAAGGTAGTGGTACGGTTGCATTCGGGCGATCCGAGTTTGTATAGTGCGATCGCCGAACAAATCGAAGGCTTATTAGCCGCCCAAATTCCTTTCGAGATTGTCCCCGGCATCAGTGCCTTTCAACTAGCCGCTGCCCGCTTAGGGGTAGAGTTAACCATACCCCATCTAGTACAAACGATTATTCTCACTCGCGTCAGTGGCAGAGCTTCCCAAGTGCCAGCCGCAGAGGAGCTAAAATCCTTAGCGGCTCATCAGGCAAGCTTGTGTTTGTATTTAAGTGCTCGCCATGTCCGTCAGGCTCAAGAGGACTTGTTACAGCATTATCCCGCTAATACTCCGGTAGCCATTTGCTATCGGTTAGGATGGCCAGATGAAAAGGTAATGGTTGTGCCCTTGGATCAAATGGCTCTGCAAACCCAGCAGGCCCAGTTGATTCGGACAACATTATACCTGATCAGTCCGGCCTTAAAGGGAATGCAGGAGCGATACTCCTCCAGAGTGGCTGGGCGATCGCAACTGTACCATCCCAACCATTCCCATCTCTTTCGAGCTTAACCAATCCGGCCGCTAATATAATCCTCCGTTTGCTTATTTTTCGGCCGAGAAAACACCTCTTCCGTTTTCCCAAACTCCATCAGCTCTCCCAAATACATAAACGCCGTATAATCCGAAAAACGAGCCGCCTGTTGCATACTATGAGTGACAATTAAAATCGTCACCTGACTTTTTAATTGACTCATCAACCCCTCCACACTATCAGTGGCAATCGGATCTAAGGCAGAAGTCGGTTCATCAAAGAGAATAATCTCTGGGCGAGTCACCAGCGCGCGGGCAATACACAGCCGTTGCTGCTGTCCCCCAGAGAGATTATAAGCCGAATCATGGAGACGATCTTTCACCTCTTGCCACAGAGCCGCTCCTTGTAGGGCTTCCTCTACTTTTTCATCCAAAATTGCCCTTTGGCGCACCCCCCGCACCCGCAAACCATAGGCCACATTTTCATAGACTGATTTAGGAAAAGGATTAGGTTTTTGAAACACCATTCCCACCCTCATTCTCACTTCAATCGGGTCAACACTCCGATCCAAAATATTAATCCCATCCAGTTTAATTTCCCCTTCATAACGATGACCCGTGTACAAGTCATGCATCCGATTAAAACAACGCAAGAAAGTCGTTTTACCACAACCCGATGGCCCAATAATTGCTGTTACTTGCTTTTCAGGAATCCGTAAAGTGATTCCTTTCAGAGCACGGGCAGAGCCATAATAAAAATTCAGTTGATTGACCTCTGCTTTGCAGTCATAGGTTATCTCTTCTGATTCTCCCCCATTGTCTGAGGTAGCTTTACGAAACGGTTCAAACTTGAAATCTACCATTTGATTCCCTTACGAAAACGATAGCGTAGATAAATTGCCACACCATTCATGGCTAAAGTCATAAATACCAATATGGTTCCCGCTGCTGCTGCATTAATTTGAAATTCAGGATCGGGGCGAGAAACCCAATTAAACATTTGAATGGGCATGACTGTGAAAGGTGCTTTCAGCCACGCAAATGAGATAAATGGGAATTCTCCTTGTAAGGGGGGTTCAGGCAGGAAAGCAATAAAGGTTAAAGCGCCAATCGTGATTACTGGAGCCGTTTCGCCGATCGCCCGTGATAGCCCGATAATAATTCCAGTTAAAATACTACCAAAAGAATAGGGTAAAATATGATCCCAAATTACTTGCCATTTGCTGGCTCCGAGACCATAGGCTGCTTCTCTTAGGAGATTGGGGATAGCGCGAATGGCTTCACGGGTGGTGACAATCACGACTGGTAAGATCAGTAAGGACAGGGTTAAGCCTGCGGTGATCACACTTTGTCCGAGCCTGAGATCGTAGACAAATAACCCTAGAGCTAGTAACCCGTAAATTATTGAGGGGACTCCTGCTAAGTTAGTGACATTAATTTCAATAATGTCGGCGATCCAGTTTTTCGCCGCATATTCTTCTAGGTAAATTCCAGAGGCAACCCCTAGGGGAAGGGCGACAGCTGTAGTAACTAACATCACCAAGCTAGTCCCTACCCAAGCGGATAAGATACCAGCTTCTTCTGGTTTGCGGCTAGGAAATTGGGTGAAGAATTCCCACCGAATGCGGGGAGTGCCATCCACCGCCATTCTCAGGGTAAGGGCGATCAGAATTAATACAGAGACTAAAATCACGATTAATCCGGCGATCGCAAAAAGATTGCTAATTAGTTGACGGCGTTGAATATCAGCCCGAATTTCTGATAAGGTCTCTTGGGTCATGTCTAATAAACTTCCCGATAATATTTGGAGAGGAAATGCCCAATGATATTGAGGATCAGGGTAATCAGTACTAAGGTCAATCCAGCCGCAAAAATGGTTTCATATTCTAACGTCCCACGGGGGACATCTCCCAGACTTACTTGCACAATATAGGCGGTAATGGTTGCCCCTTCTTTCAACGGATTAAACGTGAGATTCGGTTGCAGTCCCGCCGCGATCGCTACAATCATCGTTTCTCCTACCGCCCGCGAAGCGCCGAGAATGTATGATGAGGCAATCCCCGAAGTCGCAGCGGGAAATACGACTCGCAGCGCCGTTTGTAGGCGAGTAGTTCCCATGGCATAGGAGCCTTCTCTCAGTCCTAGAGGAACAGCACGCATAGCATCTTCACTGATAGAGCTAATGAAGGGAGTGATCATTAATCCCATCACTAAACCCGCACTGAGCATATTAAAAATCGGCAAGCCAGGAATGATTTTTTGCAGCAGAGGAGTGACAAAGAGGAGGGCAAAGTAGCCATAAACGACGGTGGGAATAGCGGCTAAGAGCTCCAGGCAAGGCTTGACCATTTCTCGTAGATGAGGAGGCGCAAATTCACTCAGGTAAATGGCGGCAATGGTTCCCAAAGGAATGGCGACCATCATAGCGATGCCTGCGGTGACTAGAGTCCCTGACAGGAGGGACATAATGCCATATCTGGGTTCGGCAAATAGGGGAGTCCATTCGTTAGCGGTGAGGAATTCCCAGAGGGAGACTTGCTGAAAGAAGAGGAAGGATTCTTCAATTAAAAGGGCGAGAATGGCAATGGTGGTAGCCACGCTGGAGCAAGCGGCTAAGAAGAGGATGAATTCGATGATCCGCTCTCGGATCACCCGAATGGGTTTGGGAGCATACTCAGGATTAGATTGGGACCATAGGGGCAGAGGGCGATCGCTCATTGTCAGGGTTTCATCAAATTAATCTTGAAACTGGTGATACCGTTTCTCGGATCACACACCATACCAGGTATTCATCCCCCTGGGAAGGGGGATGGCATCAGAAATCTATGATCTTACAATCCAGATCGTAAAGGCACTCGACCCGTTTGCCGATTAGCAAAGCGGGTTTTAGCACTGTTGTAATCAGCCGTAGGCAGAGCCACATAACCAACTTCGCGCACTAAACCCGGTGCTTTGTTCAGATAAAAGTCAACAAAAGCTTTGACTTCTGGTTTATTGGCGGAAGCCTTATTCACGTAGATGTAGATGGGGCGGGAAAGAGGGGTATAAGTGCCATTGTTAACAGTGGTGGCTGAAGGCAACACTCCATTCACTTTTAGGGCTTTCAGTTTGCTGGCGTTTTCTTCATAGTAGGCTAACCCAAAGTATCCTAAAGCGACGGGATTACCCACCACACCCCGAACCAGAACATTGTCGTCTTCACTGGGGGTAAAATCAGAGCGAATATCATTCCCTTTGCCGAGAATCGTTTCTGCAAAGTAGTCATAGGTTCCTGAGTCTAATCCAGGGCCATAAAGTTTAAACTCTTTGTCTGGCCAACCGGAGCGGACTTGATTCCATTTTTTTACGCCCTCTTGTTGGGATTTTTTCTCCCACATTTTTTTCAATTCTGCCACTGTAATATCATTGACGGGATTGCTCTTGTCTACTACTATACTCACAGCATCGTAGGCAACGGGTAATTCAATGTACTCCACACCAGAAGCTTTGCAAGCGTCTTGCTCTTCTTTTTTGATGGGTCGAGAAGCGTTGGAAATATCGGTGCGGACAGAAGCATTATTGGAGCAGAATTTCTCAAATCCACCGCCGGTTCCAGAAACGCCGACAGTGACTCTAGCGGAGTTGGCTTTTTGGAATTCTTCAGCGACTGCTTCAGTGATGGGGAAAACGGTGCTGGAGCCATCAATTTTAACAGTTGGTCGATTTTGAGAACGGACAGCCGATCCTGCTAAGGTGATGGTGGCGGCGACGGTGGTTAAAATACTGAAAAAGGTGATTGTATTCCGGGTTAGTTTCATAGTGCTCACCTACTCAAAGGTTTAGAAGATCGCATCTCGAAGTTTACTGGACTGATGTAATTTTTATGTAAATTAATGAATAAGTTTTGGTTAATGATAGATTAAGGCAGGAAGCGAGCGGTGGGAGAAACTAACCTGTAGAGTGAGTTAGAGGCTGATAGATGAGGCGATCGCCCTAGATGAGCCGCCTTAATGTGGAGTGAAATTGCTGTCCAATCTTAAGATTTGCTTTACGATTGAGATAACAGATGAGATCCTCCTAACCTGAATCCCGGATACTTACAGGTCACAACGTAGAAAGTATCCGTCATTATCCTCTGGTGAGATTATGGCTAAATTTTTCCTCTTCCAAAAACTTCCTCTCCGTACTGTTTTAATTGTGCCATTTATTTTACAAATCTCTGTTGCCGTAGGTATGACGGGATATTTCTCGTGGCGGAATGGACAAGAGGCGGTGAATCAGTTATCCAGTCAATTACGGGATGAAGTGAGCAAACGCACTCTCCAGCATCTGGGGAGTTATTTAGAGCAGCCGCCCATTATTACTCGTGTGAATCGCAAAATTCTAGAAGCCCGACAATTAGACGATCGCAATTTTGCCGCGATGCAAAATTATTTTTGGCAACAAATTCAATTATTTCCCTTAGTTCAGGAAATTTATCTGGGAAATCGGAGGGGAGGATATATTGCCGTTAGTCGGGAAAAGGGGGAGCGATTAATTGTCAAGGAAGTGCTGGGTCAAGAGAGTCAATATGGCACATTATATCGTCTTTCAGCGACGGGTGATCGCACGGGGATTATCCGTGTTACAGATCATTACGATCCTCGCCGGAGACCTTGGTATCAAGCAGCAGTCAAAGCGCCTGGCCCCAAATGGAGTGAAATTTATACATTTCGCTATGGAGCACTGGGAATCACTGCTTCAGAAGTATTTTTAGACACAGATGGTTCTATTCGAGGGGTCGTAGCAGTCGATTTGGTGTTGAGTCAAATCAGTCAATTTTTAGCCACAATTCAAGTGAGTCCCGGTGGCAAGATTTTTATTATGGAACGCTCTGGGTGGCTAGTGGCAAGTTCTACGCCTGAGCCGCCTTTTCTTATGGCTAATGATCAGCAAACAGTGAAACGCTTGATGGCGAATCAAAGTGAGGATGTTTTGATTCGTGAAACGGCTGATTTTTTGATTGCAGAAGATAAATTACATACCATTAAAGTGCCGGAAAAATTGAGATTTTCTGGAGAGAGCGATCGCCAATTTGTACAAGTAGTTCCTTATCAAGATCAGTTGGGACTAGATTGGTTAATCGTAGTGGTGGTTCCGCAGTCAGATTTTATGGAGCAAATCGATCAAAATACTCGCCGCACTATTCAACTTTGTATGATAGCACTGCTGATAGCTACAGGGTTTGGATGGCTAACTTCTTATTGGATTAGTAAGCCAATTATGGAGTTAATTTCCGGTAGTCAGAAGTTAGCAAGAGCTGCTTTAAGTCACTGTTCAGAGGAGATGTTGTGCCAAGATGTGGCAGTAAAAGGTGTGGCAGAATTAATGATCTTATCAGAATCTTTTAATCAAATGGCTCATCAGCTACAAGCGTCCTTTGTTGCCTTAGAAAAAAGTAATGAAGAATTGGAACAACGGGTAGAACAGAGAACGGCGGATTTACGCCGAGAGCAAGAGAAATCAGAGGCACTGTTATTAAATATTTTGCCGGAGGCGATCGCGCAAAAACTGAAACAAGAAACTCAGGCGATCGCTGAATATTTTGACTCTGTAACTATCCTCTTTTCTGATATTGTTGGCTTTACTTCCTTAGCCTCTCGCCTCGCACCAATTGATTTAGTCAATTCCCTCAATCAACTATTTTCTAGTTTCGATTATCTTGCCGAAAAACATGGCTTAGAAAAAATCAAAACCATTGGCGATGCCTATATGATTGTCGGTGGTTTACCCTTGCCTCAACCCGATCATGCTGCGGCTATGGCAGCCATGGCGTTAGATATGCAAAAAGTCATGGAAAAATTCAGTGTAGACAACGGAGAACCTCTCCAAATTCGGATTGGGATTCATACAGGGCCAGTGGTCGCTGGCGTGATTGGTATTCGCAAATTTAGTTATGATCTGTGGGGAGATACGGTCAATATAGCTTCCCGGATGGAATCTTCAGGAATTCCTGGTAAAATCCATGTCAGCGATCATTTTTACCAGTTACTTAAACATCGCTATGCATTTGAGGCACGAGGCACGATTTCTGTGAAAGGAAAAGGAGAAATGAAAACCTATTGGTTAGTTTCCAATCAACAGTAAGGGCAGACAGAGATCTGCCCAGAAAATGTATTCTCCTATTACCCTTGCCAATTCACCCAATCTTGGGGTTTGAGGAAAGTATGATAAAGTTCAGCTTCTGGACTATTAGACTCAGGAGTGTAACCGTATTCCCAGCGTACCAAGGGAGGTAAAGACATGAGAATAGATTCCGTGCGACCATTGGTTTGGAGTCCAAAAATGGTGCCTCGGTCATAGACTAGATTAAATTCGACATAGCGTCCCCGACGATACAGTTGAAAATCCCGTTGGCGATCGCCATATACTAATCCTTGTCGCCGTTCTACAATCGGCAAATAGGCAGAAAGGAAGGAATTACCACAGCTTTGGACAAAGGCAAATAACTCTTCCCAAGTATGGTAAACGTCACCCACTTTTTGGCTATATTCGGCTGCTTTGCCGCGCAGATCTGTGCCTCGATATAACTGTCCCCGCCCATCTTGATAATCGAAGAATAGTCCACCTACGCCTCTGGTTTCTTGGCGATGTTTGAGGTAAAAATATTCATCACACCAATATTTGAAGGTAGGATAAAATTCATGATGATGGCGATCGCACGCCTCTTTAATCGTCCGATGAAAATGAATTGCATCCTCCGCAAATGGATAATAAGGGGTTAAATCCACACCACCGCCAAACCACCATACTGGGCCTGCTTCAAAGTAGCGATAATTCAGGTGAACTGTGGGAATATACGGACTGCGCGGATGCAATACCATCGAAGTTCCCGTCGCAAAGAACGGATGGCCCGCCGCTTCCGGGCGTTGTATAAGAATGGAGGGAGGCAGTCCTTCACCCCACACTTCTGAAAAGTTCACTCCTCCTTGTTCAAAAATTCTACCTTCACGAATCACCCTAGAGCGTCCGCCGCCGCCTTCTAGTCTTTCCCAATGATCTTGTCTGAACTTGGCTTCACCATCAATCGCTTCTAAGCCTTCACAGATTTGATCTTGTAAACCCATCACCCAGGTTTTGAATCGTTCGCGAGAATCGCTGGCAGGCAAGTGAGAGAGAGCGCGCGCAGGGGTAGCAATTTGGGTATGACTCATAGTTAAGTTAGTAAAATTCGTTGGTTGTGTTTTGGCTTTGAACTCTCATTACTTTATAGTGATTAAATTCCAGTGCTCAATTTTTTTTCAAAACTTAACAATTTCGGGAGAAGAGCGAAGCGAGATATACAGCTTACAAGAGCCACTCACGAGACGGAGAGTTCCTTTTGAAGAAACATGAAGTAATGTAAAGTTTTTCTCAGAGATGCAGTAGAGTTTTTGATCTTCGTTATAGACTGATGAATCGATAAAGCAAGTCAGGCTGAATTCTTCTCATTATGGTAAATAGGGCTTGCTGAATCAGTGCCCGGAGGTGATGCAGTTTGGGTTATGCGAT
>CAZTRW010000112.1:0-13421 GCA_964616725.1 uncultured bacterium
CCCCCCCCCCCCCCCCCCCCCCCCCCCCCCCCCATCCTTGGGCGATCGCCTGCTGATAGGTTTGTAATAGGGTGGTCAATGCTTGGGGATACAGGATCGTGTCATCATTGAGCCACAGATAATAATCATGACCGACGGCAAGGGCGGCAGCAAAGGCTTTTCTCATGCCACCATTCCAGAATAGGCTACCATTGCCCTGGAGGATTTGGATTTGAGGATAGCATTGGGCGATCGCTTCTGATGTGCCATCAGTACTGCCATCATCTACTAAATAAATCTCCAGAGAAAAATCAGTCGATAACTCTTGAGCAAAAAGAGCGCCTAAGCTCGCTAAGGTTTTGTCTTTCCGATTGTAGCAAGTCAGCAGAACAGCAATTGTTTTACGATTCATAACATTTCTATCAATAGCTTGCCAGGTTACCTACATCAGCACTATATTATATTAGCTTGTTTGGACGCTTATCAAAAAAAGGAGACCATAGTCATGATCGGGAGAGCAGTTCAGCTAATTAAACAATTGATTACCGATCCTAGCTCTTATCAAGAATTATCGAAGCGAATCAGAGACGAGCGATTGATTCAGAAATTTACCAGTGACCCTGATTTTCCTTTTTTTGTCAGTTTTCCGAGAACGGGAAGCCATTGGATGCGGCTGATGATGGAACTCTATTTTGAGCGTCCTTCTCTGGTGCGAGCTTTCTATTACAAAGATTCCCAAGATTTTATCAGTTACCACACTCATGATATCGATTTGGATGTGGAGCGCAAAAATGTCATCTATCTGTACCGCGATCCTGTGCCCACAGTTTATTCACAACTGAATTTTTATCAAGAGAGTACGGAAGATTTGGGGAAAATTGAACATTGGTCTACTCTCTATGGTAAACATTTAGCAAAATGGTTGATTGAGGAAACGGTGAGCACTAAAAAAACTATCCTCAAATACGAAAAATTACAGCAAGATATGGAAGCAGAATTTGCCAAGCTGACGACTCATTTTGGGGAATCACTCAATGTGGAGAAACTCAATGAAGTGCAAGGGAGGGTATCTAAGGAAGAGGTGAAGAAGAAAACCTATCACGATCCCCGCGTAATTAATCGCAATACGACCTATGAATTATCACGAGAAGAGTTTACCAAAATTCATGGCGATCGCATCTATGAATGGGTGTGCCATCAAAATCCTCAGTTAAAAGCATATTTCTAGCCAAACTCCCCACCCGTCAGTCAAAAAACCGGTTTCTTTTCTCAGAAATTAGAAACCAGGTTTCTTTTTGAGTATCCCAGCACCATGTTTCAACCCATCAAACTCTGCGTCACTGCCTTGATTATCCTCGGCATAGCCTTGAGATTTTATCATCTCGATCATAAGGTATATTGGCTTGACGAAACCTTCACCGCCTTAAGGGTTTCTGGCTATTCCGCCACAGAATTAGTAGACCTCTTACCCAAAAACCAGGTAATTACCATAGCAGAATTTCAGCAGTATTACCATCCTAGCCCTGAGCGTACTTTTAACCAGGTCAGTCAAGCCTTAGCCAGTAATGCTGAACATACCCCCCTATACTTTATTCTAGTGCGATTTTGGCGGGCATGGTTTGGCAGTTCCATCGCCGCCACCCGTAGCTTATCAGCTCTCATTAGTCTATTTGCTTTTCCCGCTATTTATTGGCTCTGTCGTGAGTTATTCCCATCGCCAAAAACGGCATGGTTGGCAATGGGATTACTGGCGGTTTCTCCCTTTCAAATTCTTTATGCGCAAGAAGCGAGACAATATAGTCTCTTAGCTGTCATCACCTTAGCTGCAAGCGCTGCTTTATTAAGGGCAATTCGGTTACATTCAACGGAGGGTAAATTATGGCATTGGGCTATTTATGCAGGGAGTTTAACTGTAGGATTATACACCCATCTTTTATTTGGCTTAGTGCTGTTTGCTCATGGGATATATCTGCTGTGGTTAGATCGATTTCGGTTAACTCAATTATTTCAATCCTATTTTCTGGCAAGTACCGCCGGAATGATCGGATTTCTGCCTTGGGTATGGGTGATTATCGCTAATCTCAATAAGGTGAAAGAATCGGGTGCTTGGCAGGGGGAAGCACAAAAACCTTCTTTGGCTTTTTATGTCAAAAGTTGGCTAGGAAATACGGCCAGACAATTTGTTGATTTTGGTTTAAGCTCAGAAACAGGGGGAGATATTCGTTGGTTTATTCCAATTTTGCTGGGTTTAGTGTTTTTAGTGGCGTATGCCCTTTATATTGCTGATCGTACCACAGATCGCCGGGTGTTTCTCTTTTTAATTACGTTAGGGGTGATTCCTTGGTTAATTTTAGCGATTCCTGATGTGCTGTTTGGCTCTACTCGCTCAAATATCCAGCGTTATATTATCCCTACATTTCTGGCAATGCAAGTGGCGGTAGCTCATCTGCTGGTGACTGAAATGAGTTCTGGGCGATCGCTCCGTGCTACTCTATGGAAAGGAATTACTATCCTCTTATTCTCCTTAGGGATAATCTCTTGTGTGTTAAGCGCTCAGGCTCAAGTCTGGTGGAATAAACGAGCCGATGCCCATAGTTTAGAAGTTTCTGCGCTGGTGAATCAAACGGAGAATCCTTTATTGATGACTAAGGTTCATCGAGGAATGCGTTTAGGGGTTTTGAGCTATCAGTTGCAACCCACGGTTAGGGTATTGCTGATAGGCGATACTTTGCCGGAAATTCCTCAAGGAAATGAAGCGATTTTTATCTATGATCCTTCTCCGATGTTAATAGCAGAACTGGAAAAAAAATATCGCTCAAAGTTACAGCCCGCCATTGAGAGCAAAAATCCGCGTACTGGGTTAAGCTGGTTGTGGAGAGTTAATCCTTGAGGGTAGGGATACACTTCTGTATGTGCCGAAATTATGGGGTAAGACGAAATGATTGAGAGGAGATAATTAGATGGGGGTTGTGAAGCCTTATTTGCGATGGTTTATTTTAGGAATAACTTTGTTTTTTTTGGGGAAAGCCCTGAAGGATCATTGGCAAGAAGTGCTGATGATTCGGATTACAGCATGGGGATGGGGAAATTTAGCGATCGCCCTTACCATTACTCTCATCGCCCACATCTGGTCGGGTTGGATCTGGGGATGGATTATAACAGAATTTCAGCAAAAAGTCAAGGGGTTTTGGAGTATTCAAACCTATTTAATCACCAATATTGCTAAATATTTACCCGGTAATGTGTGGCATTTTTATGGGCGGATTCGAGCCGCACAAAAAATCGGTATTCCAGGAGCGATCGCCATTCTCAGCACCCTCATGGAACCCTTGCTGATGGCAGCTTCTGCCCTCATTATTGCTGCCATTGCCAGCCCCCAAAGTCGAGGACTTCCCCAACTAATCATACTCATCCTCGTGCTCAGCGGAATTCACCCGCGAATTTTCAATCCTGTCCTCAACTATCTTGCCCAAAAGAAAAGTAAAGGAGAGCCTAAACTTCTAGAGGAAAATCCTGTACAATTAGACCGTTATCCTCTCCGTCCACTCCTGGGTGAAATGGGATTTCTATTACTGCGAGGTATCGGCTTTTTATTAGCTCTAAATGCCTTATCTCCCGTGAATATAGAAAACATCCCCCTATTACTCAGCGCCTTTAGTTTTGCGTGGTTACTTGGCTTAGTGATTCCCGGCGCACCCGGAGGTTTAGGCGTATTTGAAGCCACGGCGATCGCCCTTTTAAACCGTGTTTATCCCCCCGCCATCATCCTCAGTGGCGTAGCCCTTTATCGCGTTATTAGTATTTTAGCAGAAGTGATCGGGGCAGCCTTAGCCTGGTTTTTTCAAACCCCTGATCCTCCAGAAACTTCCTCTTAATCCTCAGATAAGGATTGCTGTTGGAGATACCACACACTCCAATGATGCATCGCTTCAAGCACCGGCTCTAAACTATAGCCAATGGCAGTTAGAGAATATTCCACTTTTGGGGGAATTTGAGGATAAACCACTCGCTGAATTAATCGATCTTCCTCCATTTCTCGGAGTTGTTGCGTGAGCATTTTTTGCGTCACCCCAGGCAGCGCCCTTTGCAATTCTCCAAATCGTTTTACTCCTGATAACAGTTCTCGCAAAATCAAGACTTTCCAACGTCCTCCAATTAATTTTATCATGGTTTCCACGGCGCAGGTAAGCCGTTCTGAGGATGGAAGATTTGCTGTCATTGTTTCTATTTGGGTACTAAGGCACTTTGCAGTACCGTCTTTACAGTCTTACTGTATCCGATCTACAGTAATGATTAAAAATTGAGTTCCCATTAAAGCCATGACGAATGCTACCGTAAAAACTCCCCAAATTACCATCCGTAAAGCTTCAGAACGAGGTCATGCTCACCATGGATGGTTAAATTCTTATCATACCTTTTCCTTTGCCGATTATTATGATCCTAACTATATGGGATTTCGCCATCTGCGGGTGATTAATGAGGATCGAATCAAGGGAGGTTGTGGATTTGGCACCCATCCTCACCGAGATATGGAAATTATTTCCTATGTGATTGAAGGTGCTCTAGAACATAAAGATAGCATGGGAAATGGCTCAATTATTCGCTCTGGAGATGTGCAAATTATGAGCGCAGGTACGGGAGTAACTCACAGTGAGTATAATCCTTCCCAAACGGAGATAGGACATTTTTTGCAAATCTGGATTATCCCGAATCAGAAGGGGGTGACTCCTCGTTATCAACAACGGTATTTTCCCCCAGAGTCTAAACAGAATCAACTGCGATTATTGGTTTCGGCTGATGGAGAGGACTATTCTGTGTTGATTCATCAAGAAATCAAACTCTACGCCTCGCTTTTAGATCCGGGTTATTCTCTCTCTTATCAGTTTGCTCCCGAACACTATGGATGGGTACAATTGGTTCGGGGTAAAATGAGGGTTAATGAGATAGAATTGGAAACGGGAGACGGGATGGCGATCGCCAATCCTGAAACCCTAGAATTTCATAGTCTAGAGTCTGCTGAATTTTTGCTCTTTGATTTAGTTTAGATTGGAGAACCACAAAGAGCACAGAGAGGGCAATGAAGATTAGCTATTGAGCTTCTGTAAGACGGATTCAAACACTTGAATCACCCGATCTAGAGCCGCATCATCCGGCAAACTAGAGAGCAGAAAACTGGTTAATCTAGGTTCAATGGGATCGACAGGAAGGGATAAGCCAATGGAGCTAAATTGGTTTCTCAGGTATTTCCATTCACTAGGGCGATCGAAGGGAGGTAAAGTAGCATAAGTTCTCGAAGACACCTGAAGAATGCCATCGATACTGACGCTAAAAAACTCACTCATTTCTGAGTGCTTGCTATTGACTCCCACCGAAAAACCACCATAAGTATCTCCCATGCCCCACTGAATTTTCAGTTGAGGGTGTTTTGTCCCTACCCAGTCATAAAGTTTGCGAACCATTTGGGCTTCTTCTTGGCTCTGGCGGCTTTGATATTCTTGGAAAAATGAAGTTTTATCCCAGCGCCGTCTTTCTAGAGTAGTACTGGCTTTTTTCTGCTGAAAGTCTGAGGTTTTGCCAATCAAGCGAGGGACTAGAGTTTTGAGACCATTATCGCTCACATATTGCTTCACTTCTAGTCCCAGGACTTCTAGGGGATCCATTTGGCCATTGAGAAATTCAATTACGCCTCGAAATTGGGGGGAAATTTCATCTGATACAAAGATCAGACGCACTTGACCTGCTTGGAGATTAGTTTTCACTTTAGGCCAGAATTTTTCTTCATCGATTTCTGTACCGAGGAATGTTTCAAATACTTGTTCTGGATCTCGGCCTTGTTCTCGACAGTTGGTTTCAAATTGGGCGATGATGGATTCTACGGGCCAGTGTAGGGAGAGTTGGGCAACATAGTCTAACATTTTTCCCATTAATTCCCGGCGCGATCGCCTGGTATTCTCTTCCTTCACTCCTACTACTGTGGGAATTCCCTCTTGGTCAATAAATAGATGATCTAGAGACCAATGGCTACCATCATCTTCATCTAAAACAGTAGAAGTGAGATCGCGAGTGACTCCTAACCAACGCCGGGGAGTAGCACGGTCAATTTGATCCCCAGCTAACAAGTTAGGATATTTCTCGATTAGCTCTTGCAGGCGTTCCTCTGAATCATAGGATTGTTCCGTCATTTCTACTAATTGATCGTCATCCTGAATCAGATAAATTCCACCACCCATTAGTGTGCCTCTTTGATGATGATTGTCCCAGTAAATACAGGTTTAGCCGGGCCGGTCATGTATAGTCTATCGTTGGCGGCCCACTCAATGTCGAGATCGCCGCCCGGTAGTTGAACCGTGGTATGGCGATCGCATTTTCCTGATAATACCCCAGCCACCACCGTCGCACAAGCGCCTGTACCACAAGCGAGGGTGATCCCCGCACCACGCTCCCACACTCGCATCTTCACCCGATTGGACTCCATCACCTGGACAAATTCCACATTAATTCGTTCCGGAAATACCGGATGATGTTCAAATTTTGGCCCAATTTGGTCTAAGGCGATCGCCTCCACCTCTTCAACAAACGTTACACAATGGGGATTCCCCATACTCACGCAAGTCACTAACCAAGACTGTCCCCCCACCTCCAGCGGATAATCCACCACCCGATCTGACCCCGATCCCAAGGTGGTAGGAATTTGGGAACCCAGCAGCCGGGGAATGCCCATATCCACGGTCACTTGCCCCTCAGACCCCAGTTTCGGCACGATTACCCCGGCCGGAGTCAAAATCTGATATTCTTTCTTTCCTGAGCCTTCTAGCTCGGCAATGAACTGAGCCAAACACCGAATCCCGTTACCACACATTTCCGGTTCTGACCCATCAGAATTAAAAATCCGCATAGTATAGTCCGTACCCTCCTGACCAGGAAGGGCAAAAATCACGCCATCGGCTCCAATGCCAAAATGGCGATCGCACAATCCTATCGCTTGGCTAGGTGTAATCAGAGGTTGGCGATCGCCCCGATTATCCACCAAAATAAAATCATTCCCCAAGCCTTGATATTTAGTAAACTGCAATTCCATCACTGCTGACTATTCCCCACTGGTTTCTTTCCTTGTATTTATCCTGCGATCGCCCCTTCAGTCAACTGTCAATTTTCCCCAAACTCTTTTCTATTTCAGAGATCCCTTGTTAAACTTTGTTCGGGAACCTCTTCCCCGATTTTCCCTTCCCATTCCGCCCCTTTAACCCTTACCCTAACTCTTAACTATGTCTGAATTAGAGACCAACTTACCCAGTGTGCGAAATATCCAAAATTTGATTCAAGAAAAAAACGAAGTTGAACTCAAATTAGTCACCGATGACCTGATTGTCGGCAAAGTCCAGTGGCAAGACCCCTACTGCATCTGTCTGATTGATCACTATGAACAACCTACCATTATCTGGCGACAATCCATTGTCTTCATGAAGCCCAAAGCTTAATACACTGCACTATTGAGAGTGGGGGATCTGCATTTCCCCATCCCCCAACCCCCGATCTCCCCCTTGCCCAGATGTTATGAAATTTTCCCCTTGCCTTGCCCTAATATCATCCCTAGTCTTGAGTTATCCCGCTCAGGCGTTACAAGTCCGTGTCAACCCTACCTCCGCCCAACTGGGCGATACCCTTTCCGTTCAAATTGAGATCGCTAACCCAGAAAAAGGAACACCTACAGTCCAAAAAGGAAACACCACCTATCCGGTATTTCCCGTAGGACTCAATCGATTTCGCGCCCTCATTCCTTCCACTCCCTTGGATCAACCCGGCACTTGGTCGATTCAAGTCCAAGGAGACGGCACGGTAGAGACAGTCAGAGTATCCCTGGGCGATCGCGACTTTCCCACCCAGAATATCTGGTTTTCCGAAAATGACGCGGCGATCGAAGGCACTGACTACGAATTTGACCAAGTAGATGCCTTCAAACGTCTCGTCACCCCCGAAAAATTCTGGCAAGGCCCCTTTCTTCGCCCTAGCAGCGGATACGTCTCCACCGTTTTTGGCGTACAACGATACTATAATGGGAAATTCGCCCATGACTATTACCATCGAGGCGTAGACTACGCAGCCGATACCGGATCTCCCGTCGTCGCCCCGGCGGCTGGTAGAGTTGCCCTAGTTGGCTTAGAATCTCGCGGCTTTGAACTCCATGGCAATACCATTGGCATTGACCATGGCCAAGGGGTATTAAGCATTTTTATCCATCTGCATACCATCAGTGTGCGCGAAGGAGAAATGGTCAAACCCGGCCAAGTCATTGGTACCGTGGGTTCAACCGGTGCATCTACTGGGCCCCACTTACACTGGGGACTCTATGTCCATGGGCAAGCCGTTGATCCTGTGCCTTGGCGCACCACTGGCATTGAGTAAGAGTAAACCTTGTGGAAATGTTGCACAATGTCACATTGATTAGGATCGCACTCAGTCCTGGGGCAAACTAGAAGAAGATGGATAGAGAGAATGTCAATGATGGTGAGCAAGGAAACTGTGGAGTAGAGCAGCCTTATGAGTATCCAAGAGATTGTGGAACAAGCCCTTAAGGATGGCTATTTAACCCCGGCCATGGAAGCAGAGGTGGGCAATATTTGCGATACTGCCTCAGAGCTTTCCATTGAGGAGTATATGGCTTTAGACCGGCTCATGGGGTGTTTGTTAACCGGTGAAGTGGTGGCAGTTCCTCGGAAGCAATTTATTAATGTGATGGAAGAGTTGGTTTTAACGGAGGCGATGACTCGTGTCGCAGCTATTCAAAATAAGGATGGCATTGAACTGGATTTGGGTGATGTGACTGCCTATGCCCTTAACCGCCTGCCTCCCCTATACGCCACCACGGAGGAAGGTGCACGCTATCAGCGCAATCGCGCTCAAGAAGAATTAATGGATCTCATTCGCCAACAGGTAGATAAAGCCATTTCTAAGAACCAGGAAAAACCTCAAGAGCCAGAACGGCAGGCTTTAGGTAAGACAGAGAATGTGCTCTCTCAGGTGAGTTCTCTGTTGCAAAGCTATGCGCCTCAGTACGAGAATAAACCTGATAGTTTTCCAGAATTACCCAACCCCAACCAGGATGACATGGGTACTTAACAGTCAGGGGGAGTTCACTGACTCCCCTACTGAATTTGCTTCGTAAAATATGCCACAAACTTTTGAAGATTACCCATTCCCCAAAGCATTTACAGCCGCCGCCGCGATCGCACTGCCACCTCTGCGTCCATGGAGCGTCAGAAATGGCACACCGCGACGATCATCAGCCAACTCTCGTTTTGCCTCTGCTGCACCGACAAACCCCACCGGAAAACCCAAAATCAAAGCCGGTTTTGCCACACCTTCATCGAGCAATTCTAATAAGCGAAATAAAGCCGTAGGAGCATTGCCAATAGCCACAACAGCACCAGCTAAATGGGGTCGCCAAAATTCTAAAGCAGCCGCCGATCGCGTATGATGCATCCGATCGGCGATCGCCAGGACATCAGGATAATTTAACGTACAAATAATCCGATTCTCTTGAGGCAAACGCCGCTTGATAATTCCCTGAGCCACCATTTCCGCATCACACAGAATCGGTGCTCCCTGTTCTAAAGCCGCTCTTCCCCTCTTCACCGCATCTACAGACCCTTCTAAATCCTCAACAATATCTGTCATCCCACACGCATGAATCAAACGAATCGCCACAGGAACCAAATCATCAGATAACCTGTCTAGATTCGCTTCCGCTCGAATAATTTCAAAAGATTGACGATAAATCTCATCCCCATTTCGCAGGTAGTTTTTCATCCCGATCAACCTCTGATCCGACAATCTGCATAGACTTTAACAGATTCTTGGCTCTAGCTGAAAAGACTGAGCGCAGTAGGTGAGAATTCACGCTAGGATCTCAGGCGCAGGAACTCTCTAACCCAACTTTATCTGTCCTATGGGTGAACCCTTAATCGAACTCCGTGGCATTTGTCAAACTTTTGGCCAAGCTAAAATCTTAGATCACTTAAACCTGACCATTTACAGAGGAGAAGCGCTGGGGATTATTGGCCCTTCTGGTACCGGAAAATCAACTATTTTGCGGATTATCGCCGGTTTACATCAGCCGGATGCGGGCGAAATCTATGTCGCTGGTCAAAAACGTCACGGTTTAGTCGGAGATGTGGCAGATCCGATTACCATTGGTATGGTCTTTCAGCAAGCTGCTCTATTTGACTCCTTAACGGTGGCAGAAAATGTGGGATTTCAGCTTTATCAGCATTCTCCCATTCCCCATGACGAAATCCGACGGATGGTGGAAAAAAAACTACAGTTAGTGGGATTATCAGATATTAGCGATCGCTTTCCCGCACAACTCTCTGGGGGAATGCGAAAACGAGTCAGTTTCGCGCGCGCGATCATGGAAAATCCCCTGAACCCCCAAGATCATCCTGAAGTCCTCCTCTACGATGAACCTACAGCGGGATTAGATCCCATCGCCTCTACCGTAGTCGAAGATCTCATCTGTCAACTCAAAGATCAAGACGGAGGATGCAGTACCTACGTCATGGTTACCCACCAAGACAGCACTATCCGACGTACTACGGAACGTATTGTCTTTGTTCATCAAGGAAAAGTACAATGGGACGGGCACGTGAAAGATATAGACCATACTGATAACCCCTATATTCGCCAATTTGCCACCGGTAGTTTAACCGGCCCCATTCCAGTCATCAGTTAAGAACACTCCAAATTATCATGCGTCAACGAACCATTCAAGAAGGATCTATCGGCTTATTAATTTTAGTCGGAATTGGTATATTTAGCGGTCTAGTTCTTTGGCTACGCGGGGTCACATTCGGCAAAAAAACTTACTCAATGATTGTGGAATTTGAAAATGTTGAAGGAATGCAAATTGGCGCGAATGTGCGCTATCGAGGATTTGATGTAGGTGGAATTTCTGCCATTCGTCCTGGCTCCAATGGCGTAGAAGTGACTATTAGTATTCATCAGCCCAGTTTACTGATACCTAAAAATGTGAGAATTGAAGCTAATCAATCGGGTTTAGTTGGCTCTACTTCTATTGATATTATTCCTTTGTCACCCGTACCTGATCAGGTTCAGGGAACTCCTCTATCGTCAGATTGCGATCAATCTATCCTGATTTGTAATGGCGATCGCCTGCCAGGAGTCATCGGCGTAAGCTATGTGGAACTCCTACGCCAAGGCCTAAAAATGGCTGAGTTGTTTGCATCTGATGAGTTTTATGCCCAATTAATCTTGACCTTGCAAGAAGCCACTGCCGCCGCGGAAAAATTTAGTACCCTCAGTACCGATCTTTCCGCACTGACGGGGGAATTTTCGGAGTTGACACAGTTGGCTAAAGGAGAAATTGGCACTATTTCTCAAACGACACAATCGATTGGTGCAGCAGCCGATCAAGTGCGTCAATCTACTCTCGCAGCCACAGGACAATTTACCGAAAGTGCCGCAAAATTGACAGCTGAAGTAGAAACGACTAATCGAGAGTTGCAAAAAGCACTGCAAAATGTTAATGAATTAGTCGTGCAAAATCGGTCTACGTTAACCAATACCTTAGTAAATTTAGAACAAACCTCTGAGCAGATGAGAATTGCGCTCGGTACTCTCACACCTATACTCAGTCAAGTTCAACAAGGAGAACTCCTGAGCAATTTAGAAACATTATCGGCTAATGCGGCTCAAGCATCGGCGAATTTACGAGATGTTTCTCACGAAATTAATAATCCGAATACTTTGTTAATGTTACAGCAAACCTTAGATTCGGCTCGTTCAACGTTTCAAAATGCCCAAAAACTCACCTCTGATTTGGATGAGTTGATTGGCGATCCAGAGTTTCGCCAAAATATTCGCAATTTGGTAAATGGATTGGGTGAATTGGTATCTTCTACGGAGCATTTGCACCAGCAAACGGCGATCGCCCAAATCCTCGGCCCTACTCAATCTCAACTTTCTGAATCCTTAGCTCAGAGCACCCATGGGTTTCTATCCTTCAGTCCTCTAGCTAATGAAATCTCTCTAGACTCGACACCCTTGTTTAAAACTGAAGCTTTTCCCTCTCCTGCCATTGACTTTAATTCCAATCGCTAAACACCCCGCTACGGATAGCGGGGCGATCATGAATCAATGAGTGCTCAGGTGTGGCTCTAGGAGGATTCTAAGCATCAGTTTCAATGTGAATAAACAGTAAGCCCATTACCACAGCAGGTGTGACTAAACCCACCAAAGGAACCAAAATAAAGGGTAAGAAAGAAGCAGCGTAAGCACCAGTCATTTCAAAGACTCCTTAAGACTAATTGACAGTTAAAATTTTATGACCTTTCCAGAAGGCAAATGCCGGTTTTGACTAAAGCTAAAGGTTCAGATCCTATCCTACTGACCAGATCTTATTAACCACTTCTTGCAGGGGAGCAAGGTGAGGGGTTAAGCATAGGAAATAAGCGAAGAAAGCACCGCCGCAAGCTCCCAGGAAGAAACTGCTAGCAAAATCACTCCAGCCATCTTTGCTCCAGAGATTACCGGGGGCAACAGGAGTGGCGGATTCTACAGGAGGATACTTCACATCCGCTGCGCCATGAAGGGACAGAGCAATCGTCAAAATTGCTACCATACCAATGGTGGCTAACAAACCAGCCAGATTGGCGAGATCCGTTTCCCGCAGGGGGCCAAGCACAGCAAAGGGGCCGTATAGAAAATACCCATGCGCCATGCCGACTTCCAGTCCTCTGCGACTAGCAGACAAACCTTTACGATAGGCAGGCAGATTGCTGATAAAGGCGCGGGTAAATGCAGAATCACTAATGGGAGTGGAGAGATGACCGACTTCGGGGTTGTTCCCGTAGGCGGCAATCATCTCGATATCTCTGGAATCAGCCATGTGTTCTTCTCCTCTTTTGTCTATGATCGAAATAGGCTTCAACACTTAACGTCATATCTTAAGCAAAAAGAGGATATCTTGTTACAAAGTCCCTCTCACCTTTAGAAAAGTTTATAATTGTCCCAGTTTCAGCCCCAGTTCAGAGGCAATTTTCCCGGATTCTTGTAAAATTTTGTTAAGTTGTTTTAACGATGAGGCGATCGCCAACTCCAGTCCGGACTGGGAGATCTCTGAAAGGGGCAAAAATTGAGGCAACAGGAAACCACGATTGGGTGTACTATCTACTCAGTTTGGAGGAAACAGAAATATGTTTGGAATCATTGCCTTTATTGTCGGTGTCGCCGCCGGAATCGCGATCGCCTATTCATTACTAGAAAAAAGACTAGCAGCACAAAAACAAACCCTAGAACGCCACCATCAGCGGGCGATCGAAGACCTAGAGCGCAATCACCAATTCCGTCTGGATCGGACGGTACAGGACATCCAACAACAGGCTGCCAATACCCCTTCAACCACAGAACCCCACAGAGCACAAACC
>CAZTRW010000113.1:0-13099 GCA_964616725.1 uncultured bacterium
GTAGAGCGCCTGCCTTACAAGCAGGATGTCACTGGTTCGAGTCCAGTACCGCCCATAGCCCCCTACTAATCAATTAGACTAAATTTTATCTGATAATTAGCCGAGTCTCCACTTATTTTTCAACAAGATAGGAACGTCTCTGCCAGCCACCCCGGAAATCGAGGGAGATATTCCCTAGGCAGAGCTCGCTAGTAGGAAAGCGATCAAGGTAAAATAGGCAAAGGGTTGGGTATTCAAGAGTATCTTAGGTTAACCTAAGAACATGAGTTTAACTCTCATCATCGACTGTCCTTCAGGCGATCGCTACTCCCTCCCTTATCTATTCCCCAGACAAAGATTAATCGAGAATAACACTAATGAGATTTTTCAGTTAAGCTCTGGGTAACGATCATGCGCCCCTCCTCGCGAATGGACAACTCCCTCCCCCATCAATCCCCATCCGAAATTAACCTATTTCAGCTATTCGTTGAACAAACCCCCGCCGCTGTGGCTTTGTTTGATCGGCAAATGCGCTATCTCCTCACCAGCCAACAATGGTTGAGTGATTATGGACTCAAAAACACCCCCCTAAGCGATCGTACCTTTTACGACACTTTTCCCCATTGTCCCGATCAATGGAAACAAATTCATGCAGAATGTTTATCGGGAGACTATCAAGGTTGCGAAGAACATTACTTTTTCCGAGAAAACGGAAAACTCGAATGGATTGAATGGGACATCCGTCCTTGGCGTACTCCTTGCGGAGACATTGGGGGTCTGATCATGTTCACTAACTTTATCACCGAACGTAAACGTGCAGAGGCGGCCTGGATGAAAATTGAGAATCAATTCCACAAACTGACGGCAAATGTACCTGGAATCATCTGCCAAATCCTTCTCAAACGAGAACACCCAATCCAATTCAGGTACGTTAGCTTAGGGTGTTTCAAAATCTGTGAGATTGAAGCCGAAGAACTTCAGCAACATCCCCACCTCTTTGAAGAACTCATTCACCCCGACGATCTCGCCGAATACCAAGCCTCCCTTGCCAAAACCCTACAAAATCGATCCTCCTGGCGCTGGGAAGGGCGGATTATCACCGCATCAGGACAAATCAAATGGCTCTCTTGCTCCACTTCCCCCCCAGACACAGAAATTCCCCTAGAACAACAGCTTTTGAGCCACGAAATTGGAGACAGCCAAAATGAAATGGTGCTCGATGGACTATTTATTGAAATCACCGAGCGCAAACAGGCAGAACTAAGCCTGCTGCAACAGGAAACCCAACTGCGTGCCTTGTTTAGAGCCATGACCGATCTCATTTTAGTGCTAGATCGAGAAGGTCATGTTCTGGAAGTAGCTCCTACCAACTCTACCTTAATTGACGGCGAGCGGGCAGAACTGTACGGTCTAGCACTGACAGACTTGATGCCCATGGAAACAGCTAACCGCCTCCTCGCCAACCTGCGTCGCGCTTTAGAAACCCAAAAGACCATTGATGTAGAATACTCGATCGCCGTCGATCATCAAACCCTCTGGTTAGCCGCCAAGGTTTCTCCCCTAGATCTCGATACCGTAGTGTGGGTGGCTCGTGACATTACGGCTCGTAAAGAATCGGAAGCCAAGTTAGAGCAATACCGAGATACCCTAGAAGAGCGAGTAGAGCAGCGAACTGCCGAACTCGCTGCTGAAGTCAGAGAGCGCCAACAAATAGAGCAAGCCTTGCGACAGCACGTCCAAATGCTGGATTTAGCCAATGATTCAATTATGATTTTAGATCTCGATGGCACGATTCGGTATTGGAACCACGGGGCCCATCAACTGTACGGGTGGACGAAGCATCAAGCCATTAATCAAAATATCCACGAATTACTACAAACCCAGTTTAGTATTCCTCTGACCAGTATTCATAAAACCCTGGCAGAGCAAGGCCATTGGGAAGGAGAATTGCAACAGACCAAACGAGATGGGGTATCTTTAACAGTAGCGAGTCGTTGGACGCTGCAACGCGATCCGGAGGGAAATCCTACGGCCATCTTGGTGATTAACAATGACATTACCTACCGGTTTGAAACAGAGATGGCTTTGCGTAAGAGCGAGGAACTCTATCGAACATTAGCCCAGAATTTTCCCGATGGGGCGGTGGTGCTGTTTAATCACCAACTCTGTTTTACATTGGCGGAGGGACGAGAACTGGCAAAGTTGCGCTTACCAAAAGATAAATGGGAAGGGGCAGCCCCAAAGGATGTTTTCCCGCCTTCAGCTAGTGCAATTATGGAACGGTACTACCAGAATGCGTTGAAAGGCCAGACGGATCACTTTGAAATTACGTTGGGGGATAATGATTATGCGGTGCAAACTCTGCCGGTGAGAAATGACCAGGGGGAGATTATGGCAGGGATGGCACTGATGCAAAATATTACTGGGCGCAAACGTTCGGAGGAGGCGATTCGCAAGAGTGAGGCTCGCTATCGAGAGATAGCGCAGCGGGAGGAGTTAATTAATCGTCTGGCTTCCCAGGTGCGAAATTCTCTTAATCTTGACCAGATTTTGGAGATTGCGGTGGTGGAGATTCAAAATTTACTGAACGTGGATCAGTGTTTGTTTATTTGGTATCGAGGAGCCGGAGGCGGGACAAGTGTGGTGACGGAGGAGTTGGGTGAGCCTGTGGTGGTGGTAGAGGAGGGTAGTGGCGCTGTGTCGGTGGAGACGGAGTATCTCCAGGTGGTTAAGGAGGCGAAGAGTGAGTCTTTGCCGACGGTGTTGGGATGTTTTCCGGTGGTGGGGGATGATCCGTTGTTGGTGAGTTTGCTGAATTTAGAGATCTTGCGGGTGGATGATGTGTTGAATGCTGAGGATTTGAATGTACATCAGCTTTATGAGCATCGTGGCTATCGAGCGATTTTGTTTATGCCGATTAAGACGGCGTATGGGGAGTTGGGGGGGGTGAGTTGTACTCATTTTGATGGACCTCGACGCTGGAGTGAGGAGGAGGTGGATTTGTTGCAGGCGGTGACGGATCAGTTGGCGATCGCCATTAGCCAAGCTGAATTATATCGCCAAGCTACTCTGGCGGCCGAACAAGCAGACCGCAAAGCTAAAGAATTGGAAGAAACTCTACGTCAACTGCAACGGACTCAATCTCAGTTAATCCAAAGTGAAAAACTCTCTAGCTTAGGGCAAATGGTGGCAGGAGTTGCCCATGAAATTAATAATCCAGTGAATTTTATTTATGGCAATTTGGTTCCGGCAAGGGATTATACGGCAGATATTTTAGGGTTACTTAAGCTTTACCAAGAGGCTTATCCCGATCCCCCAGAGACAATCGGAGAAGAAATTGAGGCGATTGATTTAGAGTTTATCAGTGAGGATTTGCCCCGATTACTCGATTCGATGCAGGTGGGAGCAGAACGGATTCGCGAGATTGTCCTGTCGTTGCGAAATTTCTCGCGCGTGGATGAAGCGGATATGAAGAAGGTGGATTTACATGAAGGTATTGATAGTACATTAATGATTCTCCAAAATCGACTGAAGGCTAAAGGCGATCACCCCGGTATTTTAGTAGAAAAAAACTATGGTCAACTGCCCAAAATTACCTGTTATGCAGGGCAACTGAACCAGGTATTTATGAATTTATTGAGTAATGCCATTGATGCCTTAGAAGACTGGGACATAGAGCAACCCAAAATCACTATTACTACAGAACTCCAAAATAACCAAGCCGTTATCCGCCTCACTGATAATGGCCCAGGTATCCCCGAAAAAATCCGCCAAAGACTCTTTGATCCCTTTTTCACCACCAAACCCGTCGGGAAAGGAACAGGATTAGGATTAGCCATTAGCTATCAAATTATTGTGGAAAAACACCAGGGAGAAATTAGTTGTATTTCTGAATTCGGTAAGGGAGCCACATTTGTTATTGAAATTCCTGCGGTTTCCTCCTAACCATCTCTAGAGAGGGTGATCAATGCCCTGCTAGAAGTTGTCGAACAACAAGGCTATAATTGACCATCAAAAACAAAGGAGATCACTAAAAATGGCTGTCCTCATTCCAGATGATATTCTGCAAGCTGCCGAAATGTCTGAAGCGCAGTTAAAGTTGGAAATTGCGATTCTGCTCTTCCAACAAGATAGAATTAGTATAGGCAAAGCGCGTCATTTAGCCGGGATGCACTTGTTAGAGTTTCAGAAAGAAATTGCGAGTCGCGGTATTTGTATTCATTATGATGTTGAGGAATTTGAAGAGGATCTGAAAACCTTGCAAGCCCTAGGTCGTCTATGATTGTTATTAGCGATACTTCCCCGATTACTAATTTAGCGGCTGTTGAACTTTTAGGACTTTTACATATTTTGTACGATCGAGTAGTTATTCCTCAAGCTGTTTATGATGAAATGACTACTTTAGGTTATGAAGTTTCTGGTACAGTGGCAGTTCAAACTCTTGATTGGATCGAGACACAATCTGTGAGCGATCGCTTAAAAGTTGCAGATTTACAACTACAGTTAGATTTAGGAGAAGCTGAAGCAATTGTTTTAGCCTTAGAACTTGATGCTGATTTGTTATTGATTGATGAGCGTCGAGGGAGAAAAGTTGCTTTAGAACAGGGAGTAACGAAAATTAGTGGATTGTTAGGTATCTTGCAGGAAGCAAAAGCAAAAGGTTTAATTTCAGCAATTAAGCCTATTTTAGATCGATTAATTACTGAAAACAACTTTCGCATCAGCGATCGCCTCTACTACGCTGTTGTAAAATCTGCCGGTGAGTAGAAGGTTTGAGGAGTATAAGAACGTGCGATCGCTTTAATCATAGCCCTTTCCAATTCCCTGGATAGCCAAGAGTTTCTTGTTTCTGCAAAACGAGAAAGTTTATGATATAGCAGGGAGGGGAAAAGATTAGTATTGATAATCACTTTAATTAGGTGATTGTTGAGCATAAATTTCACTTCTCACGGCTTCAACCTCTTGAGTAGCAGGGGTTTGGGGAGATTGAGATGTCTCTCGAAAGAGCGAAAAGTGCTGTAATCTAACGTTAACAGTTGATTTTGTTGAAGTGTGAAGGATTCAGCAACTTCTAAGAAGTCACTGTTAATCAGGATATTTTTGAACAAAAATGACCATCAGAGGCAGCAGAAATTGGCATTAGATTTAAAGGCATTTAACCCTTGCCATAGTCCTCCAATTGAGTCAACCAGCACTACCTCACTATGATCCATTCTCCATGATCGAATTGATGATATACACCAGGAATCAGAACTGCTCAAACCAACACATCTTCCGTAATCACTTCACATCCTTCTAAACCTAAAGTTGGTTGTTTTCGATAAGCTTCAGAGGGGCGCATCACCTTTACCTGGAAATTACTCTCGACTTGATAAAGATAATCGACATTGGGATCATAATTTAAGCCAACCCGCAAGTTAGAAAAATCATCTTCACAGAGTTCAAAACCAAATCGGACAATAATTTGAGCCACCAGACACTCTGGGGTGTGAACCGTCTCTCCCATGGTGTGACGCTCTTGGATAAAGGTATCTAAAAACCGTTGCAATTTGGGTAAGACTTTTTTGGGCGTGCCATTGCGGCTGGCATAAACAACTACTGGATTACCCTCGACGATGAAGTGACAAGAAACAGCCATGGAGTTAGATGATTTCGTGTTTAAGTCCGATTCCGATCATACTGCTGGTCGGAGCTTTTTGCTGGAAAAGTTTGGGGAATCTGAGAGGGGATTGTCTGATGCGATCGCCGCAATCGTTGTTAATGCATATTTATACTAATTTGTCAACCTACTGATTTCTCTCAGAGTCTAGAGTAACCCACAATAGGGGCAGACGAAGGGGTCTGCCCAATCAACCCTCTAGCCTTCCGGATTAGCAGCCGGTAAACAAATCAAATTATCATCCAGAGTCAAAATCAACCCTTTAGAGCGCAATTTACCCATCAAACGAGTAACCGTCACTCGCGTCGAACCAATAGCGCTCCCAATTTGAGCATGAGTCAGAGTCCAAGGGAGAAAATAACCTTGCTCGCACACTTCCCCATACTCCTCAATCAGCAACGTCAAAAAGCCCAACAGCCGGTCAATCGTGCGCCGTTGGCCCATCGTTCCTAGCCACAAAAGTTTACGCTGATTTTGATAGCGAAACGCTTCCATTACTTCCCGACGGAAATGGGGCCAATTATCCAAATCGTGCCAATACATCCACAACACCGTTGTTTTATCTACATGGGCATAGCTGGAAATAGTGAAAGGAGATTGAGACACAATTTCAAATGGCTGTCCGGCTCCCACAAAACCCAAAAAGGAATCATCAGGAATTTGATTATCTGGATCGGGGGTTGCACTCAACCGCGCCACCAAGCTAGGAGTTTTTGTCGAGGCGCTAATTTGAGAGCTTACCAGGCGCACCGATCCCCGTTGTACCAAATAGAGTAAACCAGGACGAACGGGAATTTTATCATCTTTATTAAAGGTGCGACTGCGATAGTGGTCTTGGGCCCAGTCAATAATTCGCTGCCAAGTGAGAAATGGGCGGGAAGATTCCGATTCTGGAGATACTGAAAACATAGGCCAATAACTTAATGGAGAATAACAACGACACATAGACAAAGGATACCCCTTTTATCTAGTAAAATCGATCACTGATGATTTGAAATTTCTGATTGTTTTATCAGGTCTTCAGTCTATCATAGGGGTAGCAAAAACTACTTTTTTGCGGTTAAAATCTATCAAACCGGGAAAAATACAAGAGAATGGTTGATACTTCGTCACTATCCAGCCATGGGATCATGGTGGGACTACTGATCGGATTTGCTGTGGTTCATAGCGGATTAGCGGCTCTGCGCCCTTGGGGAGAGAGGTGGGTCGGCCCTAGGCTGTACCGTGTGGGGTTTGCTTTGGCGAGTTTGCCTTTAGCGGTGATTTTGATGATCTACTTTTTTAACCACCGTTACGATGGGATGCAATTGTGGCAAGTGCAGGGAGTGCCGGGAGTACGATCGCTGGTGTGGGGATTATCGGCTTTATCCTTTCTATTTTTGTATCCAGCTACGTTTAATCTCCTGGAAATTGCGGCGATCGCCAAACCAGAAATTCATCTGTACGAAACCGGAATCATTCGGATCACTCGCCATCCCCAAATGGTGGGTCAAGTCATTTGGTGTCTCGCTCATACCCTGTGGTTAGGCACCAGTTTTACCCTAGTGACTTCCTTGGGATTGATTCTCCATCACTGTTTTGGCGTTTGGCATGGCGATCGCCGTTGGCAACATCGCTACGGAGAAGCCTTCACTGCCGTGAAAGCACGCACCTCAATTATCCCCTTTCTCGCCATTGTACAAGGCCGTCAAACCCTAGAACCACAAGAATTTCTGCGTCCGGCTTACCTCGGAGTTGTTCTCTTTGTGTTCTGGCTATGGTGGGCCCATCCTTGGTTAAGGCAAGCCACAATGGCCATTCCCCTATAAACTTTAAACAGGGAACAACACTCTGCCGATTTGATGGTTTAGCCGCTCTCAATCGGTGTAGCATGATCCCAGAGCAATTATAAGAAAAACAGATAGGAAGAACCCAATACTATGGTGGTGCAAATCAGTGAACGAACCTTTCCGCACGAAGTCCTGGATGCTCAAACCCCCGTTTTAGTCAATTTCTGGGCCCCTTGGTGTGGCATCTGCCGGTTTCTTAACCCTGTGTTAAACCGATTTCAAGGGGAGTGGGGTCAAACCGTTAAGGTGGTCTCGATTAACGCGGATCAAAGTCTCAAACTGGCCAATGCCTATCGACTCAGAACCTTGCCCACAGTGATTTTATTCGATCGCGGTCGCGTGCAACATCGCATCGAAGGATTCCATAGCGCGGAAGATTTATATCGACAATTGTCCGTCAGTTGCCAAACCGTGCTAGGAATTCCCACTGCCGATCCTATTGATTCTGGAGCTAGTCGATAGGGGGTGAGCTTTGAGGCCACTGGAGCGATCGCCATCGCCTATTCTAGGGGCGATCGCCCTAAGTTTTGAGGTGCGGTTCCTTTAAAGCGGCAATCACCAAACCCATCACGCGCGGATCAGTTAACATCCAGGGGTGTAGCAGCACAGGCACCGTAATATTCTTACCCACCGCCAATTGAGAGCTATGGGCAGGAAGAATCATGAGATCGTACTCAGTCCAAATGGAAGTCACATTCAGCCCCTTGAGGGGATCGAGATCTTGATTTAAGTCTTGTAAAAATTGACTTTGGGGGCGCATTTGCACACAACCAGGATTGTGACGAGCATAGGCCATCCAACTGCCCTGATGGGGAGTAGAAAGAGTAATAAAGCGATCGCATCGTTTCCATCCCCCCAAACGCTGGAGATAATACCGACTAATTAACCCTCCCATACTAAACGCCACCAAATCTAGGCGGATTTCCTCTGGAAACACACGCTCAACATATTGGTGAATTTCTTGAGCCAATCGATCCAAACCGCGATCGCCATTATTCGGAATCAAATCCAGAGCATGGGTAGACCACCCCTCTCTCTGCAAGGCCGCTTCCATTTGAGAAAAAACAGCCCCCGTATCATCAATACCATGAATCAGTAAAACCGGATTATAGTCAGTCATCTCAAATCTTAGAGAAAATTTGTTAAAACAAACAAAACCCAAGCACCTGGAAAAAAACAACAGATACCCCATCTATTATTTCCTTCCAGGTGCTCAACCAGACCGATCGCAATCAGACCAGAATTAGAACAATCCCAACGTCAAAAACTTATCAATCGGCAACGTTGCGCCAATACCCAACCACAGGGTAACCAGGGTTCCAAATAAGAAAACCGCAGTCGCCACCGGACGACGGAAAGGATTTTGGAACTTATTCACATTTTCAATAAACGGAACCAAGATTAACCCTAGGGGAATCGAAGCCATCATCAGCACACCCAGGAGTTTATTAGGAACCGTTCTCAGAATTTGGAAAACCGGATAGAAATACCACTCTGGCAGAATTTCCAAAGGCGTAGCAAACGGATCGGCCGGTTCACCCACAAAAGCCGGATCGAGAACCGCTAAGGCAACGATACAGCCAAAGGTTCCCAAAATCACGATGGGGAAAGTGTACAACAGGTCATTGGGCCAAGCAGGCTCACCATAATAATTGTGACCCATCCCTTGGGCCAGCTTTTCCCGTAACTTGGGATCAGATAAAGCAGGTTTCTTTTGAATAGACATAGTACAAAACTCAGTAAAGGGGACGATGACCAGAAATCAGGAAAAACCGACCTTAGAGGGGGCCAGAAATCCCTTGTTTGCGAATCATCAAGAAATGGGCCAGCATGAAGACAGCGATCGACCAAGGCAGCACAAAGATATGTAAGCTATAGAACCGAGTTAACGTTGCTTGGCCGACGCTTTCACCACCTCGCATCAGTTCTACCACTAGGTCACCCACCACCGGGACAGCCGCAGGTACACCACTAACAATTTTAACAGCCCAATATCCTACCTGATCCCAAGGCAAGGAATAGCCAGTTACACCAAAGGTAACGGTGATTACTGCCAGGACTACTCCCGTAACCCAGGTGAGTTCGCGAGGTTTTTTGAACCCTCCAGTAAGGTAAACTCGGAAGATGTGCAAAATCATCATTAACACCATCATACTGGCAGACCAACGGTGGATGGAGCGGATTAACCATCCGAAGCTTACCTCGTTCATGATGTATTGGATGGAGGTGAAGGCTTCAGCTACTGTGGGTTTGTAGTAGAAGGTCATGGCGAATCCAGTGGCAAACTGGATCAAAAAGCAAACGAGGGTAATCCCACCGAGGCAATAGAAAATATTCACATGAGGGGGGACGTATTTGCTGGTGATGTCATCGGAGATGGCTTGGATCTCCAGACGTTCTTGAAACCATTGAAAGGTTTTTGACTCTCTTACCGGCTTGGTAAACATTGCGGTTAACGATCCTATCAAAGATTAATGCGCTCTTATAGAAATGTAACATAGTCAAAGTCATGATAAAACAGGTGATGGTCAAGCGATTTTTGGTGATGGGATGTTTGGTAGTGTTGTTTGGGGCGATCGCCTGGAGCGCCTGGATAGGCCCAGCCTATGCCCTGACGGAGGAGCAAAAGCTCTACAATGAAGTGTGGCGTATTGTCAATCGCGCCTATATCGATGACACCTTTAATGACCAAAACTGGTGGTTAGTACGCCAAAAAGCGCTGAAAAAGCCCTTCAGGAATCGTCAACAAACCTATCAGGAGATTGACCAAATGCTCAAAAGTTTGGGAGATCCCTTCACGCGCTTCCTTCCCCCAGAGTCCTATCGCAGTTTGCAGGTGACGACTTCAGGAGAGTTGAGTGGGGTGGGTTTACAGATTGCCTTGGATCATCAGACGGGAGTGCTGACGGTGATTGCGCCGATCGCCGGATCGCCGGCAGAAATGGCTGGATTGCAACCGCGCGATCGCATTTTAGCCATTGATGGTATCCCTACCTTAGAGTTAACTATTGAAGAGGCAGCGAGTCGGATGCGAGGTCCTACGGGAACCCCAGTGACTCTGACGATTGAACGGGATCATCAAGATCGGCAAACTATCTCCATTATCCGCGATCGAATTACCCTCAATCCAGTCATAGCCGAATTACGGGAGGGAGGATCTGGGAAGATTGGGTATATCCGCCTGACTCAGTTTAATGCCTATGCCGCTCAAGAGATGGCGAAGGCGATCGCCGATTTAGAAACCCAAGGAGCCAGTGCCTATATCCTAGATCTGCGGAACAATCCCGGCGGATTACTGACAGCAGGCATTGAAATTGCCCGCCAATGGCTCGATCGCGGTACAATCGTCTATGTCGTCAACCGTCAAGGGGTATTAGAAAGCTTTGACGCTACCGGATCAGCCCTGACTGACGATCCTCTAGTGGTTCTTGTCAATCATGGGACCGCTAGTGCGAGCGAAATTCTTGCCGGTGCGCTCCAAGATCACCATCGCGCTCAATTAGTAGGAGAAACTACCTTTGGTAAAGGGTTAATTCAATCCTTGTTTGATTTATCCGACGGATCAGGACTAGCAGTTACCATTGCTAAGTATGAAACCCCTGATCATCATGATATTAATCAACGGGGAATTCAACCCGATCAAAAAGTGGCTATTGGGACAGTTTCTCGAACTGAAATTGCTACTGAAGCCGATCGGCAATATCAAACTGCCCTAGAGATTCTCTCTACTCACCCCTAACGCCTGGTATCCCAGGAATAGGAAAATCCTATTCCTGGGGCACCCCATCCCCAACCTTGGGTGCTAACCTATGAATCAAGCCAAACTATTGACGCTCTACCAAGCTGGAGAACGGGATTTTCGAGGTCTAGATCTGCCAGGGATTGACCTGAGCTACAGTGACTTAAGTGGGATTGATTTAAGTCGTAGCAACTTGCGGGGAGCAAATTTATTTCATGTGAATTTGTCCCACGCCAATCTCAGTTACGCCAATCTCTATCAAGCGGATTTAAGTTGTGCCAATTTATTCTTAGCACTTTTGAGTGGCACGAATTTGGTTTTTGCCAATTTGAGTAGTGCTTATCTATTTAATATCAATCTTGCCCATGCCGATCTCAGTGGTGCTAACTTAATTTTTGCAAACTTAGTCCAAGCAGACTTAAATGGGGCTTGTTTGCTTCAGGCTTCATTGGCTCAGGCGAATTTAAGTGGGGCAAATTTGAGTGGAGCGGATTTAAATCGCGCTAATGTAAGTGGAGCAAATTTAATTAAAGCGGATTTAAGTAATGCCAATTTATATCAAACTAATTTGACTCGTTGTAATGCGGCTTATGCAATTTTCCGAGGCGCAGATATCACACAAACGGATTTTCGGGATACTCATTTGGTGTATGTAGAAGGACTCAATTGCGATCGCCCCCCTTCTCCTGGAGAATGTTATGAATGGCAAGGTCTGAAATTTGTCTCAGAGGCTGAGTTAAAAATTGCTCAAGCCTTAGCAGAGGAAAGCCTTTTATTCTACCCCAACTGTCGCACTATTCTGGCAGGACAACCAGAGATGACTGGTTATTTTTTAATTCTCGCGGGAGGTCAATGGGGTATTTTACAAATTCAAGCTGAGAGTTTTCATCTTAACATCAAACGCGATCGCACCCTCAAACACCACGGCATCAGTCTCATTCTCTCCTATTCCGCTCAGCAGTGCCTCAGTAATCCCCAAGCCGTCATTCAGGAATTCCTCTCCTATCTCCGTAACTCAGAGTAATCATGTATCAGCAAATTTACGCAGGATTTGTCCTCAAGTCACCGGAAAAATGAAGATTCCTTAAAGCTATCCGTGAAACTCCTGACAACTCACCAGATCATTCATTAGGATCAGAACATCAAATGCCTCACGGCTCCTGATGAGTCATGTATCTGTCGAAATAGTGGAGAAAAATCATGAAACCCCATCAAAAACTGGCCGCCAATCGGCAAGCTTCAGTTTTAATCAGTTCAGTAGTGGCGATCGCCACATTCGGAATGGCCAACAACACCCAAGCAGCCAGCATAACCCTAGGTAGCCTCACCTTTTCTGAATATACCGCCGGATTTACCATTACCGGAGGCACAGCAGGAAATGGTAGCCAAGCCGATCCCTTTATCATTTACGAAGATATCTTTACCGATGATGTCACCCTCAAAATCGAAGGACTACCAACATTTGGTAAAAATCCCACCGGCAGTGGCCACACAACCGGATTTTGGTTACGCAAAGTAGTCACAAATTCCACCGGAAAATCCTGGAACTTCTTCGATCATGAACTACAAGAAACCTTTGGCATTGCCAGTGCTAATGGAGATGGACTTTCCTTTGGACAAGGCTTTGCGGCTGGACGACCCTTTACTTCAGATCAATTTGCTCAAGTCAATGAAATCATCGACCCTCGTGACTTTGTAAACTTTTCCGAAGGAATCGTTAAGCCAGGAGAAACCGTGATCTTTAACTATCTGATTACTGACAATTCACCGATTTCCCAATTTTATCTCCGTCAACGGCCTAACTTCAATCCCAATCCAGTGCCTGAACCCAGTGCCATTTTAGGACTATTCGGGTTAGGATTATTCGGCTTATTATGCCGTCTTCGCCCAGCC
>CAZTRW010000114.1:0-13007 GCA_964616725.1 uncultured bacterium
GAGATTGGGTATGGGTGGCAAGGTGGGTAGGGCGACGACTGGCTCTTGGGGAGGGGGGGGAGGGGTAATGGGCTGGACAGGAAGGGAAGCAGGCTGGGTTGGTACTGCTGCTGGACTAGATTTGAGGGCAACTGGAATGATAATGGGATCGGTTTGGAGGTGACTAAAGGGATCTCGTGAACCCTGGCTGATTTGAGCGAGTCTTTGATCTGGGTTGGTGGGGGCAGTCAGAGGCGGAATTTTGGCTAAAGTTTGGGAAACTCCCTGGGGTTTGTCCTGGCTCTTTTGGGGAGAGGATTTCGGTTCCGTGGATCGGTTCTCATGGGCTGCTGTTACGGGGGCGCTTTCAGAGGCTTTTTGGCGATCGCAGCCAACTGTGAGCACCAGAAGGGTTGAAATGGCAGCGATCGCAATAAGTTGGTTCATGACTGATAATTCCCCATACCTGGCCTTACTCTGATATAGGATAACTGGTTTGTACCTCTGAGCAAGGGAAATTAAGTTTTGTTAAAGAGGGAGCGATCGCTTGGGCAGGGTAGCTTTTACTTCTCCCTCTCATTTGATTCCCTAGGCTGGGGAAGACAATTTTCCTTGAACTCGCAACTGAATTTCCTGAAGCAAGCACTCGACATCGGCTTCTAGATGGAGATACTTAACTTGCTGATCGGCTTGATACAGGGTTTTCATCCGCATCCAAGATTCTTTCACCTGAGTTTTGGCTAGAGTAGATGCACTGGAAGAAGTTAAGGTGACCGCAGAAGAGTTATTCATGCTTTTAATGAGAGTAAATGCTTATTCACATTACGGCTGGATTATAGCGCACCCTGCCAAAATTATCAAGTTTTGTGAACTCCGTTTAGAAACGAGAGAAGATCGGGATCAACACACCGGTAGCGATCGCCACTAAACCCAAGCTCAAAATTGGCCCGCTCGGTAAAAAGGTCAAAAGTCGTATTCCCCGAAGAACCCATAGTAAGATCGATCCCCCCAGAGAGAGCACAAAGAGCACTTTGAGGTATTGACTGGATTTGAGCATAGACCGCTAAAGTGTAAGAAAGAATAAGATCTTAATCCCCTATTCTGTCATTTTATGAAATCTCCGTATACACGCAGCCAACAAAAAATTATCGAACTGCTTAATAGTCTGTCGCGATCGCTCTCGGCTCAAGACATTTATGTAGAATTGCGCAATCGCCATCAAACCATTGGTTTAGCAACCATTTACCGCGCCTTAGAGGGACTCAAACAAAAAGGGGCAATTCAATCTCGCACCTTGGGAAACGGGGAAGCAGTGTATAGCTCCCTCGAACAAGATCGTCATCACTTAACTTGTCTACAATGTGGACAATCGATTATGCTCCCTGAATGTCCCGTTCATGACTTAGAAATCACCCTGCAAAAATCCTATCAATTCAAAGTTTATTACCATACTCTGGAATTTTTTGGACTGTGCGATCGCTGCCAACTGTCACAATCGCCTCATCTAATAGAGTAATCCCTTCTGCTACTGACTCTAGACGGGCTAATTTACCGCGCAATTCTCCTGCACCGTAGAATTCCTTAGCATACCAGGTCATGTGTTTGCGGGCTTGTCGGAGACCGCGATCGCCCTTATACTCATACAGCGCCAATAAATGATCTTTGGCACATTCTAGCCGCTCCACTGCCGTTGGTGACGGTAACCGCTCCCCTGTCTTCAAGAAGTAATCCACTTCTCCCACCAAAAACGGATATCCGAGAGTCCCCCGCGAACACATTACCCCATCCGCTTTTGTCTCCTCTAAACACCGCACCGCCGCCTCCACAGAAAAAATATCGCCATTGGCAATAACAGGAATAGAAACCACTTCCTTAACCCGGCGAATCCATTCCCAGCGTGCGGGCCCATTATACCCCTGAGCGCGAGTACGACCATGAATCGTCAGCATTTTGGCTCCCGCATCCTCCATCCGTCGCGCAAACGCTAGAATATTAATCTCTTGATCTGACCAGCCAATCCGAGTTTTCACGGTTACTGGTACTTCTACAGCCGCCGTAACTTCCCGGACAATTGCCGCCGCGACTTCCGGTTGCCGTAACAAAGAAGATCCGCCTCCATTTTTGGTAATTTTATTCACCGGACATCCCATGTTAATATCTACCGTATCGGCTCCCTCTTTCACCGCCCTCTGAGCCGCTTCTGCCAGAAAATCGGGGCGACAATCGAATAATTGAATACTGATAGGACGCTCCTGGCGATCGACTTCCATGATTTTGGGCAAGTCCTTCACATAGTGTAATCCTGTAGCATTGACCATTTCAGTGTACATCATAGAACTAGGAGCATACCGACGGACTAACCGGCGAAAGACTACATCTGTCACTCCAGATAAGGGGGATTGCAATACTCTAGAATGAATCTCTACAGTACCAATTTTGAGGGGAGAAGACAGTCGTGCTTTTAGTTCTGGAGAGAGGAAAACCATGATGGAGGCAGGAGCAATTGGTAATTAGTAATAATTATAGAGAATTTTGGGGAATCTGTCAAAAAGATTGCTGTCTTAAAAAAGCAGTGATTGCTGTCATTTTCCTAGGGTTGTTAGGACTGGGAGTATCTGGGTTATTATATCAACTACGCTCCCCTCGAACTGCTCTATCTGAGGACTTATTTCCAGGAATTCATTACACTCGATCTATTCAAAATACGCCCTATCTTAGAGTGATTCATCAGGTAACGGTTGACGTAACCTCTCCCCACATACAATGGCTAGTCACGCCGGGAAATCCCAGTGAAGATGGGACGGAGATATCTGCGAGAACTACTTCTGAGTTTGTGAGAGAGTTTGATGTACAATTAGGAATTAATGGTAGTTTTTTCTATCCTTTTTATGTCAAATCTCCTTGGGACTATTTTCCCAAAGTAGGCGATCGCGTTCAAGTTTTAGGACAGGCTATCTCTGATGGTATCGAATATTCTCCAGGGAATCCCGGTTGGTTTGTTTTCTGCATTTTAGAGAACAGAACAGCTTTAATTCCTGGGGATGCATTTTGTCCAGAACATACCCAACAAGGATTAGCTGGGGGAGCGATTCTAGTTTGGCAAGGAGAACCTGTACCCTTAATGTCTAGCGAGTTTTATGATGGTCTTTCCCCTCGCACTGCGATTGGTATTAATCGAGAAAGAACTCAGTTATTTATTCTAGTTGTAGATGGGAGACAACCTTTTTATAGTGAAGGAATTTCTTTACCAGAGTTACAAGAGGTTTTGATTAAACTAGGAGTAGAAACCGCCTTAAATTTAGATGGTGGTGGTTCTACGACTCTGGTGGTTGCCGATCCTAAAGTACGAGTTTTGAATGCTCCCATCCATACCCGAATTCCCCTCCGAGAAAGACCCGTGGCTAATCATTTCGGACTGAGATGGCAGGTTATAAATAATGAGAAATAAATTCTATGATTTTGGGTAATCCTTGTTGGGTTTTCAAGTTAGTAAAAACAAAGGGGCGATCGCCACGCATTTTTTTCGCATCTCGCTCCATTACGGCTAAGTCTGCACCGACAAAGTGAGCCAGGTCAATTTTATTAATCACCAGTAAATCCGATTTGGTAATTCCAGGGCCACCTTTGCGGGGAATTTTATCCCCAGCAGCAACATCAATGACATAGAGAGTAATATCCACTAATTCTGGACTAAATGTAGCCGCAAGATTATCGCCACCACTTTCGACAAATAAGAGATCTAAGTTAGTAAATTTAGCTTCGAGTTGTTCGATAGCGACTAAGTTAATCGAGGCATCTTCGCGAATAGCGGTATGGGGACATCCTCCTGTTTCTACCCCTAAAATGCGATCGGCTGAAAGAGCACCAGAACGGACTAAAAATTGAGCATCTTCTTGGGTATAGATATCGTTGGTAACGACAGCAATTTGATACCGATCTCGCAAGGTTTGACACAGAAGATTTACTAGAGCCGTTTTGCCCGATCCCACGGGGCCAGCAACACCAACACGCAATTGAGTCATAATAGATCAGATTGGGGAAAATAGCGAAAATTCATACCTAATTGTAAGGTATTGTTGACAGAATCCCCTAGATCCAGTTTATTGGCTCAATGCTTCGACTAGATTGTCCGTGTTTTGACGCATAATCGTCAGATAAGTGGGGGCTTGCGGTGTTGGTGTAGCGCCGGTATCCATGGGATCAAAAATACTGACTTGAATTTGTAAGTCTTTGGCTAAGGTTTCAAATACTTTCTCTCCTGCTTGTGGCTCTCGGAGGATAGCTCTGATGTTTTCAGCTTTGACGATTTCTGTCAGGTGACGCATATTTTCAGGAGAAGGGTTTTCTTCGGGAATATTGACTAAGAAGTGGGCATTTAAGCCATAGCTCTCTGCAAAATATTGTGCAAAATCGTGGAAGGTGATAAAGGTTTTTCCGGCGTAAGGTTGGAGCGCTTGGGTGATTTCTCGATCTAAGGTTTTTAGTTGTTCGATAAAAGCGGTGGCGTTGGCAGTATATTGTTCTTTGCCGGTAGGATCGGCAGCAATTAAACCGTCACGAATGTTTTCAATTTGAGTGATTGCTCGTTTGGGATCAAGCCAAATATGAGGATCAAAGTCTCCGTGATGGTGATGATTGTCGTGCTCGTGCTCATGCTCGTGCTCATCCTCTTTGGCATAGGCAATTGGGGTGATGCCTTGACTGGAGTCAATGATGACTAAATCGGGGTTTTCGGCGTTTTTAATGAGATTGTCTAGGTAAGATTCTAATTCTAAGCCGTTTTTAACGAGGATATCGGCTGTGGCGATCGCCTGCACGTCAGCGGGTTGCGCTTGGTAGTCGTGAGGACTCACATTGGCTGGTAACAGTTGGGTTACTTCAGCTTGATCGCCAACTACAGCGTGGGTGAATTCTGTAATCGGTAAAATTGTGGTCACTATCTGTATTTTTTTTGTCTCTTCTACCGGGGAGGGACTGTTGAGCGCTGCCCCATTGCTCGCTGAGGGTGGGGATGATGCACAACTGGAAATGGCGATCGCGACTACTGTCATTCCGAATCGTTTTAATGGGTACAATTTTTGACTTATGGCCATGATGATGTCTGGGAAGATAACTATAATGATTATCATTCTATAGTTATTTCCCTAAGAATACAAGTAAGTTCAGGCGATCGCCAACTCTCCCCCTTATCCTTTCAACGCTTTTCTAAAATTGCGGCGATACGATCCATTGAGCACCAAAACCGGCCAACCCAGACTCAGAAGTAATTGATTCACAAATCCAGGGGTAAAACTGGTGCGATGATAGCCTTTCAAAAACCGCCAAATGCCAATCCCGTAACCGACTAATCCCAGAAATATAAGAAAGTTCATTATCGTGATTGCTCCTAGACCTCAAGATCAGCCAAATTTAGTGCCAATATGATATAGTTCTAACAAAATTTCCTAAGCATTGATCGTCACTATCATTAAGTTTAGTAAACTGTTTCTTACTTCTGACGAGATTCTGCTCTACAACCATTAAAGAAGAGTTGTGCCAGCGCCCCCCTAACCTGCTGATGGGAAAATTAAGACAGAACGAGGCAAAATTATGAGAGCAGTGCTGATGGCCGGCGGGTCAGGAACCCGGCTCAGACCGTTAACTTGTGAGCTTCCCAAGCCCATGGTTCCCATTTTAAACCGGCCGATCGCTGAACATATTGTCCATCTGCTCAAACAGCACCACATTCACGAAGTCATCACCACCCTGTATTATTTGCCAGATGTCATTCGCAATCACTTTCAGGATGGGCGAGAATTCGGTATTCAGATGACCTATGCCGTCGAAGAGGACCAACCCCTAGGAACCGCAGGCTGTGTCAGAAATGTAGCCGAATTACTCAATAGTCCCTTTTTGGTGATCAGCGGGGATTGCATCACAGATTTTAACTTAAGTGCGGCGATCGCCTTTCACCAACAGCAACAAGCGATCGCCACCCTCGTCCTCACCAGAGTCCCCAATCCCCTAGAATTCGGCGTTGTCATCACGGCACCCGATGGCAAAATCAAGCGATTTTTAGAAAAACCCTCTACCAGCGAAGTCTTTTCAGATACCGTCAATACCGGGATCTATATCTTAGAACCGGAAGTGCTCAACTACCTTCCGGCCCAAGAAGAATCCGATTTCTCCAAAGACCTGTTTCCTCTCCTCCTAGAGCAAGGTAAACCGCTCTATGGCTACATTGCCGAAGGCTATTGGTGTGATGTCGGCCATCTAGATGCTTATCGAGAAGCTCAATATAGCGCCTTAGCCCAACGCGTAAAACTGCAAGTGCCCTATCCAGCGCGATCGCCCAGCCTGTGGATTGGTGATAATACTTACATCGATCCCACGGTAAATATTGAACCTCCCGTCATGATTGGCAATAACTGCCGCATTGGTAGCCATGTCCACATCGAACCCGGAACCATTATTGGCGATAACGTCACCATCGGCTCCCACGCTACCCTGAAACGACCCATAATTTGGAATGGAGCCATTATCGGCGAAGAAGTGCAACTAAGAGCCTGCGTCATCGGCAGAGGAACCCGCATTGATCGCCGAGCGCAGGTTTTAGAAGGAGCAATTGTCGGTTCTCTCTCCAGTATTGGCGAAGAAGCTCGTGTTTCTCCTCAAGTGCGAGTCTGGCCAAGCAAAACCATTGAAGCGGGTGCGATCTTAAATCTCAATCTGATTTGGGGCAATATCGGCCACCGCAACCTTTTTGGTCAACGGGGAGTATCGGGATTAGCTAATATTGATATTACACCGGAATTTGCCGTGAAACTGGGGGCAGCCTATGGATCAACTTTACGTCCAGGAGCGCAAGTGGCTGTATCTCGCGATCAACGTAGCATTTCCCGGATGGTGACGCGATCGCTCATTGCCGGTTTAATGTCTGTCGGGGTAGATGTCCAAAATTTAGAAGATAAAGCCATTCCCATCGTCCGCACCGTCATTCCCACCTTGGGGGTAGATGGAGGAATTCACGTGCGCCTACACCCAGAGCGTGGCAGTTCCTTGCTGATTGAGTTTATGGATCGCAAAGGGATTAATATTTCCAAAGCTAGGGAAAAGAAAATAGAGGGCTGTTTTTTCAAAGAAGATATGCGGCGATCGCTCATCCATGAAATCGGCAATGTCACCTACGCTTCCCATACCCTCGCCGTCTATATCCAAGCCTTTGAAAAGCACCTCAACCTCGAAGCCATTGAAAAAGTTTCCTCCAAAGTCGTCATTGACTACGCCTTTGCTGTTAGTGGTGCCGTCTTACCTCAATTACTAACCAAATTTGGCTGTGATGCCGTAGTCCTCAATGCCAGCTTAAATCCCAAACCCCTCTCCCTAGAAGATCAAGAAGCCCTCTTAGATCAACTAGGGCGAGTCGTAGAAGCCCTCCAAGCAACCATGGGCGTGCAAGTCTCTTCTAATGGTGAAAAATTTATCTTGATTGACGAAACCGGAACAGCCATTCGAGGGGAAATGCTCACGGCACTGATGATGGAAATGATTTTAACCGCCCATCCGATAGGCACGGTGGTTGTGCCCATTCATGCTTCGAGTGCCGTAGAAGAAATTGCCTATCGCCATCAGGGGCGAGTAATTCGCACTAAGGCTAACCCCGCCGCCCTCATGGAAGCTTGCCACGCTAACCCCAATGTGGTACTGGGCGGTAGTGGGGAAATGGGCTTTATTTTTCCTCAGCTTCATCCTGGATTTGATGCTATGTTTGCTACAGCAAAATTGATGGAAATGCTGAAGCTCCAGGAAATTTCCTTGGGCACTATGCGATCGCAACTGCCCTCCATTGCCCATCGCATGGAAACCATTCGCTGTCCTTGGACTGCCAAAGGAGGAGTGATGCGCTATCTGGTGGAAACCCACGCCAGCGATCGCCTCAAATTAGTAGATGGAGTAAAGATTTTAGCTCCAGATGGTCAGCACTGGGTGCTAATTTTACCAGATGCCGGAGAAGCCTTAATTGATATTGTCGCCGATGGCACCGATCCCACCGTGGTCGATCGCCTTTTAGAAGACTATCGCCAACGGGTAGAGGAATTTATCGAATCTCAGCAAAAACTAGAGGTATAACAGTATCAGTTCTTAACCAGTAGCCTGTTTTACCCCCCTCAAAACAGGTTAAACTAAACATAAACCATCATGGTGAGTAAAAGGGGTACTCCATGTCAGCCAAACTCTTATTAGTCGATGATGAACCGGGCTTACGCGAAGCAGTACAAGCCTATCTTGAAGATGCTGGATTTCAAGTCGAAGTCGCCAATAATGCGATCGAAGGGTGGGAAAAAGTCCAACATCTCGTCCCCGACTTAGTCATTTCTGATATTATGATGCCTCAAGTCGATGGCTATCAATTTTTGAAACAACTCCGAGAAGATGAACGATTTAAATCCCTGCCTGTGGTATTCTTAACCGCTAAAGGCATGACAGCCGATCGCATTCAGGGATACCAGGCAGGATGTGACGCTTATTTACCTAAACCCTTCGATCCAGAAGAATTAGAAGTGATGATTAAAAACATCCTAGAACGACGAGCCATAGCCAGTAGCTCTACTGAATTAGATGATATTAAACAGCAGCTTAACCAAATTCAGGGCATTCTCCAACAAGGTCATGTCGTATCACCTCAGATTACTCCCCTGCAAATAGATTTTACACCGCGAGAACAAAGTGTCCTAAATTTAGTGACCGAAGGATTGATGAACAAGGAAATTGCCCGTCGCTTAGAAACCAGTGTACGCAATGTGGAAAAATATGTCAGTCGCCTATTTGTCAAAACCGGAACGAATAGTCGGACAGAGTTGGTTCGGTTTGCGATCGAACATGGATTAAATCAATCTTAAGCCATGCTTCCTAGCGAACTCTTAATCTATCGATATCAGGGCGAAACTCTCATTCCTAAACGATTGAAATTAGACCGCTATTGGATGGGCGTTGCGACAGATTTAATTGCCTGTTTTCAAGATGAGGTAGGTAATCCCCAAAAAAATTTGGATTTAGCTTTACAAGGGTTTGAAGGAGAAAGCCATGATTTTCGGATTAAACGGGGATTGGCTTATCTTCTGAAAAGTGCTTTTTGTACTTTTGAAGTAGTTAGTCCTCTTGATCCTTTGCAATTAAGAAAAGAGGTGTTTTCTCACGCGGCTCAAGGAAAACCTAGTCCATTCTGGACAGAACAAGTTTTAGCGCGAGTGGCTGATGGTTTAAGCGCTCAGTTGCATCGCGAGGTGGGAGTCCCACAGGTTCGCCAAGGGTTGTACGCGGATTTAGTTGAAAATCGCATTTTCACAGAATTTACCCCTCCAGAACCAGAAGTTTTGATTCATCGCTATAATCTTTCCCAAGTGCAAGGAGTATTCTACCGTGCCACCGAGATTAAGATTAATGCTCATCGCAATGTGCCAGGAGAATATAAACTTTTATTTCGCTATTTAAAGCTATTTCAGTTAATGTTTTATATTGAAGGAGATGCTGACCATGGCTTTACCATTACCATTGATGGCCCGTCTAGCTTGTTGAAGGTGAGTACCCGTTATGGTTTAGCTTTGGCAAAGTTAATTCCCGCTTTGCTTCATGTCACAAAATGGAGTGTGGAAGCGACTTTGCAAACTCGCGATTTTTATACGGGTGCGCCCAAACAAGGGAAATTCAAGCTAGATTCCCAATGTCAGTTAGTGACTCATTATCCGCCAGGTAAGAGTTATGATAGTATGGTGGAGTCAGCTTTTGCCGAGCGGTGGTTGGCAGAAAAAACGGATTGGGTTTTGGAGCGAGAGGTGGATTTAATCCCTATTCCTGGTAGTGTGATGATTCCTGATTTTCGCTTTGTTCATCCCCAGGGATTTTCGGTGTTGTTGGAAATTGTTGGTTACTGGAGACCCAGTTATCTTCAGAAGAAGTTTTATCAAGTGAAGCACGTGCAAAACCGAGTTCTGATTTTAGCGATTTCTGAGCGACTGAATTTGGAGAAGGTGGGGATTAAACCACAGGAAATTCCGACTCCTGTGGTTTGGTTTAAGGAAAAGTTGCTGCCGAAGGGGGTATTGGCGGTGCTGAATGGATTAATTCGGTGAGGAGGTGCTGAGATGATAGGCGATCGCCTTTTTCTTCATGGTCTCAAAGATGTTGTAAAATCCATTGGCACGAGAAGGGGTTAAACTCACATTCAGTCCAGTCTCTTGGATAAAATCTGGGGAAAGATTGATTACCTCTTGAGGGGTAAGTCCATTTAATCCCGTTACTAATAAAGCAACTAACCCTTTCGTGAGTTGGGAATCCGAATCAGCTTGATACTGGAGTTTTCCCTCGTCTAGGGTAGCTGTGACATAGACTTGAGACACGCAACCCGGAACTTTGTTGCCGTCTATTCTGCTCGTTTCGGGAAATTCGGGAAGCTTTTTGGCGTAGTCAATTAACTGCTCAATGCGACGCTTAGGATCTTGACAGCGCTGAAACCGTTGGACAATTTTAGCTAAAGTAGGAGGGAGGGAATGAGTTGATTCAGTCATAGAAAGGGCGATCACCACTACACACGGAGTTTGCTATCCTGGATTTTAATTGAAAGTTCGCCTTCCCTTACCAATTTAACCCCTTGATTCAAGAAAAAGGAAAAGCGCCTGGGAGTCTGGCCGTGTTTCGACCCCAAGCGCTTGTTCCTTTCACTTTACTCCTCACCACCACCTTGATTATATCACATCGCGATCGTCTGTCAACCCCTAACCCAATTTTTCTAAAACATCCACACGCACACACCCCATCTCAAAGGCCGCATACCAATTGCCCGCACTTTCATAGAAATGAGTAATTTGAACGGTCTTGCCGCTATAAGGTAAAACAATCTCATCTCCGGCCTGACGCTCCCCATAGGCAGGCACTGGCTCAGGCTTTTCCACCCGTGGAGGTCGCGGCCCATCTGTTGCTCGGCGAGGCTTCGGCAAAGTCGATGGCCGTTCCGGCTTTAGGGAGACCGGAGCAGGCTGAGGCTTTTGGGGTTTTTGAACAATTTCCGGAGGTTTAGGCCGTTGTACCCTCGGAGGAGTAAGGGACAATTCTGGAGGAGACTGAGCCTCTGAAGGAGAGGAATCAGGAGACTTGGATTTACTCATACTTAACGAGGCAAAGGGAACAGAATCGAATTTATTTAGTGTATCTTACGAGAGCGGTTGACCCGTTCAGTGTTCATTTTAGACATTAAACCGGAAAAGCATAATATCCCCTTCTTGCACCACATACTCCTTACCCTCGCTGCGAACCAGGCCTTTCTCCTTAGCCGCTGTCATCGAACCACTAGCCACCAAATCCTGATAGCCAATAGTTTCCGCCCGAATAAAGCCGCGTTCAAAATCCGAGTGAATCACGCCAGCCGCTTGGGGAGCCGTCATACCGGCTGTAATCGTCCAAGCGCGGGTTTCTTTGGGCCCCGTGGTGAGGTAGGTGCGTAAGCCGAGGAGTTGATAGGTGGCGCGAATGAGGGATTGAAGTCCCCCTTCACTGACTCCCAGGCTGGCTAAAAAATCGGCTCTATCCGCTTCTGGCAGTTCGATCAGTTCTGATTCCACCTGAGCAGAAATGGTGACCACCGAGGCAGTTTCTTGGTCAGCCATTTGTTTGACTTGTTCTACCCACGGATTTCCCTGGGCCAAATCTGCTTCGGAGACATTGGCGGCATAAATCATGGGTTTGGCGGTGAGTAATCCCAGGCCTTTAATGCTGTCGCGCTCTTCTGGGGTGAGGGGGGTTAAGCGAGCGGGTTTGCCTTCGTTGAGGGTAGGCAGGAGCTTTTCTAGGGCAGAGACTTCTATTTGAGCGTCTTTATTGGTTCTCGCTTGTTTGCGCGATCGCTCCAACCGCCGTTCCACCTGAGCGAGATCTGCCAAGGCCAGTTCCAAATTAATCACCTCAATATCCCGACTGGGGTCAACAGAACCAGAAACATGAATGATATCATCATCTTCAAAGCATCGAACCACATGAACGATCGCATCGACTTCTCGGATATTGGCCAAAAATTGGTTGCCCAGTCCTTCCCCTTGACTTGCGCCTTTGACCAAACCGGCGATATCGACGAACTCGATCCGAGTGGGCACCATTTGTTCTGATTGGGAAATCTTCGCCAAAACGGAGAGTCGTTCATCGGGAACAGCCACTACTCCCACATTGGGTTCGATTGTGCAAAATGGGAAATTAGCAGCCTGTGCTTTAGCATTAGCTACTAAGGCATTAAATAACGTTGATTTGCCCACATTGGGCAGTCCCACAATTCCTGCTCTAAGCATTAGAAGGAGTTTGTTAACGAAGGTTCAGGTTGTCTGGTCAATCGCCCTAGTGGCGATCGCCGGGTTGATGAAATTATAGGATGTACCATGGTCTCTCAAGCCAAAACGCCCATTTTAGATGCACTCCGCCATTATGCCACCCAGTCCCACGCCCCCTTCTATACTCCCGGTCATAAACGGGGGGTTGGCATTGCCCGCCCCTTAGCTGATTTGCTGGGGACTTTGGTGTTTCAAGCCGATTTGCCTGAACTGCCAGACCTAGATAACCTGTATACTCCCAAAGGAGTCATCCAAGAAGCCCAGGAGTTAGCATCAGAAGCTTTTGGCGCAGATGAGACTTGGTTTTTGGTCAATGGTTCCACCGCTGGTGTAATTGCCGCCATTTTGGCCACTTGCACCAGTGGAGAAAAGATTATCTTACCCCGAAATGTTCATCGGTCAGCCATTTCTGGGTTAATTCTCTCTGGAGCGATCCCTATTTTTGTCAATCCTGAGTACGATCCCGATTGGGATATGGTCAATAGTGTTACGCCCATGTCTATTCAGGAAGCCTTATCGAAACATCCCGATGCTAAGGCAGTGATGATGGTGTATCCGACGTATCAGGGGGTAGCCGGAGATGTGCAGGCGATCGCCAACCTCTGTCATCATCATGGCATTCCCCTAATTGTAGACGAAGCCCACGGCCCCCACTTCCACTTCCATCCCCTCTTACCC
>CAZTRW010000115.1:0-12974 GCA_964616725.1 uncultured bacterium
ATATGAAGTAGTAGGAATTGTCTCATCAGGCACTGCTGCCCTCAGTAAAATTGAGGAGGTCTTTCCTGATTTAATTTTGATGGATATTGTGATCAAGGGAGAAATGGATGGCATTGAAACAGCGGAATTAATTCGGGAAAAATATCGAATTCCCTTGATTTATGTCACCGCCTATGCGGACGATCATACCTTAATGAGAGCCGAACAAACTGGTTCCTATGGATACTTATTAAAACCTTTTAAGGAAAGAGAGATTCATGCCACCATTAAAATGGCACTCAAAAAGCATCAAGAAAATTTGTCGATCGAATCTTCTTTAGCTAATGCCCAATCAAGAAACCAGGAAAAGAACCAATATATTTCCCTGGCTTCCCAAGACTTAAAAACTCCCTTAACAGCAATCCAGATGTCCGCAGGAATGCTACAGTTTTATAGCAATAGTTTGACAGAAGATAAAAAAGAAAAACATTTAGAGCGCATTCAGATTGCGGCTCAACAAATGAATCAATTACTCGAAGATATTTTAACGCTCAGTCGCACGGATTCAGGAAAACTAGACTTTAATCCTTCTGCGATAAATGTGCGGGAATTTTGTCAAGAATTAATTGCAGAATTTAGGTCAATTGCTACCTCTGGACATTGTTTAGAATTAGATATTCAAGGAGAAATTTCTGTGGTTTATTTAGATGCTTCTATTCTCCATCACATCCTCTACAATCTTCTTTCAAACGGGATTAAGTATTCTCCCGAAGGAGGAATAGTGCGCCTTGGGGTTATGCAAGATGCTACCGAGGTTCTCTTTCGGGTTCAAGATGATGGTATTGGATTACCTCTAGACTATCAAGATAAATTATTTCATCGCTTTGAACGTGCTTCTAATGCGGGTAAAATTCCTGGTACTGGACTAGGGTTATCCATTGTGAAACGGTTAACTGATCTTCATGGTGGTAGAATTTTCGTTGCTAGTGAACCAGGAAAAGGGAGTATTTTTACGGTAACATTTCCTCGGATTTTTCACCCTGGATTTAGCGACGTACCAGAATAATGACGGAGCGATCGCGCAGTTTTTGCTCAAACTGATTTTCTAACACCAATTCAGTTCCAGGTTCCCAGCTTTTCTGAGGAGAACTTAACCCCGTATTCACAAACAAATGCCACTGCTTTCCATCAGACATTTGGGGGATTTCAAAAATCAGCGGCTCCCAATACATATTCATTCCCACATAAATATCATCATCTTCCTCGCCAGATTCACTGTGTTTTCCACAAAGCAAAAATCCTAAAGTGCGGCAATAATCAGACCAGTCCACATTCCACGCCTGAGTGCCATGCCAACTGATATCCGCATAGCCACTCCCGACTAAATCTCGGTGCTGAAAATGGGTTTTGCGACGCAATACCGGATGGGCATGACGGAAGGCGATACAATGCTGAAAAAACTCAAAAACATCTCGATTGGTTTCTAACAAAGACCAATCTAACCAATTGAGATCATTATCATGACAGTAGGTATTATTATTTCCTTTTTTGGTTCGTCCCATTTCATCTCCCATCAGAATCATGGGAACTCCTTGGCTAACCATTAATAAGGCGATCGCGTTTTTGATCAGTCGTCGTCTCAGTTCGTTAACTTTCCGATCATCCGTGACCCCTTCTACTCCACAATTCCAACTATAATTATCATTGGCTCCATCCCGATTCCCTTCCCCATTAGCTTCATTATGTTTCTCGTTATAAGAAACCCAATCAATCAGAGTAAATCCATCATGAGCCGTGATAAAATTAATCGAAGTTGTCGGCGGGCGATCGCCCTCTGCATACAAATCAGGAGATCCCATCAAACGCTGAGACATCTCCCACACCTCTCCATCCCCTTTCACAAACTTTCGCAACATATCTCGATATTTACCATTCCACTCCGCCCAACGACCAAACGAAGGAAACGATCCCACCTGATACAATCCCCCCGCATCCCAAGCCTCAGCAATCAGCTTACACTTCGCTAAAATCGGATCAAAAGCTAACATCTGCAACAAAGGAGGATTCGTTAAAGGCGTTCCATCCAAATCCCGTCCTAAAATCGAAGCTAAATCAAATCGAAACCCATCAATATGATATTCCGCCGCCCAATATCGCAAACAATCTAAAACAGTATTTCGCACAATGGGATGATTACAATTCAGGGTATTTCCACAACCACTGAAGTTAAAATATAATCCTTCAGGAGTTAGCATATAGTAAACTTTATTATCAATTCCTCGAAATGAAATCGTTTGACCTAACTCATTTCCTTCGGCTGTATGGTTAAAAACCACATCTAAGATCACTTCAATCCCATTTTTATGTAAATCCTTCACCAAAGTTTTCAATTCATCCACTTGCATCCCCAATCTTCCCGTAGCCGCATATCCCGCTTTCGGTGCAAAAAAGCCCACAGTGCTATATCCCCAATAATTATACAGCCGCTCTCCTGTGGCTGGATTAAATCGATTATTTTCAAACTCATCAAATTCAAAAATGGGCATCAATTCTACTGCATTTACTCCCAGTTTTTTGAGGTAATCAATTTTTTCTCGCAGGGCAGCAAACGTCCCTCGATATTTTTCTTTTACGCCTGAAGATGGGTGTTGAGTAAAACTTCGCAAATGCATTTCATAGATAATCAAGTTCTCTGGAGGAATCTCTAAGGGACGATCATCTTCCCAATCAAAATCATCAATGACAATACGAGCACGGTGCTGATAGATGTCTTTGAAATTGGGAATTTCTCCCCACACATCTCGTCCCCCAATTACTTTAGCGTAGGGATCCATCAAGATTTTAGTTGCGTCAAATCGATGACCTTCAGCCACATTATAAGGCCCATCCATTCGATAGCCATATTCAATGTTTTCATAGTCTAAATCAAAGACCATCATGCAGTAGACATTGCCAATACGAAATTCTTCCGGAAAGGGGATTTCAATTAAAGGATGAGGTGAGTGTTTGGTAAATAAAACTAGGGTACAAGAAATGGCATGGCTAGAAAAAATGGCAAAGTTAACTCCTCCAGGAGCTAAGGTTGCACCAAAAGGAAAGGGTTTTCCTCGGCGCAGTTTAAATGTTTCATAGGTATGGGTAGGGTGAATGTCAATGCGTTCCATAATTAGAGGTTGGTGAGGGAGCGGTTAGAGCGCGATCGCTGGTGGTTTAGGAGTGCTGATCAGCTTCTTCTAAGGTGTCATAAATGGTGAAAAAGTCTAAGAATCCTGTAATGAACATGGTTTCTTTGATTTCTTCTCGCAATCCGACTATGATGATTTTGATGCCTTGGTTATTGATGGTTTGCTCAGAGGCTTTGCGAGATAAAACGAGTAAGGTTCTCAAACCGGCACTAGACATAAACCCTACTCCCGCTAAATCTAAGAAGACTTTGGGAGTTGAGCCGATCGCCGGTAAAATCTGCTCTTGCAGTGTGGAGGCTGTGTTCCCATCAATATCCCCTGTTACCTGCACTATGGTTACTGAGTCTTCGATTTTAATGTGAATATCCATTAGATTGACTGAGGCAGTAGACGATTTAAGGGGAAGGGGCGGATAAAGGCGATCGCCTTACCACTATCAGTGTCATATCATCAAATTGGTCACTGCAACCGCGATGGTAATTCACCTGAGTAGAAATCCGCTCTAGCAAGACAGTAGCAGAAGTTGGGGGTTGTTCCAATATCGAAAGTAATTTTTCTAAGGAAAAGGCTTCTCCCTCTGGCGATCTGGCATCCGTTACCCCATCTGTGTATCCGAGTAACAGATCTCCTGGCTCTATTGTGATTTTTTTACTCTTGTATTCAGTGTTTTCACTAAGTCCGACTGCTGCTCCTGTGGGAGGCAGAGAATCTTTAACGCCCCCTCTACGATCAATCAAAAATAAGGGCAAATGACCGCCATTGATATATACTAAATCTCCTGTTTTTTGATCTAAGACTCCAAAAAATAAGGTAGCAAACATTCCCAAATTACGGTGATTTTTAGCCAAGTAGTTATTCGTCAGATCGACGGCTTTGAGAGCATTGAGTTGATAGGGAGTATAGGTTTCAGCTTCTTCGCCTTGAGAGGGTCTTTCTGGACTTCTAAATTTTCCTGTTAACACCAACCCTTTTAACGTCGTTTGCCCTGAGAAAATTCGCATTAAACTTTGAATTAAGGGCATAAATAGAGCCGCACCCACTCCTTTATCACAAATATCAGCAATCACTAAGCCAATATAGCCATCTCCCAGATCAAAGGCATCATAAAAATCTCCAGCCACTTGGCGAGCGGGTTTAAACCAACCCCAAATTTCCCAATCAGGTGGATTCAAAATTATTACGGGTTTGGCTTCATCCCGTTTTGGTAAAAAGTTGCGTTGAATTTGCCGCCCTTTTTCCAATTCGCAATTCAGGGCCGTATTGGCAGCGTACAGGGCTTTATTGGCTGCTTCTAGTTCTCTAGTGCGTTGTGTGACTTTTTCTTCTAGGGTTTGGTTGGCGATCGCCAATTGCCGAAAACTGCGCTGAAGCTGATCCGCCATGCGATTAAAACTATCGAGTAAAATCCCAATCTCATCATCACGATTCACCGTAATTCGCGATGTTAACTCTCCTTGACATAGGGTAGTCGCCGCCACAATCAAATCCGTAATCGGCCGGGTAAATTCTCTGGCAATCCACCACACAGACATCCCAATAATTATGGCAGTTCCTACAGTAAAGGCAATTGAAATTACCAAAAATTGCCCTTCTGCTTGACTCAATTCTTGGGCTTGCTCTTGCAATAACCAAATTAGCCCATCCTCCATCGGTAGAGCATAGGATAGCCACCGCCTGCCTTGACGATCTTCCGCTTCAAAATAGCTCGGCGTTCCTGTTAAAGCCGGTTGGATTTCTGGGCGATCGCGCCAATTCACCAATTGCGATTGAGATAACCAACTCACCTCTGGATGAATCAGAACATAGCCCTGACGGTTCATCAGCATTGCATAGCCCGTCTTACCCCATCGCAAGGTTTCCAGTCGGCTGGCTAAGGTGACTAAATCGATACAAGTGCGAATCACTCCCACTGTAGTTTCCCTAGGGGGAGGCAGGGCAATAGGCACAGCCACACAGAGAACCGGCTGTTGTTGTTTTGGCTCAATCAATCCTGCCATCCGTCCTTCTCCCTCAATCGCCATTTGAAACCAAGCCTGAGTATTGACTTTTCCCGCCTGCCTCTCTGAGGTACTTGCCACCTCCTGTCCCTGCATATCAAAGGTTTGGGCAATATTAAAGCCATAACTATTCACCAAAAACCTTAAAATTGGCTCTTGTTGCGATCGACTCATACTCCCGATCTCCGGCATCTGCGTGACATTTTCTAAGATTTGCACGGTCTGAGTGCTGTAAGTGGCCAGCTTTTCTGCTAACTGTTTGGCCCGAATTTCTTTATTGTGTTTATCCATTTGGCGCATCCAATTTTTTCCCAAGGAATGGGTTAGCCAAGATACGGATAATAAACCAGGAACTACCACTAACAACACCAACACCGTGAGTTGAAAGCGTAAGCTATGACTGGAAAAGGATTTAATCATCTGCTGGGATGCCCTGGCTGGAGGTGAATGGATATGCTGTGGATATTGGCGATCGCCGAAATCCTGCTCAACTGATGGCGATGAACTGGTTTTGTAGAAGAAAACGGCAATAATCCCGATCCATTCCCTACTGTAAACGAAATGAATCCCCCTATTTTAGCTGATCTTTCACCCCTTATTGAGCCTCTCAAGCATTTTCTTGACGTTTCACAATAAACACATTGCGGTTAATGGAGCCAATGCGCTCATGCACAAATCGATCCACACTTTGCAGCGCTAAATATACCCCCAAACCGCCACAGGGCCGTTGTTCTGGGCATAAATGTAGATGAGGAGGTTCCAGCTCTTCCGTCGGATCGTACACAGCTCCCGTATCTTCCATCAATACCTTCACTTCGCGATCGCTAATATCGGCGCGCAAATCTAAATCTCCCTTAATTCCAGCCTCCGCATATCCGTGAATAATGATATTCGTCGCAATTTCATCCACCGCTAAACGTAGCTTATAAGAGGATTTATGATCCAGTCCTGCCTCTTGAGCAACTGCCAGGACATATTGGGCAATAACCGACAATGAATCTAGTTTTCCGGAAGCAATCAAGTGTTCCATTGGCTTAAAAAAGTATTCAGAGCGACCAATTTGAGTGGGGGATCAATTGGGGATCACCTGATCCTGACCATAAAAACAGGCAAAAACTTCCCATTACCGGTTAAATTCACCCGTTGGCTTTCCCCAACGGATCAATCCGTTTTGCCCTAATTCAATCCTAATCGTAGCCAGCAAAAATCGGGTTTAAAATTAGCTTAAATTTACAGAGGATAGGGTACAGGCAGGACAAACCAAAAACAAGACCCTCCCAACGGGGTGCTCTCTACCCCTAAGTGACCTCCATGGGCAGCTAAAATTTGATGAGATTGATACAAACCCAAACCAATTCCCCGTAAATTCCGAGGACAATGGCCCTCAGAGAGCAGAGGATCGAGAGAAAATAGGTAGGGCAGTTGTTCGGGAGCAATGCCTACCCCATTATCGGTTACCGAGCAATAGATGAATCCGGTCGGATCTTGCTTGAGTTTAATCTTAAGGTTAATTCCTGGTGGATTATGTTTGACGGCATTAGAGAGTAGATGCTCAATGACGCGCCGGATTTGGGTCGGATCGGCCTCAACTGTGGGACAATGTTCTGGAGGGCTATAGGTCAGACTAACTTGATTGGCTCGAAAATAGGGTTGTAAATCCTCTATTACTCGCTCTAATAAAAGGGCGAGGTTAATGGGTTGATATTCTAATTCTAGGGAGCCAGAGTCTAGGGTGGCAATCTCTAGCAGAGTATTCAGTTTAGTTAACTGGCGATCGCTACCCTCTACCATCCGTTCTAGTAAACGGCGACTCATTGCGATCTCATTTCCTGGTTTTTTCAGCAGATTTTGATACAACATCACCGTTCCCATCACCGTAGTGCGTAAATCATGGGTCACTGCTTCTAAAAAACAGTTTCTCAGTTGATTAGAACGACTTAAAGCAGCCTGTTTTTCTTGTAACTGTTCACTTTGCGACAGAATAGTGGTCTGCAAATGATGAGTCGTTAATTTCAATTCTTCTATCGCAGCTACGAGCATCAAAGAGGCGATCACCATTGACCCTAAAAAGACTTGTAAACATACCGTCGCTTCTGCTAAATTAGCCCCTTTAGCGATAAAAATACCTTGGCCTTGGCTGAACCCCATCACCGCGAACAGGCCCAAACACAAGTTACTTCCAACCACCCCGATGGCTCCGTAGCGAAAAGCCATCCAAACGACTACGGGAAAATACAGATATTCTAGGGGATAATTGGCGATTGCCTCAGTCCACAGCAGATTCATCCTTCCGAGAGGAAAAACCCCAAAAACCAGACTACTGATCAGACCTAGCCACAGCAGAGAATAGGGAACTCGGCGCGTGGGAGACTGGAGAAGCCATCTCCAATCTGTAGAGAACATCGCGATCATTGCAGGAGTAATAAAAAACACACCTAGACCTTCTTGCACCCAAGCGATTCCAGCGCGTTCAAGGGCCGTAGCCCAGTCAAGGGTGTGGAATTCCAGGCAAAAAAATGTATTCAAGATTGCACTAAGAGCCACAGCGATCACACATCCCCACAGAAACCGCAAGAGATTCGAGAAACTTCCCCACATCGGTTGATCCTGACTCTGATTTAACCAATAGCTGCCTAGAACCGCAGCAAGAGTAGTGCTCAAAGTAGAGGCGATCGCCTCCCCAGGAGAAACCCCCAACACCAGAGACAACCAAAAACTCCCGAAAGCTACCCCTAGCCAAACTTGAGGGCCATAAACAACTAGTATTCCTAAAACCACCCCGGTCACCGGCCAGATGGGGTAAAGTTCCCTCTGAAAGCCGAGAGTAGAGGGAATCAAATAGGCGGTTGCCAAATAGGATAAGGCGATCGCCCCAGCCATGATTGCATATTGCCTATAGACATTTATGGGGATTTCCTGAAGGCAGAATCTTGTATCCATCTCTTGGCTAAACTTTCAGTAAGTCTGTTGCTAAAACAGTTAATCCGTACTTCATACCATCCTGGATCAACTCACTATCTGACTTCACCCACTAGGATGAATTACAGAATTATCATCAAAACCTAAATTTTTCTTGCTCAAAATTCTTCCCGGGCCGTACAATCAAACATTGCTTTGTCTAACCTCACCCGATGACCATTTCTTCTTTTCTGGTTTCCCCTCAATGGTTGGTAGAACACCGACAAGATCTGCAACTGGTAATTGTAGATTGCCGGTTTTCCTTAGCCAATCCTCACCAAGGCAGACAAGAATATGAAACTGGACATATTCCTGGAGCCTTTTATCTAGACCTTAATCAAGATCTCTCTCGTCCAGCTCAGATCCATGGAGGCCGCCACCCCTTACCACACCCAAACCAGTTGAGTCAGACTCTCTCTCACATAGGAATTACATCGGGACAAACCCAAGTGATTGTCTACGACAACTCCCGCATGGCCTTTGCTGCTCGGTGTTGGTGGTTACTGCGGTATTTGGGCCATCAGCAAGTCGCTATTTTAGATGGAGGATGGCAAGGCTGGCAGGAGTTGGGTTATCCAATTACCTCAGATCCATCAGTTGTGAAAGCCCCAGGACAGTTTATGCCTCAGATCCAACCCGATTGGATCGTCAGTGGTGAAGACATCGAGCAATTAGGCGATCGCCAAGAGGTGATCCTCGTAGACTCTAGGGAATATGAGCGATATATTGGCAAAACCGAACCCATTGATCCCGTCGCTGGCCATATTCCCGGAGCCATTAATGTCCCTTGGCAACTGGCTACTACCCCTTCCGGTTGGAGTCAGCCCCTAGCAGCACACCAAGCACGGTGGCAGCCTTATCAAAATACTTCTGAACTCTGGGTTTACTGCGGTTCTGGAGTTACCGCTTGTGTTAACCTATTTTCCCTTGCTCTGGCCGGCAGACCTCAAGAAAAACTCTACCCAGGCAGTTGGAGTGACTGGTGTTCCTGGCGCGATCGCCCCACCGTTAACCAATTTCTCACCTCCTGAGCAAAAATCGACACCTTCTGTCATAATGAGAAGAGAATTTACAGGATCAAATCCCATTAGAGACCTTTCTCTAAGTGATTAGGATTCATGATTCTCCTATAAATTTTAGGCGATCCAATCGCTGTGTTTTTTCTATTAAAACCCTTACAGCCCAACTTTTACCCTCAATTCTATTGACTCCTGTTTCAGGAAAACTTCCTTCCTGAATATCTCCCTCTAACGATCAATAGTAGCCCCAAGACAACGGCAGACCCAACTGCTCAAGACCTTGAGGTGGGTTTAGTAATTGAACGGTGAGCACTCCTGGCTGTCCGTGAGGCTGAATTTATGCTGCAAAAAATTTAGGACTGTTATTCTATGGGATACAAAAATCGTGTATCAATCTTTGTCGATGGCAACAATATGTTCTATGCCCAGCAAAAAAATGGTTGGTTTTTTGACCCGAAACGGGTTTTGCAACACTTTGCCGGAAAAGAAGAAACGGATCTAGCCAATGCTTTTTGGTACACAGGCATTAAAGATCCTCAAGACCAACGAGGTTTCCGAGATGCTCTCATTAGTTTGGGCTATACCGTCCGCACTAAAATCCTGAAAGAATATTATGATGACCATTCTGGGCGCTATTCCCAAAAAGCGAACTTAGATATAGAAATTGTTATTGATATGTTTAATACGGTGGAGCAGTACGACCGCGTGATTTTGTTTAGTGGCGATGGGGATTTTGAACGGGCGATCGAACTACTCCGATCCAAGAATACTCATATTACTGTTGTCTCTACCGAAGGCATGATTGCTAGAGAATTACGCAATGCCACAGATCGTTATATTGACCTCAATGAAATTCGCTCGATGATTGAAAAAACAGATTTGTAGACAGGAGCGATCCAATCAGCTTTGGCGATGGGGAAAACTCTCAAGAAAATTGAAAAAACAAAAAAGCTTTCCCCCCATTCCCTAGGAGTGATGGGAGATGGGGACACAGTGCCTTAATCTTGTCCGAGGATACTAGCTAACAGCGCTTTTTGAGCGTGCATTCGGTTTTCTGCTTGATCCCATAATCGAGATTGGGAACCTTCCATCACCTCATCCGTAATTTCTTCCCCCCGATGGGCGGGTAAGCAATGGAGAACAATTGCCTCGGAATCTGCTAAGGCTAATAATTCTCGATTCACCTGATAGGGTTTGAATAGGGGAATACGTTCTCGCGCTTCTTTTTCTTGTCCCATACTTGCCCAAACATCAGTGTATAACACATGACTGCCTTCGGCGGCGGCTTGGGGATCGTGGGTGATGATTACTTCTGATTTTCCACCCGCTAAGGCTTTCGCTTGAGCGATAATTTCCTGATTGGGTTCATAGAATTCTGAGGGGACTGCAATGCGGACATTCATGCCCATCATGGCGCAGCCCAACAAGAGAGAATTGGCGACGTTGTTGCCATCGCCAAAGTAGGATAGGGTTTTGCCTGCACAGCTCCCAAAACATTCTTGAATGGTGAGTAAATCAGCTAAAATTTGACAAGGATGTTCTAAGTCTGTGAGAGCATTAATGATGGGAATGCCGGAGTATTTAGCGTAGTCTTCGAGTTCTTTTTGTGCAAATGTGCGGACAGCGAGAATATCGAGATATCGCCCTAAAACTCTGGCTGTATCGGTAACGGGTTCGCCGCGACTGACTTGAGTGACACTGGGATTGAGGTCAATGACTTGTCCTCCTAATTGATACATGGCAACGGTAAAACTGACGCGGGTACGAGTGGAAGCTTTGGTAAAGAGGAGACCTAAAATTTTCCGACAAGTCCAACTAATGGCTCGTGACTTGAGTTGGGTAGCAAAGGTTAATAAATCTGTTAATTCTTGTACCGTCAAGTCAGCGACACTGAGTAGATTGCGTCCTTTCAAAGCTTCCATAACTCTCTCCAGATCAATTTGAAATTTAGTAATGTTGAGGGATTAATTCGCCTGGGCAGGTATTCTGTCTTTGAGATAAATTCCTCCGACGACGAGAGCGATAATGATCAGGGCACCGATGCCAATGGGGCTGGGAACCCAAAAAATGACTTCTAAGTGGTTGAATTCTCCGGGTGCTAGAGTCCAAATCAATTGATGATCTTGGGTTTGAATTTCTGTGGGGGAAATTGTCTGAGCACCCCAGGGGGTGGTGAGGGCGAACTGGAGATTGAGTAAGGAACCGGGACTGAGTAGGACGTTTCCTTCTGAGGATAGAACGGCGAGCGATCGCAAGTCTACATCCACCTGTAATCGATTTCGCACTACCACCCACCAATTATTTTGATGAAGTTTTAGTTCCGAGGTTAGCTGGGGTAAGGTTTGATCGGTTGTTTCGGGCGAAGTTTCCGCTGGGTGAAAAAACTGATTAAACTTGGAGGCTAATTCGGCACCATTGTGAAAGGGAATTCTCACTAATAGCTCTTGCTCGGAGAGGCGCTGGGTTTTGCCGCGCAGTTGGTGAGCACGCTGTTCTAGGCTTTGTAGCCATTGAGTTGCTACCTCTTGGCTAAATTCTTGCAAACGATCGGATACTTGAATCCGTTGTATGATGTCTCCCTCGGTTTGACTGCGGAAATCTACGCCCACGCTATACTGAACACAGCCAGTCAGGGCGATCGCCAAAATCAGATATAAGGGAAATAAAAACCGAAGCATAGACCGATATTTTGCCATGATTGGTTGCCTGATCTTACTTGCTTCCCCATTATCTCTCTTTCATGTCCACCCAGCGGCAACCCAACCAATCCATCCCCCAATGATCAAACCAATGGCAATCAGGGCTACCCATACAAAGCCATTGTCTGCTGTTGGGGCAACCGGAACCTCTTCCTCTGGGGCAAGGGCAGGAGGGGTTTTGGAGGGAGTTACCCCGGTACCACGATGATCGCGGCGATCGCTTTCTGATAAAGTAGACCAATCAGGAATTTGGGTATTCCACTCTGCCCGCCGTTGCAGTTGGGGAGCTTTCAAAATCTCTAACCAGCGGCGCGCCTGCCTGCGGGTAGTGCCATGGGGATGATTCACCAGGGTTTCACACAAAGAGCGGGCTTCCGAGCGTTTTCCGGCTGCTTCATAGGCAGTGACTAACCAAATCTGGATTTCTCCTCCCAAGGGTGTGAGTGCCCCGACTTGGGTTTGGGCGGACTCTAGGGCGGCAATGGACTCTCGATATTCCCCGTGCTCAAAAGCTATCCGTCCTTGCTCATAGGCGTGTTGGGCTAGTTCTAATGATTCCATGGCTCCTCCTAGGCAATAATCATCGAACCACTTCCTGCATCCGTGAGCACTTCTAGGAGCAGGGAATGGGGCACGCGACCGTCGATAATGTGAGTGGCTTTGACTCCTTGAGCTAAACTGCGGACACAACATTGGACTTTAGGGATCATCCCTCCAGCGACGATCCCTACTTCGATGAGGCGGCGAGCTTCCTGGATATCGAGTTTGGGGATGAGGGTAGAAGGCTCTTTGTAATCCCGGAGGATACCGGCAGTATCGGTTAACAGGATCAGTTTTTCGGCAGATAGGGATGCGGCAATTTCTCCGGCGACGGTATCAGCGTTGATGTTGTAGGCTTGACCTTGGCGATCGCCCGCTACACTAGAAATCACAGGAATATACCCATGGGCCAGCAATGGCTCCAATACTTTGGTATTAATGCTACTGACCTCACCGACAAAACCGATCCCCTCTTGACCTTGGGGACGGGCAGTAATCAAGTTACCATCCTTACCACATAAGCCGATCGCACTCCCCCCGGCTTGGTTAATCAGAGAGACAATTTCCTTATTCACCCGACCGACCAATACCATCTCT
>CAZTRW010000116.1:0-12869 GCA_964616725.1 uncultured bacterium
ATATCATTGCTGACACCGCTCGCCTCAGTGGTACAGTCCGCTATTTTGATCCCCATCTTGAAACCTATCTACAAGAACGCATTACCCAAATCATCGCAGGTATTTGCCAGATGCACGGAGCCACCTATGAGCTAGACTACTGGAACCAATATCCCCCCGTAATTAACGATCGCCGCATAGCCGAATTGGTACGATCTGTCGCTCAAGAAATGGTAGAAACCACGGATCACATCCTTCCTGACTATCAAACCCTAGCGGCGGAAGATGTCTCCTTCTTCCTCCAAGAGGTTCCTGGCTGTTACTTTTTTCTCGGCTCGGCTAACCCACAGCGAGACTTAGCCTATCCCCACCATCATCCCCGCTTTGATTTTGATGAACTGGTCTTACAACTGGGGGTAGAATTGTTTGTCCGTTGTGTCGAACAATTCCAGTCTTAGGGTTGAAAGGAAGGTAGTGAAAAAACTTTGTTTTCCCTGTTGAATATGCATGGCGTCAGCCCCTACGGGTTATGATTGGGGCGGGCACCTTGGTCTGCCCCTAGGGTCAACTATCATGATTACTGACATTGAAAATCTCCTGTGGGAGTTAATTCAGCGCTATAAGAGCCAGGTAGACTTTCTGTCGATTCGCCTCGAAGAAGCAGAAGCTACGGATATTTTGCTGCGAGGGGATAAGGTCGAAACCCTCAGTGAAGCGATTTCTCTGGGAGGACAAGTGCGTGCTTTGTATAAAGGCGGCTGGGGAATGAGTAGTTTCAACCAATTAACCGGAATAGATGATCGCATGATGGAAGCGATCGCTGCTGCCCAGTTAATTGGCAATGAAGAAAGTGTCCTCGCCCCCATTCCTATCATTCAAGAGCGTTGCCGACTGCCTCTCGGGGGAACTAATCCCAGAGAAATTCCCTTAATGCAGAAAAAGGAATTGTGCGATCACTATGCCGACCTTCTCCATAGTACAGACCCCCGCGTCACCACCACCTCCGTCCGCTATGGCGACTCCTCCCAACGCATGATCCTCGCCACCTCCGAAGGAACCCTCATTGAACAAGCCTGGGTAGATCTAGAAATGCGATTTGCAGCCACCGCTCGCACCGGTTCCACCGTACAAACCGGACGGGAAACCATTGGCTCTCGCAATGGGTATGAAGACTTAACGCAACTCGACGATCAAGTGCGATCGGCCGCTCAACGCGCCGTCAACGCCCTCTCCCATCCTCCCATCAAAGGCAACACTTACACCGTTGTCATCGATCCCATTCTCACCGGACTGTTTGTCCATGAAGCCTTTGGTCACCTCTCCGAAGCAGACATGGCTTACGAAAATCCTGATATCCTGGAAGTGATGACCCTCGGACGCCAGTTTGGCCCAAAAAACCTACAAATCTTTGATGGTGCTCAACCCCAAGGTCATCGTGGTAGCTATCTCTATGATGATGAAGGCACTCCCGCCACTACTACTCAACTAATTAAAGATGGTATATTAGTCGGTCGTCTCCATTCCCGTGAAACGGCAGGAAAATTAGGGGAAGAACCTACCGGCAATGCTCGTTGTTTGAATTATCATTATGCTCCGATTGTGCGGATGACCAATACCTGGATTGCTCGCGGTGAAACGCCTGTGGCTGATTTGTTTAGTGACATTTCCGAAGGGGTATACGCGAAGAATTGGCGTGGCGGGATGACGAATGGGGAGATGTTTACGTTCAGTGCTGGCGAAGCGTGGATGATCCGCCATGGGGAAATTGCTGAACCGGTGAGGGATGTGACTCTTTCTGGGAATGTGTTTAGCACCCTGGCGGATATTGAGGCGATCGCCGATGATTTTTACTGGGATGAGTCCGGTGGTTGTGGTAAAGGCAATCAAAGTGGTTTAGCAGTAGGCTGTGGTGGCCCTTCCCTACGGATTCGGAATGTGGTTGTAGGTGGTGAAGTGGAGTAATTGGATGATTGACCTATATACGTTTACTACGCCCAATGGGCGGAAAGTATCGATTATGTTAGAGGAAGTAGCACTTCCGTACAGAGTCCATCAGATTGATATCACCAAAGGGGAGCAGTTTACACCCGAATATGTAACTATTAATCCTAACAGCAAAATTCCGGCGATCGCCGATGCCGAAACCGGCATAACCGTCTTTGAGTCAGGCGCTATTCTCATGTATCTGGCAGAGAAAACTGGTAAATTGATGCCTAATAACCTCAAAAGTCGCTTTCAAGTGATTGAATGGTTAATGTTTCAGATGGCAAGCGTTGGGCCGATGTTCGGGCAATTGAATCATTTTAGACGATTTGCCCCTGAACAACTTCCTTATGCGATCGCGCGATACGAAAAAGAAACCCTCAGACTTTATGGCGTTTTAGATCAACAACTGGCACACCATGAATTTATCTGCGGTGACTATTCCATTGCCGATATTGCCACATTCCCCTGGGTAGCGATTTACGAGTTTCAGGGATTAACCCTAGACGGCTATCCCCATCTACAGCGTTGGCTAGACACTGTAAAACAGCGTCCAGCGGTGCAGCGAGGGATGGTAGTTCCCTCCTAATTTTCCATCCACTTTTCCTCTGGTCTCACGCAGAAAATTACATTATGAGTAAGTCAATTATTCGTTTAGTAGACGAACTGCCTCAAGATAATATTACCGTTAAAGTGTTAAAAGCACTGGATGTGGTAGCTCCTGGGCAATGGGATAATCTGGTTGGATTTGATCCAACGATTGAGCAGATTACGGGAGAAACGGATCCTCAAACCATTTCCCGGATTCGCGATCGCGCCGCTTCCCTATATCTCAACAATACAAAGGACTATAAAGGAGCGATCGGACTTTATCAACTCATCGACTCTATTGATGTGGCGATGGCAACCGCCGCCTTAGCCAATAAAGTGGGTGATAAAATTAGCTTTTTATCTTTTTTAGGCAAAATTACTCCCAAATCAGATACGGCTCAAACCATCGATTTATTACTAAAAATTGCCGTAGAAGTAATCGCTTTTTGCAAACTCAATGGACTGCCCCAACCCAATCCTCAGTTGTTTGCTGCTTCCCTAGGGGATAACTATCAAGGGCCCAGTTTTATCCGCATGGTGGCTCTGGTTTGTATCGATGCAGTATTGCCATTAGGGCCAAATTTCTTGGCGAAAATCCAAGAAATTATTCAAGGACTCGATACAGGAGCCATCACTCAAAACCCAGCTTTTGCAGGGATTCAGGATCAATTACCTGGAAATAATACTGGCGATCGCGTAGGATTTTTGACCCAATGTTTTAACGCCGTCCAAGGGTGGATGAACGAATTTGTAACTAAAACTGGCATCACTCCTGAAGCAATTGCCAACAGTTTAGGCAATTTTATTCAAGGAGCCAATGATCATTTAGATGTCGTCGCCGCCGTTTTAGATCAAATCACAAACTACTATGAACATACAGGCATTCAAACCGTAGCACGTCGCTTAATCTTAGATGCTTACGATTTGGTCAAAGCAGATTTGTCTCAGAGCAATGCAGAAGGAGAGGAAGGAGAAGCACAAGAAGAAGAAGGAGGAGACTACAAAGAAAGCGATCAGTTCTCTGTAGGCGATAAAATTGAAGTCTGGGATGACGAAGATGAAGATTGGTATGAAGCCACAGTGCGAAAAGTCAAAGTCCAAAAAGGACGCGTTCGCTATTTTATCCACTATACCGGTTATGGATCTTCAGATGATGAATGGGTAAAAGAAAGAGATGCTCGCGCTTGTGATTTTGAAAAAACCGACGATCACGGTTATGCGGTTGGTCAAAAAGTACAAGTGTGGGATGACGAAGATGAAGAGTGGTATCTAGCCGTTATTACAGAAATCAACAACGAAAAAGATCAATATCTGGTTCACTACATTGACGAAGAAGATGACTCTTCTGATGAATGGGTTGATGTCGATGATATCTGCTAATTAGTGTCCCTGAGATCCCCCAGACCAAGTGGTAGACTAGATCGGCCACTTGAGGGCGATCTCGAATAAAGATGAAGTATCAACTAGCCTCCAGCAGCAAAGGTAAACATCACCAACGCAGATAATAAGATCCCAGGACTGAGCAGTAAAATTAACATAAACAGATCGTGAGTATTCATCGGACCCTGTTTGCCTGATAGTGGTTTTCGGAGCCAACCCTATCTGATTGATTAGCTCTCTAGTTAGGGTATATCACTATTTGGGGAAAAATCACCCTTTGTGAAAATTCTTAATTCCTACTTTCGGATTACCAATAACCGATGACCGATCGCTCTGCTACCCTGGAAAAGATTAGCTCTCAATTAGGAGAAAACCTACGGTTTACCCCAGTCCCTTAGCTCGCCTCATCGAGCAGTTTCAACGATTACCCGGAGTTGGGCCAAAAACGGCTCAACGCCTTGCTCTCCATATTCTCAAGCGTTCCGATACTGAAGTGAAGGCCTTAGCACAAGCCTTAATTGAGGCGAAACAAAAAATTGGGTTATGTCACCAATGTTACCATCTTTCTGCCGATCCAATCTGTGAGATTTGTCGGAATACGAACCGCGATCGCCAAACCCTATGTGTCGTAATTGACTCTCGCGATGTCATCGCCCTCGAAAAAACCAGAGAATACTCCGGTCTCTACCACGTCCTCGGCGGAGTCATTTCCCCCCTCGATGGCATCGGCCCAGAACAACTGACCATTCAATCTCTAGTGCAACGAGTCAGTCAGCAGCATATCCAAGAAGTCATCCTCGCCATCAGTCCCAGCGTGGAAGGAGAAACCACCACCCTCTATATCGGTCAACTCCTCAAACCCTTTACCAAAGTCACCCGCATTGCCTTCGGACTCCCCATGGGAGGAGACCTGGAATATGCAGATGAAGTCACCCTAGCCCGTGCCTTAGAAGGTCGTCGAGAACTAGACTAAGGTAGACTTAACTCATAGCTCATTTCACCTTTTGCTTCACAAAATTAGCCAACTGCATCAACTGCTTCTTCAACGGCTCAATTTGCGCCACTTGAGTCTTCAGCGCCTCAATTTCAGCATGCATTTTGGTAATTTGGTCTTTCAGCGCTTGCAGCTCCGCCGGGGAAGAACCACCCGCAGTCGCAGACTCTGAAGCAGCAGCCGGAGCAGCAGCATGAGATTCTAGAGGGGGTTGAGGCAACTTTGCTTTCTGCATCGCTGCTTTAATTGCTGCAATCAAATCCTTTTGTTCAAAAGGCTTAGGGATAAACTCCCAAAACTCAAAGGGGCGGGGAATCTTTTCCGTCACTTCCTCCTCTCGACCGGACATCAGCACGAGGGGAATTTTACGCCATTCGGGATGATTGCGAATCTTTTGGAACACATCCCACCCACTCACTTTCGGGAGCAGGAAATCGAGCATGATTAAATTCGGGTTTTCTTCCTGAATCAGTGCTAGGCCTTCTTCACCATCTTTGGCTTCTTTAACTTCAAAGTTGCCTTTGGGTAACATATCGCTGACTCGTGCTCTGATGACGCGACTATCATCAATAACTATAATTTTATGTCCCACAACTGACTCCTTGAACAGGTGACGACTTGGTAGTAATGCTGGACTGAGTGGACGAACCGTAGTTTTGAGTGCTCTAGAGTAATCCAGGAGAGAGATCTCCTCTACTATTATGAATGATACTAGAACTTTGACCAGAATTGGTGAGGTCGTTTACAGGTCTGAGCAAGCTAACGATGAATTCTATTAATTTTAACCCATCCGTTTCTTCCGATCGCCCTCAGCGCCAGGATCGGATTGAGCCATATACCCCCTTACCCCCCTGGTTACGGCGCTCCATTGGCAAAGCAAGTGAGCTTTCTACCGTACAACGGATTATTAAGCAGCTTCAGATTCATACAATTTGTGAAGAGGGGCGATGTCCGAACCGAGGGGAGTGTTATGCCCAGAAGACGGCGACTTTTTTGCTGATGGGGCCAACCTGTACACGATCTTGTGCTTTTTGTCAAGTAGATAAGGGCCATGCTCCGATGGCGCTTGATCCCCAGGAGCCGGAAAAGGTGGCGGAAGCAGTGCAGTTGTTAGGATTGGAGTATGTGGTATTAACGTCTGTGGCTCGTGATGATTTACCAGATCAAGGGGCGGGATGGTTTGTGAAGACGATGGAGCGGATACGAGAGGTGAATCCAGGGACTGAGATTGAGGTATTAACGCCTGATTTTCGGGGAAAAAGGGAGTTAGTGGCTCAGGTGGTTGGGGCGAATCCGGCGTGTTATAACCATAATGTGGAGACAGTAAGGCGGTTGCAGCGCCCGGTGCGGCGGGGGGCAAAGTACGATCGCTCTTTGGATGTGTTGTATTGGGTAAAACAGGTGAATTCCCATATTCCCACAAAATCCGGGTTAATGTTAGGTCATGGGGAAACGACAGAGGAAATTGTGGCAACTCTGGCGGATTTGCGAGGGGTAGGGTGCGATCGCCTCACTCTGGGACAATATATGCGTCCCTCCTTAGATCATCTACCTGTACAGCGCTATTGGACTCCTGAAGAATTTGATCAATTGGGAGAAATTGCCCGTAGTATGGGATTTACCCACGTTCGATCTGGCCCTTTAGTTCGCAGTTCTTATCATGCTGGTGAGAAGGATGGGTAAATTCCCAATTCCCTTCACCTTACAACTGGCTTAACTGAGTGCTACAGCGATAACAAAACTTAGAATTTAAAAGGAAAAATACTGGCTAGAGCCACATCTTAATTCCAATTACCGACCAAAGTATACGCAGACCAATAATAAGGATGTTCAAAAGATAGATTTTGGGGGAAATTTTCAGGGATATTAATCCTGATACCGTCGGATAGCTCCAAAGTTTTTTCTTTAATCCTAATCGTGCCGTTGAGCATATTGAGTTGTGCGGCTCGTAACGCTTCAGTCTTCACCTGAGAATTTTGTAGCAGATGATAAAATTCAGCCATTAGTGCCATAGAGCCTTCATCAGAAGCATACCATAAACTCCCCATGGATGTTTTCACACCAGCTTGCAACGCTAACCCAGAAAATCCTAGTTCCGCTTCTTCACTGCCGAGAGCAGTACGACAAGCGCTGAGGACTAAAAGCTCTACTCTAGGATTTTGATTCCATTGGGAAATCTGAGAAATTTCTCGCAGTTCATTTAACCCAATATTGCGATCCCAGAGTTGAATAAAAGAATCTCTCAAATCTCCAGGACGAAATTCAGCGTGAGTAGCAATATGCATCATTCTGATTTGATCATTTTTGCTATATTCCTGTAAATTTTGTAAGGTAGCATTTTGATTGAGAAATGTTTGTCCTTGCCAAATTTTTCCTACCCAAGATAACTCAATGGGAACGGCAGGTAGGGGAGGTAATTCTTGATTTTTACCTCCGTCAGAAACTCCAAATCCTAGAATTTGAGCCGATTGGACAGAGCGATAGCCGGGATCAATGAGGCTAAAACTAGGAATTAAGCCGACATTATATTTTTGAATTAAAAATTCTTGACCATTGTACAGAGAGGATAGGGGGATAGAACGTAGTCTTTTATCTAAACAAAAAATCAGGGTATCTATTTGGTTGTTTTGGATCTCAGATTCTAAAGGTTCAATCAGCCGTTGATAAAGAGCGCGAGAGTAAGGTTGATAGCTGGCGGTTCTGATTTTTCTGGGGTTACTAATTTCTCCTCTAAATGTATCAATTAATTGTTCTAGTTCTGGTCGCTTTACTTCGGGTAATCTGACTTGTAAGAAAGGGCGAGGAGTGATAGAAGCTTGAGGGGATAGGACAGGAGATGTGCAGGCTTGATTCTGGGGGAAAATCACCAGTAAATCTAATTGTTCTTGCAGGGCAACGGTGTAAATAATTGCGGCTTTGATTTGAGTTTTCTGGGTTAATTGATCGAGGGTTTGAGCAATCTCGCAAGCGGTGACGGTGCGCCCATAGAGTTGCAGTCCAAAATATTTGGCATATTCTACGGCTTGAAATTCTTCAAATAGTTCTACGGCTTGCTCAAAGTCAGCTTGGATAAATTGGTTTTCAAAGGCTTGGCGATTGATGGTGCCAAAGATTTGGCTGGGTTGGGAATTGTTATTCTGATTGGAATTAGCGGGTTCTTCGGGAGGAGGGAAGGAAAAGATTTCCTGTAAATTTGGGCCGGTGATATCAGATTGGTTGCCGGTTTGAGGATGGGCACTTTGCCAGGAACTATGGGTGAAGATGAGGATGAGAATGCAGGTAAACCATAGCAGGAAGGATTGAGTTTTCATGGGAGGTGCTGTTTGAAGAGGGATTGAAGATGTTTATTTAAGATTCATTTAAAAAGAGATGACGTAGCCTACTCCTACAGTCAATCGGCTACCGTCTCCAGCATTGCCTGTAATATCGGTGAGGGCGGGGGTAATGACGAGGGGAAGGTTGGGAAAGGGGGTGACGGAAACGCCTAGGTTTAAGTCTTGTCCATTCCATTCGGCGATCGCATTTACGGGCGGAATCACTCGTACGGCTACGCTCCCAAATACCCCGATAGAATTTCTCTTCTGTAGAATATCATCTTCGGAGCGAAACTGTCCTCCTCCTACCCCCACAGAAGCATACACTCGACTAAACGGCTCAGAAATATTCTCGCGCAGATCAAACCGCTTGCTGACAACCCCATAAACACTGGAGCCGCCATCCGTATTTCCCCATTGAATTGCATTTTGTACCCCTACGGCGATCGCCCAATTTTGCGGCAGTTGTCGGTGAATTTTCAGACTCACACTACCCTCTTGAGCCGTATTTCCCACTAAATCTAAAATGTTAATGCCAACATCAACCCCTACTCCAGTTTGAGGATTACCCAATCCGATGCCAATGCCTAATCCCCCATCCGCTTGATTCGTATAGCGAGTACGAGACTGTATCCCTAATCCTATGCCGACTTTCCCCCATTGTTGACCATAGGCAGAAGGAATGGTTAGGGTTGTACTCGGAGAAGAGGCAGCGGGAGGTTGCGGCGGCGGCGAGAGAGGCAGTTGAGTCGGCTGAAAGGGTTGACTATTTTCTGGAGTGGCATCTGGACTGAGGACAACAGCAGGATTTTCCACAGGAGATTGGGCCCATTCTACCCTCTGGCCAGTCTCTAGTTTAGTTTTCTGAGCGATCGCCTTAATTCCCATCCCCGGTAAAGACTCAGGCACAACTCCACCCTTCAAGGAAGAAGATACAACTGGAGATATAGCCAACTGATCCTCAGAAATAGAAGAGGGCTGATCGTTTAAAATTCCAGCCATCCATCGTTCATAATTAGCCACCATCTCTGTTTCTGGAGGAAGTAAAATAGACCAGCGCTCCTCCCGTCTGGATCTCCCAGAACCAGAAGATGGAGGGGAAGGCTCTGATGGGTTACCAGCCAACGGTGTAGGGACTGGTTGTCGATCCTCAGAAGGGGGGCTAACAGCCCCAGGAGCACGGGTGAACTCAACTTGAGGAGAATTTTGGTAAACAAACCAAATCTCCTTGACCAGAACGCCACTAAGAACGCTCAACGCCAAACCCTGAAGCACAGATAACCGGAACGTTCTGGTGGTAGGTCTCATAAGCTGGCTAGGGGGAGGAAGACAGAAAAGGCAGCATACTCGACACTATAACGCTATTGCCTGGTAATTAGGGTAATTAATCCCCGTCAACTCTCCCCTGTCAATACTTCTAATTCATCCTCTCTCAAATGCACTCTAAACCGCTTGGCCAGATCGGGAAATTGCACCACAATCGGAAAATTAGCGCTAATATTTACTTCACGATCTTTCATTTGGTAGGTAGAGGCAAATTCAACTACTTCTCCTTCTTGATCCTTAAGCTCGAAAGGTTGGTTTCGATATTGAGGATGGTGATAAACTACTAAAGATGTTTTGACTCGAACGCGATCGCCAATCTTAATCTTCATAACCTGCTGCTCCACAATCACTGGTCTTAACTTTGCCTTTGAATAAAATCTTGTGTCGATTGAGTACGATTTTCGATTCTCTCACAAAAAGGCAATTCCCCGCCAAAGAGCACCTAGGAAGATTACTTCGGTTGGGGTTGAGAGGGGATAGGCAACCGAGGCAACTCAATCACTCCCGCGTACCACACTCCCCATCCCGCTCCCAACAGCAAAACCAGCCCTAAAATCACCCAGGCAACCTGGGGAAATCGAGCTGAGGCAACAACGGGAGCAGACAGTTCTGGAGAAAGCGAAACCTCTTCTGGAGACACTTGTTGCAAAATAAACTCTGGAGACTCTGGCAGAGATAAATTGGCATTAATCGTACCCGTTGGTAGGGCAATCCCTTCCGCAGCAGCGAGAGAGATAGGTTGAGTGCTGATCCCTGCTTCTGGAGACACTCGACAATACATCAGCACTACCGAGAAATTATCGGGGTTATTGCGCCAGGCTCCTCGCTCCAACCAACGACGCACTGCCTCATCTAGGGTAATTTTCCCAGCGAGAATCTCGTCGATATCTTGCTGCCAATACTGTTCAATCGTACCGCGATCGCTTAACCCATCCGAACATAACAGCAAAATCCCATCTTCCTCAATCAGAAACCGTTGGACATGGGGAGTCAAATCCCTACTATCGGCATGGCAAGTCCCCAAAGCCTGAGTCAGTTGTAGCGCCTGAGAGCGCGATCGCGCTTCCCTCGGAGCACTTTCCCCCTTCATCACCTGCCAATGGGCAAAATCATCATCCTGAGTTAACAGTTGACAATAATCAGGCGTAATCCAATAGGCGCGACTATCCCCCACATGAGCCAAATAAAGCTCATGAGCATTGGGAAAATCCAAACCAAACGCCGTTCTCACCCTTTGGGCAATTTGCAGCGCCATTACCAGAGTAGTTCCCATCCGTTCCCGCCCTGATCGCCCCTTCAGATCATTGTGAGTAGCAATCAAATTATTCACAATCCGAATCACCGAAGTGATATGCTCTTGCCACACCGTCGGCATCACCACCGCCGTTTGCTCTGACAACTCCAACAATAGCCCCTGCACTTGTAGTTTCAGACTCCTGACGGCTAATTCACTAGCCACTTCTCCCCCCTCATGGCCATCCAAACCATCACAAACGATCGCCAACTGGGAAATATAATCAAATTCTGGAGTAGTATGGCTATGGCCTGGAGCAGACACTGTGACCGGATAACAGCTATCTTCATTATGCGATCGCCTGGGTCCTCTATCCGATCCTCCCACCGTCACCACTTTCAAGGGCAATTCTGCCGCCAATTCCAACAAAATCTGATTCAACACCACTAGCCCCTTCTCCCAAACCCCCTCCTCTCTCCAGATTTGACAGACTCCCTCCAACTGCTCCCGAATATCGGGCGCACCAGCAACCATCCAACTTTCCCATCAACGACAGAGTGCCTCTAAACTCGGCGGCGATGACGTAAACAGTAGCTCTCGTAACCACACCCGCCAGCCTTGCACCCGAATATTCTCCGGCGTTAACAGACTCATTGCGGCTCCAAACTCCATCAACGGATGCCACAATTGGCTTAACTGCCATAGCCAATAGACTTGGCGCACCGGAGTTGCTTCCTGCCAAGCTTCCCGAATTGAAGGATACAGAGTTCCCGTTGGAGTCAGGGGAGCACGATCCAGCAATACCACGGCTTCCCCTGGAGCAATCCGCACCGCACCATACAATTGGGGCAGATGGAGATGATGGGCACAGAGACGTAAATAGGGTAAGACTTCTGGATGGGATAAATCCGGGATCAAGGGCAGGGCTTCTGGTTGAGTATCCTGCCAAATTTGAGGGGCGATGACTTGATAGCGATTCCCGATGGTTTCGCCCACCGGAACCTTTGATCCTTTCACTGCCCAAAGATAGCACTGGGGTTTGTTGATCATGCCATGCCTCCAACCCTAAAGACTAGGTTAATTATTCCACGCGATCGCCCTCGGCATAGATTAGGCTATTCCTAGATGCGCTCTCGTCATCGAAAAAAATCGGTGTGAAACCCCATCTTTCGTCGATCCTTTCTCCTGATTGAACTGCCGTTCCTTAATGTTCATGGCTCTCACTCCTACATTAGTTTGGCTGATTGCTGGTTTGGTACTGTGTGTCATGGAATTCGTCACCCCCACTGCCTTTATTGAACTTCTCATGGGAGTGAGCGCCTTGGGGGTAGCAGGGATTTCCCTATTGTTCCCTCAATTAAGCTTGGGACTGCAAATTGCCCTCTGGATGATATTGTCCTTGGGATTAGTGATGGGGACTCGCCAACTTTTACCCAAACACAGTGCCTACAGTCTTCAAGAGTCTCAGGAAGCCCAAACCCTCACGGAAATTCTACCGGGTGAATCGGGTAGAGTGCTCTATGAGGGCAATTCTTGGCGTGCTAAGTGCGATGATCCGCATCTGGCGATCGCCCCTAATGAAATCGTCTACATTCTCCGCAGAGAAGGCAACACTCTCATTGTCGTTCCCCAAAAATTTCTCAACTCTTAAATCTTATTGGAGGTCTCCTTATGGATGGATTTTTCGGATTACTCATCGCCCTCTTCCTCGGCGGCAGCGCCATCTCCTGCGTCAAAATCGTTAATCAAAGTGACCAGATGTTAGTCGAAAGCCTGGGAAAATATAATGGCAAAAAGCTCGAACCTGGCCTAAATTTCCTCATTCCTTTCATCGATCGAGTCTCCTACAAAGATACCATTCGCGAAAAAGTACTCGATATTCCTCCGCAACAATGTATCACTCGTGATAATGTTTCCATTTCTGTAGATGCGGTTGTCTATTGGCGGATTATGGATTTGGAAAAAGCCTATTATCGAGTCCAAAGTCTCCAATCAGCCATGACTAATTTAGTCCTCACTCAGATTCGCTCCGAAATGGGAAAAATGGAATTAGACCAAACCTTTACGG
>CAZTRW010000117.1:0-9426 GCA_964616725.1 uncultured bacterium
GGTATAGGGAAGGGGGTTGGGGAGGGAGTCGGTTTTGTCTTTTTGATAGCGTTATTGCAGAGCGTCGATCGCATTCACGATAATTTGCATTAAGGCTTGATTGAGTTCTGCGGGAAAGCATTGAATTTTGGGGACTGGAGTGTAGTTGCGCTGAAGATGAATGGGGGGCAGGTTTGAGGCATTGGCAGAGTGGGGATCGGTGAGTTTGATACGATTTTGGAGAATAGTTAAAACGCTTTCGATTTCATCGTGGATATCTACGGTTTTGAGTTGGGATTCATTTAAGTGGGAGAAGCGCCGTAAGGAGTTGATGATTTTGGTGATGCGCTCTGTGCCGCTTCTCATGGACAGGATCACGTTGGGGATGTCGGTGAGGATAAAGTCGATCTCGCGATCGCTGATTAATTCCCGAATAGTGGCGGGGGGATGGGGATAATGTTGTTGATAGCTATAGACAATTTCGATTAAATCCTGAATGTAGTTTTCTAGATGATCGATGTTACCGGAAATAAAGCTGACGGGATTATTAATTTCGTGGGAAAGTCCAGCGACGAGTTGGCCTAAGCTGGACATTTTTTCGCTTTGAATTAGTTGGGTTTGGGTGGTTTGGAGTTGATGGAGTGCTCTTTCTAAGTTTTGGGCTTGTTGTTGTAGTTTCAGTTCCCCTTGTTTACGCTGAATAAACAGAGCCAGTTGACTGGCGATCGCCTGCACTAAAGCGACGACATGGAGTTGACACACACTCTTTTGGGTTTGATAGAAAATTAAAACTGCCACCACCTGATTTTCCACCACAATCGGTAAACCAAAAGCAGCTTTCAATCCGGCAGCGGCAGCGAGGGCTTGCCGATAATAAGAGCCGGTTCCTGTCTCCAGTTGAGAGCAATCTTCGATCCATTCCGGTTGTTGGGTTACCCAAATTCTCCCTGGCAGTCCTGCCCCTTGCTGAAATTGATATTGGTGGCTTTCTTGATGAAATCGACCAAATTGGGGATGTTGGGCAAACGCAGTGGGAATTTGTGCTAAGGCTTGGCCATCCCCGGCTGTAGGTAACCAAGCTTCCCCGTAATCCCACAGAATATAATTGCACACTAGCATCAACACTTGGGCGATCGCCTCTGGCCAAGTAGAAGCTTGCGTCAGATGCTCAGTCACCTGCAATAACAACCGAGTTTCCCGTTCCGCCTTCTGTAACTGCTCATTTTGCTCTATTAGCGCCTGGTTTTGGGCTTGCAGCTGTCGGCTCAAATGGGTCAGTTTTAAGTGATGCGCCACCCTGGCTAATACTTCTTCTGCTTCAAAAGGCTTAGTAATATAATCTACTGCCCCTACTTGAAAACCCTTCACTTTCTCTGCTCCCTCACTCAAGGCACTCAGAAAAATCACCGGAATATCTTTAGTGCTCGGATTACTTTTTAACTGCTGACAGAGATCGTATCCATTCATTTCTGGCATCATCACATCCAGTAAAATCAGATCGGGAATAAACCGACTCAGGCTGGTGAGCGCAAACTGACCACTCGGCGCAAACCGAACATCATATCCCTGGCTTTTGAGCACAATTTTCAGAAGACGAAGATTTTCTGGTACATCATCAACCACCAGGATTTTACTGGTTAGGTTACCGAGGATCTGACCCTCTGTAGTTGCTATTTCATCTCTACTTGGCATCACTCTAACCCATTAAAATTATGATTATGGTTGTTTCCCCTATTTAGAGGAATTTCCCTAGGGGAAATCGAGGTTATTACTCTTCTTCTGTAGGACGTAAAGGAATTTCCACAATAAATTCTGCCCCTTGGCCGGGTTGGGAGAAGCAGCTAAGTTGTCCACTATGTTTTTCGACTACAATTTGATAACTAATCGATAATCCCAAGCCTGTCCCTGAACCCACAGGCTTAGTAGTATAAAAGGGATTGAATATTTTTTGTACGGTAGCTTCATCTATCCCTGGGCCATTGTCAATGATTCTGATTTGAACCGATTGAGCATTGGCTTCTGTTCGGACTGTAATTCTGGGTTGTTTATTTGTAGAGGGATGATTTTTTTTCTCCTGCTCTAAGGCATCACAAGCGTTAGTTAATAAGTTCATAAAGACTTGATTGAGTTGAGACGCATAGCAATTTACTAGGGGTAACTCACCGTATTCTTTAATGATTTCAATTTCTGGATAATCTCCCACTCCTAATTGTTTAAATCGATTTTGTAAAATTAACAAAGTACTTTCTAATCCATCATGGATATTGACCGGTTTTTTATCAGCTTCATCAAGACGGGAGAAATTGCGAAGGGAGAGCACGATTTTGCGAATTCTCTCGGCTCCCACTTGCATGGAGTTGAGTAAATTTTGGAGATCTTCACTAATAAAGTCGAGATCAATACTTTCAATCGTTTCTTGAATTTCCTCTACTGGAGTTGGATAATGTTCTTGATAAAGAGCAATCAAATTCAGGAGATCTTGAACATATTCGCTGGCGGGTGCTAGATTACCGTAGATGAAGCTAACGGGGTTATTGATTTCATGGGCAACTCCGGCAACCATTTGCCCTAAACCTGACATTTTTTCGGTTTGGATTAATTGGGCTTGAGTGCGTTTGAGTTCTTCTAGGGTTTGGGATAGATCTTTGTTTTTCTGGTTAAGTTCTTGGGTTCTATCTTGAACTTTTTGCTCTACGGAGGCATAGAGTAGGGCGTTATCAAGGGCGATCGCTGCTTGGGAAGATAATACTTGTAGGACTTCAATCCGATCGGCGGTAAAGGCATCGGTGGTTAAATTGTTTTCTAAGTAGAGGATACTAATCAGTTGTCCTTGACTGAGAATGGGAATACAAAGAATGGATTTTACCTGGCGTTTGATGATATAAGGATCGTTAGTAAACTGTCCATCTCGACAGGCATTACTTAAGACTACATCTGAGAGCGATCGCTCAACATAATTAATCACGCTGATCGGCAATTCATCGCTGGTTTCTAAAGCGGTTGACTCATTATTAATTACCGTGTCTGCATCCACAGAAGCAGATGCAGAAATTAATAACTTTCCTTCTTTCGGCAACAGTAAAAATCCTGATTGTGCTCCAGCATTTTCAATCAAGATCTTCATTAAATTAGCCAACAATCGATCTAAAACGATTTCACTGGAAATGGCTTGAGAGACTTTCAATACCGTATTCAAATCTAGGGTATTCGAGATGGAGTTAGTGGAGGTATGGATGGTTTTCGCCGCATCTAGAGTATCTGCTTGATTTCCAGCTTTTACATTGAGTTGGGGATAGGTTGCTTTCAGTATCTCCACCTTACAACGTATTCCCCATTTCTGATAATTATAAAAGGCTTCTCGCAAATGGACTAAGGCATAGGAGAGCTTATTATTTTCTAGCCAAAAATCGGCGGCTCGTTCATGAATAAGAGCTTGCATCGGCACGAGGTTATGCTCTACGGCTGTGGCGATCGCGCGATCATATAAGTTAATGGTATTTTCTAAGTGAGCCTCGACTCGTGCAATTTCTGCTTCTACCAATAAATACTTCGCCAAAAAATTAGCTGGGCAATTTTCTGACCACACCTTCAGTTGCTTTTGATTATCGACAACTTTAGCCCATAAGCTGATTTGCTCATCTTCTGATACCAGAGCATAAGCAGATAAATAAACTAGGGACGAGTAGAAATTATATTCTGTGACAGGAATTGTCCCCATAATATACTGGATTTTGCTGGAAATTTCTCCAATCAGATTCAGCGCTTCTGGCACCTTTCCTGATAAATATAGCACTTGCAGCTTAAAAATCTCATAAATGCATAACCCAAACCAACTCTGATGTTCTTGACAGGCTTTAATGTAATCTGATTCCTTTAACATAGGACTATCAAAGGTAAAATCATACTCACTTTTTTGATCTAAATTCATCAGAATCAAACGCAAGCCGAGGAGGGTATCAGAAACCAACTTATTCTGTGTTTTTTCAGCAAAAGGTAAATACTTAGTAATCTCTTCCAGAATGTCTGGAATTGGCCTTCCCTGAACAATAAAGTTCACGCATTGATTATGCAGCACGTAACCGGCGTAGAGCAAGTCTCCCGCATCTAATGCCGATTGATAAGTTTCATTACCAATAGAGGCTGAATTTTTCACCGGATTAAACCAATAGTTGAGTGTTGTCAACAAGCAGATTCCTGGTTTATAAGTAGGATGGCCCCATTTTTGATTTAATTGATAAGCGACCATGCCTAAATCATAAGCATTACGGTATTGAGCAAAGAGAGTGGCTAATAAAATACCATAGGTGGGAAAAAAGAATCCCACTTCTGGAGCATATCCTTCTTGAAAACCCAATTTGACTCCCTGGAGAATAATCAGAGTCCATAACTGAGTATCAATCAGATAGGCTGTTGGAGCTAAGTTATGCAATAATTTGATTTTAACTTGACTGGTGGTATCTGCCATAAGAGGCTGATCGAGTAAAGAGGCAATGGGGCGATCGCTCAAAATCCCTTGAGTCACTTCTAACTCCCCTTGAATCACTTCCTGTAGCCCCTCAGTTGGCAAAACTATCCCTAATAATGCTAACGCTATCCGCCCCACCTCAACCGCCTTTTGATACTGACCTCTCAACGTATATTGAATCAACAGAATATTATAAATTTCTGCTTTCTCAAACTGAGAAGCACAATGTTGCAACACCTCATCCGTTAAATGCTCAGACTCCTCAAAATTACCATTCAAATACTCAACATCTGCTCTCTCTTTATGCAAGCAAAACGCCAGCCCATGATCCCGCTCCCAGAGATTCTCAGGCAACCGCCCCATTGCCGCTCTTAAATACTCCAACGCCGCTACAAAAGCCGTCGCATCTTTAGCCCGTTTTCCTGCCTCCAAATTTAACTTCGCTAACTCTAAAATCTCGGCTTCATCAGTAATCAATCCTTGACCAACATTCAGATGATCCACCAACTCAAAAATTCTTTCCGTCCGGTATTCCACCGGAGTCCTCTCCAACAGCATCCGCCCAATTTTCAAATGTACCGCTTGCTTTTGTGAATCCTCAATCAACGCATAGGCTGCTTGTTGAACGCGATCGTGAGAAAACTTATAGTTTAGAATCAACAAAGGAGCCGTAATCAACTCCAAATCAATATTATCTTTACCTGAATTGGGCTGTACCATCCCTTCTCTAATCGCTGGCAGCAAATCTTGAAAAGTGCCATAGGATTCCTTTTCATAGATTAAAGATAACGTATTCAATTCAAACTGATTCCCTAAACAAGCAGATAAACGTAAAACCTCTTGAGTTTCTTCGGGGAGTTTCCTTAATTTTCCAATCATTAACTCTACCACATTTTCGGTAATGCTCATCGCTTCAATTTGCTCTAAACTCCAAGTCCATCCCCCCATACTACCTGCATGAGGCGGCACAAAAGTCAAAAGCTTTTCTTGATATAAAGTTTTCAAAAACTCATTGACAAAGAATGGATTTCCTTCCGTTTTTTGTCGAATTAATTCCCCCAACGGCTTGACCAAACTTTCATCTTGGTGTAAAGTTTCAGAAACCAAATGCGTAATTTGATTAAGATTCAGATTATTTAATCGGATGTCGTTAATAATGACTGACTGAATTCGTAAAGAATTCACAATCATCATCAAAGGATGACTAGCGCTTACCTCATTATCTCGATAGGCACCAATCAAGAAAAAGTGGTTTACCTCTGCTTCCGTGAGCATCAACTCAATTAGCTTTAGTGTAGCTGAGTCCGCCCACTGCAAATCATCTAAAAACATCACTAAGGGATGTTCTGGACGGCAGAAAATTTTAATAAAATTTTGGAAGACTAAATTAAACCGGTTTTGCGATTCTGTTGGCCCTAGCTCTATTACGGGGGGTTGAGGGCCGACAATATACTCAATCTCTGGAATAACATCAATAATAATTTGACCATTAGGACCAAAAGCACCCAGGAGTTTTTCCTTCCAAATCTTTAATTTTTCCTCGCTTTCTGTCAATAACAAATTAACCAACTCAGAAAAGGCCTTAACAATAGCAAAATAGGGAATACTGCGCTGAAACTGATCGAATTTTCCCAGGATAAAGTAACCATTCTTTCGCATGATTGGTTTATAAATTTCCTGAACCAAAGCGGACTTACCAATGCCCGAATAGCCAGAAACCAGCATAAATTCCTTACTGCCTGTAGCCACTCGTTCAAAGGCAGCTAATAGGGTATCAATTTCCTTATCTCGACCATAGAGTTTTTGAGGAATCTGAAATTGATCGGAGATATCCTGCTCTCCTAGGGGAAAAGGATCAATCGTATCTTTTTCTTTGAGTTGAGATAGGCAAATTTCTAAATCAGCCAGTAATCCCCAGCTGCTTTGATAGCGCTCTTCTGCATTTTTGTCTAAGAGTTTCATCACCAAATCAGAAACGACTCTAGGGATTTCGGAATTAACCAGATGAGGTGGGGTAGGTTGTTTGGCAATATGACAATGGATTAACTCCATCGTTTCTGTGGCTTCAAACGGCAGTTTGTGGGTGAGAAGTTCATAGAAGGTTACTCCTAAAGAATAAAAATCGGTTCGATAGTCTACTGTCCGATTGAGTCTTCCCGTTTGCTCTGGGGACATATAGGCTAGTGTGCCTTCAATGGAACCATGATTTTCCGAGGCAGAATCATCTCGATTGAGCACTGTAGAAATGCTCAAATCCATCAGTTTGACTTGTCCGGTAGAGGGGTTAAAAGCAATATTGGCGGGATTAATATCTTTATGAATAATGTTGCTTTTATGGAGATCGCCGAGATTTTTGGTGATCCGAATGGCTAAATTTAAAAATCCTAAAAGGGTGAATTTTTGGGAAGCCAGTAATTGTTTTAAGGATTCTCCGCCAAAATCCTCTAATATCATCACGAGGGAATTTTGATAATTTTCCAGAGCGTAAGCTTTCACTACTCCTTCTAGGTTGAGGCGACTGAGGAGTTGAAATTCTTGCTGGTATCGGTTTCTGTCTTCCACGGTGGGGTACTCTTCTTCCAGCACCTTTAAGATCACGGGAAGATTGGTACTTTGCTGACGACCTCGATAGACAACGGTTTTGTTGCTTTCGTAGATTTTGGCTAGAATCTGATAGCCGCTTAAGTGGATCATAATCAAATACTCGGATAACTTGAGGGTAGGAAGAGGGTAAAGGGAGATGAGAGGAAGGGATCGGGAGGCGATCGCACTGTTCTTGATCAACCTTACCTCACTAACTTCACAAAAACAAAGTTAATGGCTCATCTCAACCTGAGAAGAACCATTAACTCTATTAAAAATATCCTAGAAGAGAAACCTCAGCCTAACTCATCCACTGAGTATGGAAAAACTCCCCTCTAGGGCGATCAATCCGCTCATAGGTATGAGCACCAAAGTAATCCCGCTGCGCCTGCGTCAAGTTTTGAGGTAACGTCGGCCGACGATAACTATCAAAATAATCTAAAGACGCACTAAAGGCAGGTACCGGAATCCCCAACTGACAGGCTAAGGCTAAAACCTCTCGCCAAGCCTGCTGTCGATCTAAGATACTTTGCCTAAACTCAGGAGCAAGCAAAAGATTAGGTAACTGAGGATTATCATTGAAGGCCGTCTTAATCTTATTCAAGAATCCGGCGCGAATAATACATCCACCCTTCCAGATCCGAGCAATTTCACTAAGATTTAACCCATAGCTAAACTCTTGAGAAGCCATGCTCATCAGCGCCATTCCTTGAGCGTAGGAACAGATTTTTGAGCAATACAAAGCATCCCGAATTTTTGAGATAAATGCTCTCAAATCTCCATCCGGCTTTCCCGTTGGCCCAGGTAACTGAGCAGAAGCAGCCACCCGTTCTTCCTTGTAAGCGGACATAATCCGCGCATTCACAGCAGCAGTAATTGTGGGAATACTCACCCCCAACTCTAAGGAACTCACCACCGTCCAGCGTCCCGTGCCTTTTTGTCCCGCAGCATCGACAATCAAATCAATCAAATACTGATTGGTTTCTGAGTCAATTTGCTTAAAGATATCCGCTGTAATCTCAATTAAAAACGAGTTCAGTTCTTCTGTTTCATTCCACTGCTGAAACACTTCCTGGAGTTCAGGATTGGTTAACCCTACTCCATTTTTGAGCAAGTCATAGGCTTCAGCAATCAATTGCATATCGCCATATTCAATGCCATTGTGAACCATTTTCACATAATGTCCTGCCCCCCCTTTGCCAATAAAGGTGACACAGGGGCCATCATCGACTTGAGCAGCAATTTTGGTCAGAATGGGTTCTAACTCCTGATAGGCGGAAGGAGTTCCTCCCGGCATTAGACTAGGCCCATTGAGGGCCCCTTCTTCTCCACCACTGACTCCCATCCCCACAAAACCGAGTTTAGAGGCTTCGAGATCCTGGGTACGACGTTCTGTATCTTCGTACAAGGAGTTGCCGCCGTCGATGATCATATCCCCTTCCGACAGCAAGGGCTTAAGCTGGTCAATGACGGTATCGACGGGTTTTCCCGCTTTAACCATAATCAAAATTTTCCGGGGGCGATCGAGCTTTTGGACAAACTCTTCTAGGCTTTGAGCCGCTAGAAAATTTTTCCCCTGAGCACGGGTTGCCATAAACTCTTCTGTTTTGGCATAAGTCCGGTTATAAACTGTAACAGGAAACCCATTCCGTTCTACGTTCAGGGCCAGGTTTTCACCCATAACAGCAAGGCCAATCAGACCAAAACTTGGCTGTGTCATAAGATTCCCTAATCTCTTAAGCAACAATTGCCGTAACGGCAAATTACCTACCAGGTTAGCCCGATCTGCAAAATTGTCCCGTAAAGAAGATATTAAGTCTCGAACATCAAGGTAAAATGACCCTGTAGGCTCAGAGAACGTTTTCAAGTTTTAGTCAAAGAGGGTTCTAGAGACATGGCACGCATTCTGGCATTGGCTGTTGGCTTGGGCAGTTTCGCTTTTTATATGGCCTTTTTCTTCTTTCCGGAGGTCTATCGTCGTAAAAGTGATTTTGTCTGGAGTGGGTTAGGTCTTCTTTATGCCTTAACTCTGTGGTTCTGTGCAGGACGGTTTACGGGGGCGGTGATGTTGGGTCAGATGGCGGTGGTTCCTCTGGTATTGTGGTTAGGTTGGGAAACTTTAACTCTGCGTCGCCAGTTAACTCCGGCTGCACAAAAAACTCCAATTGAGCCAAATCAGTTAAAGCAAAATGGGTTGGCTGTTTTGACTCGTTTTTTGGGGAAGTCTTCTGCACCAGTGGTTTCTGCTCCGGCTCCCTCGCCTACGAGTGTGGTGCAGAGCGAGCCGGAGGTAGAGGTGTCTCCAGTACCGGAACTGTCTATAACTGAGGAGAGTGCGCCCCCTGTGTCTCCAGTACCGGAACTGTCTATAACTGAGGAGAGTGCGCCCCCTGTGTCTC
>CAZTRW010000117.1:9526-12830 GCA_964616725.1 uncultured bacterium
CAGTACCGGAACTGTCTATAACTGAGGAGGGTGGGCCGGTTGTGCCTGCGTCTCCCCAACTCCAGTCGAAAACTCTATCAGGGGTTTTAGGTTTGTTTGGAGGGCTGAAAGGGCGGCTGAAGAAGTCAGAGCCTGTGAGCAGTGAGATGGGAGAAAATGTTGAAACGGGATCTGCGCCTGGTTCAGAGGGGTTAGGGGAAAATTTAGAGGGATCTGATGCGAGGGAAGTCCAGGAGATGGATGGTTCTGTTTCTGAAGCTTCTGCGGAGGGGGTAGAGGGAACGGATCAAGGGCTAGAGGTGGAGTCTAGTGCTGTGGCGGAAGGGGTAGAGAGGGCGGACTCTGGTGAGTCTGTTTCTGAGAGTGAGGAGTCTGATTCTGGTGAGGGTGATCCGCCAGCCGGTCGATCGCGATCGGGGAGAGGGAAAAAACGTAGATAGACTTATTTGGGGGATCATGAGGTTTCCTGTTAGAATTAAGTATGCACCTACAACGTTTTCGCACTTAGGGTTTTGAATAGCGCCGTGACAGTAGCTAAAGATTACAAGACTACCGTTAATTTGCCCCAAACTCGTTTTGATATGCGGGCAAATTCTCTTGAACGAGAGCCTCAATTGCAGCAATTTTGGGCAGAGCAGCGGATTTATGAGCGATTGTCTCAGGAGAATCCGGGAGAGTTGTTTGTTTTGCATGATGGGCCGCCCTATGCCAATGGTTCTTTGCACATGGGCCATGCTCTGAATAAGATTCTGAAGGATATTATTAATAAGTATAAGCTGCTGCAAGGGTATAAGGTGCGGTATGTGCCGGGTTGGGATTGCCATGGGCTGCCGATTGAGTTGAAGGTGCTTCAGGGGATGAAGCAGGAGGAGCGGGAGGGGCTAACGGCGATCGCTCTGCGGCAAAAGGCGGCTGAGTTTGCGAAACAGACGGTGGAGGAGCAGCAATCTGGGTTTAAGCGCTATGGGGTTTGGGGAGATTGGGATCGTCCCTATCTGACGCTGACTCCAGAGTATGAGGCGGCTCAGATTGAGGTGTTTGGGCAGATGGTGCTGAAGGGGTATATCTACCGAGGGCTGAAGTCGGTTCATTGGAGTCCGAGTTCGCGGACGGCTTTGGCGGAAGCGGAGTTGGAGTATCCGGAGGGGCATACGTCGGAGAGTATTTATGCGGCATTTCGGATGGTTCATTTGAATGATGGGGCGTTTTCGTTACTGGGCCCTTATTTGGGGGATCTGGGGGTGGCGATTTGGACGACGACTCCGTGGACGATTCCGGCGAATTTGGCGGTGGCGGTGAATCCTGATTTGATGTATGCGGTGGTGGATACGGGATGGGGAAGACCGCCAGTGAAGAAGAGGCAGGCAAGGGGGTTTGGGGAGACGGGAAGTTCTGAGCCTGTGGCTACGGCGGGGAAGGTGTATTTGCCGAAGTATTTGCTGGTGGCGGAGGGGGCGATCGCCCGTTTGTCGGAGATATGGCAAGTGCCCTTGGCTCTGAAGGCGAGGATTAAGGGAGAAGATCTGGAGTATTGTACCTATCGACACCCCCTATTTGACCGGGAAAGTCCGGTGGTGATTGGTGGTGATTATGTGACTACGGAGTCGGGAACGGGTTTGGTGCATACGGCTCCTGGTCATGGTCAAGAGGATTTTATGGTGGGGCAACGGTATCGGCTGCCCGTGTTATCGCCGGTGGATGAGGCGGGGAATTTTACGGCAGAGTGCGGCCGGTTTGCGGGTCTGAATGTGCTAAAAGATGCGAATGAGGCGATTATTCAGGCGCTGGCAGAGGTGGGTTCTCTGTTAAAAAAACAACCCTATGTGCACAAGTATCCTTATGATTGGCGGACGAAGCAACCAACGATTTTCCGGGCAACGGAGCAGTGGTTTGCGTCGGTGGATAAGTTCCGGGAGGAGGCCCTAGAGGCGATCGCCTCCGTAAAATGGATTCCCGCTCAAGGGGAAAATCGGATCACTGCCATGGTCTCGGAACGATCAGATTGGTGTATTTCCAGACAGCGTAATTGGGGCGTACCCATTCCAGCCTTCTACGACGAGGAAACGGGAGAGGTATTGCTCAATGCAGAAACCATCGCCCATGTGAAAGAAATTATCCGTCAGCAGGGTTCCGATGCTTGGTGGACTCTCCCCGTAGCAGAATTATTACCTCCCTCCTATCGCGATAACGGCAAAACCTATCGCCAGGGCATGGACACAATGGATGTGTGGTTTGATTCCGGCTGTTCTTGGGCAGGAGTCGCTCAGGCGCGAGCCGAGTTAACTTACCCCGTCGATTTGTATCTAGAAGGCTCCGATCAACATCGAGGATGGTTCCAGTCAAGTTTACTCACTAGTGTGGCAGCCAATGGCATTCCTCCCTATAAAAGGGTACTTACCCATGGATTTGCCTTGGATGAGCAGGGACGGAAAATGAGCAAGTCCCTAGGCAATGTGGTCGATCCGCTGGAAATTATTAATGGGGGAAAAAATCAGAAAGAAGCCCCTCCCTATGGGGCGGATGTGTTGCGGTTGTGGGTGTCTTCGGTAGATTATTCCTCAGATGTGCCCATTGGGAAAACCATCCTGAAGCAGTTGGCAGATGTCTACCGGAAAATTCGCAATACGGCGAGGTTTTTACTGGGAAATTTGTACGATTTCGATCCGGCTCGCGATATAGTCCCCTATGAAGCGTTGCCGGAGTTAGATCAGTATATGCTGCATCGGATGGCAGAAGTGATGGCGGAGATCACGGATGCTTTTGAGAGTTATCAGTTTTTCCGCTTTTTCCAAACGGTGCAGAATTTCTGTGTTGTGGATTTGTCGAATTTTTACTTGGATATTGCCAAAGATCGGCTCTATATCAGTAGCGCCAATGGCAAACGTCGTCGCAGTTGTCAGACGGTGTTGGCAAGGGTGGTGGAAAATCTGGCGCGGGCAATTGCGCCGGTGCTCTCCCACATGGCAGAAGATATCTGGCAAAACTTACCTTACTCTACCCCTTACCAGTCAGTGTTTCAAGCGGGATGGGTGGTTACCGAACCCTATTGGTATAATCCCCCTCTGGGGGAAAAATGGGAACAGTTCCGGCAGATTCGGGCAGAGGTGAATAAGGTGCTGGAAAGTGCGAGAGCGGCAAAGGCGATCGGTTCTTCCCTGGAAGCGAAAATCTTGTTGTATGTCGCTGATGATACGGTTCGCGCTCAGATGGCGAAGTTCAATCCCCCCCTGTCAGTGGCACTGAAACCCAAACCGGCTCCCCTGGCTGTGGCTCCCCAGGGAGAGAGCTTTGTGGAGAGTCCTCA